>CAIOTK010000433.1 GCA_903861185.1 uncultured Opitutia bacterium | reverse complement strand
CGTGGTGCCGGCGGGAGCCGGGTCGGGAGTGGTGGCGGCTGGCGGTGGCCGCGGGCGTCCCGCTCGCCTGCTGCGCGGCGGCGATCATGTGGCACAACCACGCCCGCTTCGGGAGTCCCTTCGAGTGGGGCCAGAACTACCAGCTATCGGGTGCCTACGAGGGCAAGCTGGTCCACTTCAGCCCCCGCTTCTTCCTCCACAACCTCTCGGTCTACTTCTTTCAGCCGCTCCTCTGGCGCCCTGAATTCCCCTTCGTCTACGCGCAGGCGATCGAGATCTCGCACATCCCGGACTACTTCGGCACCGAGGAGGTCTGCGGCAAGGCGGTCACCTTCCCCTTCTACTGGTTCCTGCTCGCGCTGCCGCTTGCGTGGCTCGGGCGCGCCGCGGCGGAGCGGCGGGCCCTCACCGGGGCCGTCGGGGTCGTGGCCGCCTATGCGTTGCCGGTTGGCGCGCTGGTGAACTGTTACTTCTCGACCACGATGCGCTACCAGACCGATTACGCGGTGGCGTTGGCCGTCCTCGCCCTGCTCGGTCTGCTGGCCGCAGAACGGGCGCTGCGGCGGCTCGGCCGATGGGCTGCCCACGCGACGATCGCCGCGTTCGGTGCCGCCGTGGCGGTCACCGTGGTCGTCGGCGCACTGGTCACCTTCGATTATCACGGGCGCTCGACCCGGGGTCTCGCTACCGAGCGCTGGCGCGAACTGGCCGACGGCACCCACGACCTCCTCTCCGCATTGGGGCTCCGCCTCGGTCACGTCGACGGCCCCCGCGTGCTGAAGGTTCGTTTTCGCGAACAGCCTCCGGGCACGGTGGAGCCCTTCTGCGCACCGGCGGATCTGGCCGGGGAGCGCGTCTTCGTGGAACACCTGCCCGACCGGCAACTGCGCTTCGGCGTGGCTTTCGACGATCAGGCCATCCGCTGGGGCCGGCTCCTCACTTGGAAGCCCGGCCACACCCACACCGTCTCGCTCCAGTTGCCCTCCCTGTACCGGCCGGAAGGGCACGGCCCGTGGGCCGCCTTCCGCCGCGACCTCGAGCACCGCGAGCGCACCGGCATCGCCGTCTGGTTCAGCGGCGGCCGTGCCCTGCAGGACGTTCGTCCCCGCCGGTCCGGGCCCCACATGCCGGGCGGCCGCCTCGCCCCAGATTTTTCCGGGGAACTGCGCGACGAGTTCTCGCGCCTGCTGCGGCGTGACGAGTTCCGCGTGGGCTTCACGGATCCCGCGGCGCGCCGCGGGGGTACCTTGCGCCTCCGTGTGCATTTCCCGGACGAGATCTTGCCCGACGGGGAGCCGCTCGTCGCCGCCGGGGCTCACTTCCAATATAATTTTCTCTTCGCCGAGCCCGCGCCGGGCGGCGTCAAGCTGGCCTTCGACACCTTCGGCCAGCCGCGGGTAACTTCGGCGATCCTCCGGCCCAGCCCGGGCGGCCATTGGCTGGAGCTCGACTTACCCGCGTTTCGGCCGGACGCCTATGGGCAGGGTGGGGTGGGCGACGTGGTCGTCCGGCTCGACGGGCGCGAGGTGATCCGTTCGTGCCAGCCGGTTTGGCATTTCCCGGAGGGCTGGGAGGCGCTGGGCGACAATCCTTATGGCGCCGTGTGCCGCGACGTCTTCCGCGGTTGGGTGCTGCAGGCCCGCTGGGTCCGCTGAGGCCGTGCGTCAGGGCAACTCATAGAGCTCGACGAGGGCGACGCCCGTGCCGCCGCCGCTCCCGGCCACTTGCACCGTGTAGCTGCCGGGGGCGAGCAGGGTCGTGAAGGCTGCGTCGCGACCCGCCGGGTCGTTGAGCGGAAACGCGCCAGCGGCGGTGAAGGCGGAGACTAGCGCCGGCTCGCCGCCCCAGTCATCGTTCTCCTGCACGCGCGTCGGGCCGCGGAACAACGTCAGTACTGGATTGGTAAGGGCGCCGGTCACCCCGAAGCCGGCGAGGGCGGGGCCGATGCCGCGGATGAGAACGCGGCGCGGCACGTTGCCCGACAGGGTGAAGCCGGCGATAAGGATGCCTTCGCCGGTTCCCACTTGCGCGCGCGCGGAAAGGTTGACCAAGCGATTGGCGGCGCTGGTGCCAGCCGGATCCTCGTACAACTCCACTAGGGCGACGCCCTCCGCGGCGCCCCCCGGTGCCGTGACCTGCACCGTGTAATTGCCCGCGCCGAGAGGCCGCAGTAGCGCCGCGTCCCGTGCCGCGGGATCGAGGGCGAACGCGCCCGCGCGCGCAAACGCCGCCGCCAGCAGCGTCCCGCCGCCGCCGGCGCCCCAGTCGTCGTTGGTCGCCTCCGGGCGTCCGGCAGCGTACAACTCCAGCGCTGGATCGGCGAGCGTGCCTGCGACGCCAAATGCCGCCAGGCCCGGGCCGATGCCGCGCAGGAGCATTGGGCGGAGACCGCTGCCCGCGAGGGTGAAGCCGGCAGTCAGAGTGCGCGCCCCGGCCCCGGCGCGCGTGCGGACGGAGAGGTTGGTCAGCCGGCCGGGATCCGGCGGCTCGACGCTCACGCGGGCCGGGTTGCTGGTGAGCTCGCCCTGGGGACCCGTGACGCGCACCACATAGCTCCCGGCGGAGGCGGCGGTGGCGGCGGCCACAGTGAAAGTAGCCTGGGTCGCGCCCGCGACCGGGCGTCCGTCCTGAAACCACTGATAGCTGAAGGGGCCCGAGCCGGAGATGGTCACGCTGAGTGAAAAGGGCAGGGTGAGGACGGCGCGTTGGTCGGTGGGAGCGGCGAGCAGGCCGAACGGCTCCGTTTCCGCCCGGCCGGTGCGGCGCGCGTTATGCCGGTACTGCGGCCAGGGGCCAGCGGTCCCGACCCCAAGCTCAAACGCGTAGACGCGGCGGTCGTTGCTGCCGACCACCAGCTTCGTCCCTGCGATCGCGGGCGAGGAGCGTACAATGCCGCCCGTTGCCCAAGTGCGGCGCAAAGTGCCATCCGGGTTCACCGCGTAGATCAGACCATCGTAGCAGCCGAGGTACACGATACCGTTCGCGTCCACGGCGGGCGAAGAGGCGCGCACCTCCTGACCGAGGGTGAAGGTCCAGCGGGCCGCACCGGTGGTCGTATCGACCGCGTGCAGCTTGGAGTCGTAGCCTGCGAAGTAGGCCGTGCGGCCGTCCGGGCTGAGCGCGGGCGACGAGGAGGTGCCGACGCTTGCGCCGGCGTAGGTCCAGCGAAGGGTGCCGCCGGGGGTCACCGAGTACAGGCGGCCCGAGGACAGCGTGCCGTAGTAAACGTTGCCGGCGCCGTCGATTGCCGCGGCGGTGTACACCGCTTGTTCGTTGCGCAGGCTCCACTTGACGGCGCCGGTAGCGGGGTCGAAGGCGAAGAGCCGGTGCCCGTTCGCGGCATCGTCGGATCCGAGGTAGACCGTGCCGTCGGGGGCGAGGCTGACCGAAGCGTACGAGTCGCCCGGCACCGAGGCGGACCAACGGAGGACGGCGCGGTCGCCCGCGTCGCGGTAGGCGTAGAGGCGGGCGGCGGCGGGGTTCTGCGCCTGGCTGCGCACGTAAATGGTACCGTCGGCCCCGAGGGCCACTGCATTGTTGGCGTTATAACCGGGGCCGACCACGATCTCCCAGCGGCGGGCTCCGGTGGCAGCGTCGATCGCGTGCAGCTTGGCGTCGTTGAGCAGCGCGGAGACTGGGCCCACGCCGAGGTAGAGCGTGCCGTCCGGCGAGAGTGCGGCGGCGGAGGTATCGAGCATCCCCTCTAGGCGCAGGGCGGGCCAGCGGCGGGAGCCGTCGGCGTTGAAGGCGTGCAGGGTGCCATCGGTGCTGCCGACGTAGACCGCGCCGTCTGGGCCGACCACCGGGGCGCTGGTGACGCTGCCGCCGGTGAGGCCCTGCCAGAGCGAGTCGTTGAGGGTGAGCGTGAACGGTGCGTTGGCCGGCGGCGTGGTCCCCGTTGCCTTGCCGTCGACTTGGAAGTGGAAAGTCGCTCCCGCCACCGCCTCGAACGTAACCAGCGCACTGGTGGCGGCCTCGGTCCCACCCGTGAGGGTATCGTGGTTGTCGTTCGCGGCGACCAACTTCAGGTCTGCGAGTCCGGTGCCGGTGTAGACGGCAAGGATCGGGTCGAAGCCCTCGCTCAGGAGGCCGGCTTGGTAGCGGCCGCTGGCAGGCGCGGTCCAACGGTACCACAGAGATTTGCCACCGGTAAGACCGAGGATGCGCGGTTCACCGGGCTCGAGGGTGGCGGAGGCGTTCGCGGCGTCGATCCGGGCGGAACGCCCGGCGATCACCTGCGCGCCCGCGAAGGCGTCGTTGGCCGGGATCGCGCCGAGGTCGAGCAACGTCAGCCCCGCGGTCGTGGCGGCGCCCGCCTTGCCCGCGACCACGATTTGGTACGGAACGCCGGCCTCGGCCTGGAATTCGAGCCGCGAGGTCACGCGGCCGGGCTCGTCGTCGCTGGCCGCTACGGGCGTGAGGCCCCCGAGGTCTGTGCCGGTAAAAACACCGAGCAGGGTGTCGTAACTGCTGCCCGTGGTGGCGAGGCGCACTCGGCCCGATGCCGCTGGGACCCACTCCCACCAGAGGGAGGCTACGGGGGTCTGGCCGGCGATGCCCGGCTCGTTTTCGAGGGTCGCGCCGGTGCTGACGTTGCGGACGGCCGCGTTGCCGCCGGCGAGGCGCGAGCGGGTTGCGAAGTCGTCGTTGAAGGGCCGATTGTCCGCGGAGCGCAGCGCCCGGTCGAGGTTCAGGCGGCCTCCGGTCTGCACCCGCCCGCGGAAGGCGGGGACTGGGTCGACGTGGCGCAGCACGCGGTTGACTAGTTCGCGGTAGGTGTCGCCCGGGAACTGCGCCCGTAGGAGTGCGAGGGCGCCGGCCACGTGCGGGGCCGCCATCGAGGTGCCGGAACGGGAGGCGTAAGGTGGGGTGCCCGTTGGCCAGGTGGACCAGATCTCGGAACCCGGGGCGAAGAGCTCGACCGAGCCCGCGCCGAAGTTGGTGCTGAGGGCGGCATCGTCGCGGCTGGTGGAGTTGGCCACGGCAATGACGTTCTCGAGCCGATAGCTCGCTGGGTAGTGCGCGAGTAGCTCCATATTCGCGCCGTCGTTGCCCGCGGCCGCCACGAAGAGGATACCCGCGGCGCGCGCTCGCAGCAGGGCTTCGCGCTCGGCTGGGTCGAACTGCGTGACCGGTCCCGCTGCCGCCCCGTAGCTGCCATTGATAATGCGCGCGCCGTGGCGGATCGCGTAGTCGATGCATTCGATGCCGTCGGACGTGGAGCCGCGCCCTGCACTGGTCCCCGTGCCTCCGCGGAGGAACTTTAGGCCCATCAGCTTCACCCGCCAAGCGACGCCCGTGATCCCCACGCTATTGTTACCCACCGCCCCGATAATCCCCGCCACGTGCGTGCCGTGGCCGAGGTCGTCAGCCGGGTTGCCGCTGCCGGTGATCGCATTGATGCCGTGAACGTCGTCGATGTACCCGTTGCCGTCGTCATCGCGGCCGTTGCCGGGAATTTCGTTGGGGTTGACCCAGAGGTTGGCGGCCAGATCGGGGTGGTCCGTGCGGATGCCCGAGTCGATTACGGCGACGATCACCTCGGCGGCGTCCGTGCGCAGGTCCCAGGCGCGGGTCGAGCCGAGATCGGCGCTGGCGATGCCGTTGTTGGCGCCGGTGTTCCGGTGCGGCCACTGGCGGCTCGCGAAATCTGGATCGTCGGGCACGACGTCGGCCTGACGCAGGTGGTCGCGCTGGACGTACTCGTAACGGCCCGAGGCGGCGAGGCGGGCGACCGCGGCGGGCACCCCCTCGCCGGCGGGCAATTCGAGGAGCCGGAGGCCGTCGAAACGATCCCAGCGGCGGCGCAGGCGCACGCCCTCGCGGCGCTCGGCCGCGTCGGCCTCCGCGTGCCGGCCGGCCCGTGGTTTGGCCAGCACGACGCCCTCGCGGTACCCCTGTGCCAGCTCACGCGCGGTGAAGCCGGTTGGCTCCGGCTCGGCGGCCGGCAGCGCGAGGGCAAAGAGGAGGGGTAGGAGCCGGTACCGCGTGGTCTTCAAAGCGGCGGCAGGCTAGGGGGCGCCGGCGCCGGGAGACAAGCGGGCGCGCGGCGCCGTCAGCCTCAGAACTGGACCGTGAGGCTGGCGATCGCCGTGCGCGGTTCTCCGTACTGGAAGGTCCCGTTCAGGTAGTGCTTATCTAGAAGATTGCGGAGGTTGACCCGGAAGTTGACCGGGCGGTCACCCAGCTTGGTGGCGTACCCGAGCAGCGCGTCGAATAGCACCACCGGCTCGCTGATGATCGGGATCGTCCAGCTGGGGTGCACGTAGGTCTTGCCGAGCGAGTTGATGCCGCCGCCGACGTAAAAGCCCCGGAGGGCGCCGCCGGTGAAAGTGTACTTCTGCCAGAGGTTCACGCTGTAGCGCGGGACGGACTCGAGGTGCGAGCCGACCTCGCGCGGGGAAGCCGGGTTGGAGAGTTCGTTCTTCTCGAGGAAGTAACTCGCGGTGAGCAGCGCCTGGTAGGAGGGACGCGGCGTCCAGACCCATTCCGTCTCGATCCCGCGGGCCCGCGTGCGCCCGGCCGCCACGCGCACGGTCGCGCCGGGGAGCTGGTAGAGCACTTGGTTGGCGATATCGACGTCGAGGCGGTTGGCCTCCTCGTTGCTGAAGTAGGATAGCGTGCCGAGGAGCACGCCCGCGCCCAGCTCTACCTTAGCGCCGCCTTCCCATCCCTTGCCCTCGAGGTCGGCTGTCAGGAATTGCACCGGGATCACCGCCGGTGGGCGGTAAGTGGCCGAGGTGGGATCGCCTTGGCTCGCGCGGATCGCGGCGAGGTCGGCGGTCTGCTGGCGCTGCGGCACGAAAGTGCGGCTGGTGCTCGCGTAGAGGCTGACCGCCGGGTTGACGCGGAAGAGCGCGCCGAACTGCGGCACGAAACGGCTGACCTTGAAGTTCTCGTCCCGGCCGTCGCGGTTGTCGTCCGTCGGCCTGTGGTTCGTGATGTGCCGGCCGCCCACGAGGGTGCGCAGGCGGTCGCCGAGGAACGATGACTGCACGACCCCGTAGTAAGAATTGGAGTGGGCGCCTCCCTTCCGGATGACCCCGGGCTCCGTGTAGGTCGGTCCGTACTGGTCCCGCATCAGCTGAAGCAGGCTGGGAATGGGAGGGGAGCCCGGTACCCAGGTCAGGATGCGCGTGGTCGCGACGGTAATGGGGCTGATGACTTCCTTGCCGCCGTCGTGTTGGAAGCCGCCGAGCAGGTCGTGGCGGCCGGCGCGGTTGAGGTTTAATTTGGAGGCGGCCTCCACCTTGGCCGAGAAGTTGAGCCCGCCGGGCTTGAATTCGGAGATTGTGCTCCGGAGGCGCTGCCCGGCAACGGGACGCAGGCCGTTGAATTCCCGGCGCATCCGGTGGCTGTCGACCTGCTGGAACTGGGCGCGTAGCGCGAGGGTGGGGGACGCGATCCACTCGGCCTCGAAGCCACTGTTCTGGTTGCGGTAGTTGTCGCGCCCATCCGGCCCATTGTAGTTGAAGGAGTCGTCCGGAAAGAAGTCGCGGGAAAAGATCCCGGGGTAAGGCGCCACACTCGCGCCGAGCGTGCGGGCAATGTAAGCGTCGACGCCCTCGGGTGCGGGGCGGCCCGTGTTGATGGGGGCCCCGGCCGGAGTACGCACGGCGCCGTTCTCGAGCTGCGGGTAGCTGGCCGGGCGCGGCAGGCCGAGCTGGTCGAACAGCCGGATGGCCTCGCGGTCCTTCTCTTGGTAAAAAGGATGGCTCACGACGGTGTGGGGACGGCGGCCGGCCTCGCGGTCCAGTAACGCATAGCGCGCGGTCAGGCGCAGCGCGGGCAGCGGGCGCCAAGTAAGCGCACCGGAGTAGAACTGCTCCCGCGTGAACATATAGTCGATCGCGCTCTGTTCATCGGTGGTCCCGTAAACGAGGCTGTAGGCGAGCTGGGAGCCGAGCAGGGGGCCGGAAAGGCGGAGGACCGCGCGGCGGTGGTCGTAGCTGCCGTAGCTGAGATCGAGTGAATTTCGGGCGACGAAGGATGGCTTGAACTTGATCAGGTTTACGGTGCCGCCCGGGTTCGAGATGCCCGCGAACACCGCATTGGGCCCTTTCACCACCTCAACCCGGTCGACGTCATACAGCGCCAAGCCTTGGCCGGCGGGAAGGCCGTTCACGAACTGCGGCCCGGTGTAGCCGCGGATCAGGATCTGGGTCTCATCCTTCACGTGCAGCGCGACCGAGCTCGCGGCCCGGAGGACATCGACCAGTTGGTTGCCGGCCTGATCTGCGATCAGCTCCTGCGGCACGATGCTGATGTTGAGCGGAGTGTCCTTGATCAGGCCCGCGGTCCCGGTGCCGGTGACGGCTGCGCCGGCGCGATAGCCGAAGTCCTGCGCGCTGGTCACCTCGAATGGACTGAGGATTACGACTTCGCGGGGGGCAGGAGCCGCGCCGCGGGCGGGGGGCAGGGCTACGGCGGCCGCGAGGAGGGCGAGAGAGAGCGGTCGGATCCGGGGGTGGGAGGGCATCGGTGGGTGAAAGGGCGGGGGAAGCGAGGTTGGGGCGAGCGTTAAGTCAAGCGGGCTAGCCGTTCGGCCGCGGAGCCGCGGGCAGGAATTTCCGCTCGGCCAGCCATTCGAGGAAGCGTTCGGTCCAAGCGGCGTGGGGCCCTCGGTTGGTGTCGCGGACGCCAAATCCGTGGCCCGCACCCGCATACAAGTGTAGTTCCGCGTTCGCCCCCGCGCGCTTCGACCGCAGGTAGAACTCCGCCAGCCCCTCCGAGATGTTGGCCCGGTCCTGATAGCCGGCGGTCAGGAAGACCGGGGGCGTGCGGTGGGTGATTTCTATGTCGGTGCGGGGAATGCCTCCCGGGTAGACCAGCGCGTAAAAGTCCGCGCGCGCCGGGGCACGGTCGGCCGCATCTATCGCCTCCGGCCGGCCTTCCTCCGGGCGCGTGGCCGCGAGCAAGGCGACCTCGCCACCCGCGGAGAACCCGAGGATCCCAACGCTCCCTGGCACTGGTCCGCCGGCGCCGCTGCGGACGAGGCGCAGTGCTCGGCGAGCGTCCGCGAGCGCGTCGCGGTCAACCGTGTAGGGCTGGGGCTGGCCGGCCGGGGTCGCATCGTCCTTGGCCAGCCGGTATTTCAGGACAAAGGCGGCCACGCCGTGTCGGGCCAGCCACACCGCGACATTGTGCCCTTCGTGCTGGGCCGCGAGCCGCGCGTGCCCGCCTCCCGGAGCGATAATCACCGCCGGACCACCGGGCGCCGGCGCTTCCGGCCAGTAGGGCGTCAGCGAGGGATGATGGATATTAGAGACGTTGCTCCCGGTGACCTTTTCGGGTTCCTGCCGCCGTGCGGTCGAGCCGGGCGCGCCCTCGGGCCACAGGGGGAGCGGGTGGGCCGGCGCCGCGGCGTGAGCGCAGTCGAACGCCAGCAGGCAGAGGGCGAGGAACGCGGTCGGGCGGGGCAGCGTAGCGGTAAGGAGCATCGGGGTGGCAGGTAGACGCGCAGTGAGGCGCGGGGGAGACACGAAATTTGCACCCGGCCGGGCTGCGTGGGGTCTAATGCCTAGGCGGGCTTACTGGGTGCCGTGGGCCCCGGGGCGAGGTGGCCCTGCGTGACCGCCTCGGTGATCATTTGCTCTGCGTACCGCCAGAGTTCGGCGCAGCCCTCGCTGATGTGGCGATTGCGGGCGACGACGCGGTCCGCAGTCACGCCGTGGCGCCGCCAAGCGTCGCCCTCGGTGCGGCAGTTGAGCAGCATCGGCTGGAACCGGTCCACCGCGGCGGCGAACCGCGCCTCCGGGGTCGCGCGCGCCTCAAATTCCTCCCAGAGCTCCCGGAACCACGCCCCCTGCGGGGATGGCAGGAGGCCGAAGATCCGTTCCGCGGCCCGTGTTTCCCGCTCCCGCTGGGTCGCCATCGCCGCTTCGTCGTACGCGAAGGTGTCCCCCGCATCGATCTCCACGAGGTCGTGCACGATGAGCAGTTGCAGCACCCGCAGGACATCCAATCCCGGGTGGTTGGCGTGCTCGGCCAGCACTAGGACGCACAGGCAGAGGTGCCAAGAGTGCTCGGCGTCGTTCTCGCGCCGTCGGCTGCCGGTGACGAGCGTCTGCCGGCAGATCTCCTTCAGGCGGTCGCACTCGACCAGGAATTCGACTTGGCGCGCGAGGCGCGCGGCGGGGGATTCGGGGGGCGGGACCACGCGGCATTCAGCGGGGCGGCGCCGGCGCGGGCAAGCGCGCCGTACCGCCGATCCCGACTCAGCGCAGCAGGGGCGCGACGATCGGACGCCATACCGCGTAGCCGGCCTCGCTGAGGTGGAGCCGGTCCGCGACGAATAGCTCCGCCCGCGGCTGCCCGGCGGCGTCGAGCATCGGCGGGACAACGTCGGCGAAGGCCAGCCGGGGATCCTCGCGGCAAGTGGCGGCGATGAGCGTGTTGGCGCGGTCGATGCGCTCGCGGATCTTCGCCCGGGACGGGCTGGGCTTGATCGCGATGAACACCAGCCGGGTCTGCGGCAGTGCGGCGTGGAGTCCTTGGCGGAAAGCCTGAAAGCGCGCGTGCACCTCCTCCGCGGTGGCTCCGGCCTGCAGGTCATTTTCCCCAGCGTAGAGCACCACCACGCGCGGCTGGTGCGGGAGTACGAGACGGTCGAGATAGTGGACGCTGTCGGCCAATTCCGAGCCGCCGAAGCCGCGGTTAATTACCCGCACTTCCGGAAAATCCCGCGCGAGGCTCTTCCAGCGGACGATCGAGGAACTGCCCACGAAAAGCACGGCGTCGCGGGGCGGCGGGTTCGCGGCGTCGGCGCGGGTGAAGGCGTCGATCGACGCGGCCCATTTGGCGGGGGCCGCCCCGGCGGCGGCACCGGCCGCGAGGAAGGCGAGCAGGAGGAGGCGCCGGCGGGGCAGGTTCATTTAGCGATCCCCGGTTGAGCCGCGGCCGCGGCCTCGCGCTCGTAGTCCGCCACGGATCGCGGCGTCAGGTGCCGGGCGAAGCGTTCGAGGTAGAGGTAGAAGACCGGGGTGATGTAGAGCGTGAGCAGTTGGGAGACGACGAGGCCGCCGCAGACGGCGAGGCCGAGGGTGCGGCGGGAGTCCGCGCCAGCGCCCCAGCCGAGCGCGATCGGCAGCGTACCGGCGAGCGCCGCGAAGGTGGTCATCATAATCGGCCGGAAGCGCACGATGCAGGCCTCGAAGATGGCGTCGGCCGGCGCCTTGCCGTGGTTGCGCTGCGCGTCGAGCGCGAAGTCGATCATCATAATCGCGTTCTTCTTCACGATGCCGATTAGCATGATCAGCCCCACGTAGCCGTAGATGTTCAGCTCCTGCCCGAAGGCTAGCAGGGTCGCGATCGCCCCGAAGGTGGCCGCCGGTAAGCCAGAGAGAATCGTGATCGGATGGATGAAGTCCTCGTAGAGCATCCCGAGCACGAGGTAGATCACGAGCACCGCGACGAGGAGCAGCCAGCCGAGGCCGTTCAGCGAACTGGTGAAGGCGGCGGCGGCGCCCTGGAACGTCCCGGACACCGTCGGCGGCAGCACCTCGCGGGCGACCCGCTCGATCTCGGTCGTCGCGTCGCTCAACGCGGTCCCGTCGGCGAGGTTGAAGGTGATGGTCACCGCCGGCACTTGGCCCATATGGGCCACCGTCAGCGGCCCGACCGTGGGCCGGATGCGCGACACGGCCTCGAGGGGTATCAGCCGCCCCTCGCGGTTGCGCAGGTAGAGCAAGGACAGCGCGGCGGGGTCACGCAGGTATTTCGGATCCAGTTCGAGGATGACCGAGTACTGGTTCGTGGAGGTGTAGATGGTCGAAACCTGGCGGGAGCCGAAGGCACTGTAGAGCGTGTCCTCAACCTGTTGCGCGTTCAGCCCGAGCGAAGAGGTCTTGTCGCGGTCGATGTCGATGATCAGTTGCGGGCTGGTGATCTGGAGGTCCGAGTTGACGTCGATCAGGCCGGGGATTTCCCGCACGCGGTCGAGCATCCCCGGGGTGACCTTATACAGTTCCTGCAGGTCGCTGCCGTAGAGGGTGTACTGATAGACGGAGGAGGAACTCCGGCTCTGCAGCCGGATGGCCGGGGGCACCTGAGGGAACACCTTTACGCCCGGGATGGTGGCAGTATCCGCGCGCAGTTGCTGCGCGACTACGCTGGCGTGGGGACGCCGGTCGCGTCCGACCAACCCGATGTACATCCGGCCGGTGTTCCCGCCGCCGCTGCTGGTGCGGCCGAAGGAGCCCACCGAGGCCGAGACGCTCTCGACGTGGGGGTTGCGTCGGACGGCCGCGATCACCGCCCGCTGATTGCGCACCATCGCCTCGAAGGAGGCGTCCTGCGCGCCCTCGATCGAGACCATCAGGCGGCCGCCGTCCTCGGTGGGGATGAACCCCTTGGGCACGATGACCAGTAGCCAGAGGGTCAGGCCGACAGTCGCCGCGGCCACTGCGAGCACGGTGCCCCGGAAGCGGAGCGAGGCGCGCAGGGTGCGCTCGTAGAGGCCGACGCTGGCGTCGAAGACCCGC
The DNA here is from genome assembly GCA_903861185.1 of uncultured Opitutia bacterium. GTDB lineage: Bacteria > Verrucomicrobiota > Verrucomicrobiia > Opitutales > Opitutaceae > ER46. The sequence goes on along the minus strand of CAIOTK010000433.1, from coordinate 19,164 downwards.
TCCATCGCGACGTAGAATCGGCCCGGCTGGTGGTCGTGCGCGCGGGGCCGCAGGAAGCGGCTGCAGAGCATGGGCGTGAGCGTCAGCGAGACCACGCCGGAGACGAGAATCGCGGCGCCAATCGTCACCGCGAACTCGTGCAGCAGGCGGCCGAGGATCCCGCCCATAAACAGCACCGGGATAAAAACCGCCACCAGCGAGATCGTCATCGAGATGATGGTGAAGCCGATCTCGCGGGAACCCTTTAGCGCAGCGGTCATCGGGTGTTCGCCCGCCTCGATATGGCGAACGATGTTCTCGAGCATCACAATCGCGTCGTCGACCACGAAGCCCACCGAGAGCGTTAGGGCCAGCAGGGAGATGTTGTTAATGCTGAACCCACAGAAGTACATCACCCCGAAGGTGCCAATAATGGCGATCGGCATCGCGATGCTCGGGATGATCGTCGCCGAGAGGGTGCGGAGGAACAGGAAGATCACCAGCACCACGAGGAAGATGGCCAGCAGGAGGGTGAACTTCACGTCGTGCACCGACTCGCGGATCGCTTCGGACCGGTCGAGGTAGACCTCCAGCTTGATCGAGTCCGGCAGCTGCGCCTGAAATGCGGGCAGCAGCGCCTTGATCCCGTCGACGACCGCAATGGTGTTTGTGCCGGGCTGGCGTTGGACGGACAGGAGGATGGCCCGGCGTGGTTCCCCTCCGGTGGCGAAGCCGGGATCCTCGGTGCCGTCCTCGCGGAAGCGCTGGTCAAACCAGCTGGCGGACTTTTCGTTCTCCACCCCGTCTTCTACTCGCGCCACGTCGCTTAGCCGTACCGCGGCTCCGTTGCGGTAGCTTACGATCACCTGGCGGAACCCCTCCGCATTCTTCAGCTGTCCGGTCGCCAAGAGGGTGGTGGCCTTGTGGGCACCATCGAGCGTGCCGGCGGGGAGGTTGACGTTGTTGTTGTCGAGAGCCGAGCGGACCTCATCGATGCCGATGCCGCGCGCCGCCAGTGCCCGCGGGTCCAGCCGCACCCGCACGGCGTATTTCTGGGCCCCGAGCACGCCAACTTGGGAGACGCCGTCGACCGTCGAAATGCGCTGCGCGAGGATCGTCTCTGCGTACTCGTTAACCTCGGCGAGCGTCAGCGTCTCCGAGGTCAGCGAGAGCAGCATAATCGAGTCGTCCGCTGGGTTATTCTTCCGCAGGGTCGGCGGGTTGGGCATATCCCGCGGCAGCCGGCGCTGCACGGCCGCGATCGCCGATTGCACGTCCTGCGCGGCGGCGTCGATGTTGCGGTCGAGGTTGAACTGGATCGAGATCTGCGTGCTGCCGAGGGAGCTGACGGAGGTCATCGCCTCGATGCCGGCCACGCTGGAGAACTGCTGCTCGAGCGGGGTCGCGACCGAGGCGGCCATCGTTTCCGGGCTGGCGCCGGGCAGGCTGGCCGAAACGGAGATGGTCGGGAAATCGACACTGGGTAGGTCGTTCACCGGCAGCTTCTCGTAGGCCATCCAGCCAAAGAGGGTGATGGCGGCGGTGACGAGGGTCGTCATCACCGGGCGGCGGATGAAGGGTTCGGGGATATTCACGGCGCAACCGACTCCTTCCCACCCTTAGTCTCCTTAGCGCCCTTGCCGCTCTTCGCGGGCGAGCGCGTGCCACCCGCCGGGTCGCGGATGTCGACCGCGCGGCCCGGCACGACCCGCAGCTGGCCCTCGGCGACGACCATCTCGCCGGGCGCAAGGCCCTTCGCGATAACCGCCTCCACCCCGACCGTGCGCTCGACGGTCACGGGCCGCAGCTCGGCGGTGCGGTCCGCCTTGACGACGTAGACGTATTGTCCGGCCTGCGAAGTCTGGAGGGCGCTGGCGGGGATCGCGATCACCTCCGGGTTGGCGAGGGTCAAAGTTACGGTTACGAACTGCCCGGGCCAGAGGCGCTGCGCGGCATTGGGAAAGGCGGCCTTGAGCCGCAGGGTACCGGTCGCGGACTCGACGGCGTTATCGAGGAAGGTGAGCTCCCCGGTTTCCGGCTTCTCGTCCGCCCCCGGTGGGGTGGCAGCGACGGCGAGCTGGCCGGCCGCGCGGTAGCGCTGGAGGGCTCCGAGGTACTGTTGGGGCACACCGAAGGTGACGTTGATCGGACTCAGCTGATGGATGGTGGTGAGGGGCGCGCCGGTATCATTGCCGCGCACGATGTCGCCCTCGTGGAGGGTAATCTGGCCGGCGCGGCCGGCGAGGGGAGCGCGGATCGAACAGTACTCGAGCTGAATCCGGGCGGTCGCGAGCCGCGATTCCACGGACAGCGACTCGGCCTCGAGCGCGCGCGCGGCGTCGTTGATCTTCTCGAACTGCTCCTTCGACACCATCTGGTCCGCGGTCAGGCCCCGGTAGCGGGCCACCTGCGCCCGGGCCGTCTCGAGTTGCACCCGCACTTTCTGCAGCTCGGCCTCGGCCGATTGGAGGGCGTTGCGGAACGGGCGGGGGTCGATCTCGAAGAGCAGGTCCCCCTGCTTGATCTCCTGCCCTTCGCGGATGACGCGCTTGAGCAGGGTCCCGGTCACCTGAGAGCGAACGGCGGTGGTGCGGATCGGCTCCACGGCCCCGATCGCCTCCAACGCGAGGGGCACGACCTTTCGCTCCGCTGGCGCGACGAGCACGGGGGCGGCGCCGCCCTTGGTCCCTTTGCCCGCCTTGCCTCCACCGGCGGGAGCCTGACCGCCGCAGCCGGCCAGCAGCAGGAGGACGGGGGCGAGCAAGAAGGCGGGCGAGGGGCGGAAACGGGGAAGGGGACGCATCATCATAAGCGGTCGGGGGTGGCGGCGCGGCCGTTGGCCGGTGACGAAGCAGTTGGTCGCGCCCGTGCGCGGTTGTCAAAGGCGGGGCGTGCCCCACCGGGTGTTTTTTCACCCGACCGCGGCCAAAGCTTTTCCTTGCTAGGGCCCGCGGCCGGGATTTCGCTCGGAGCAATTTTTCCTGATGAAAGTCCTCGTTGCCGACAAGATCTCGCCCAAGGGAGTCGCCTTTCTGCGCCAGCAGCCGGGCTTTGAGGTGGTCGAGGCCTATGGCTCGTCCCCGGAGAAGGTGCTCGAGCTGGTGCGCGACGTGCACGCCATCGCCGTGCGCTCCGAGACCCGGATCACGGCGGAGGTTTTCCGCGCTGCGCCGTTGCTGAAGGTCGTGGGCCGCGCCGGGGTGGGGGTCGACAACGTGGATGTCGAGGCGGCGACCAACCACGGCGTGGTCGTGATGAACACGCCCGCGGGCAACACGATCGCCACCGCCGAGCTCACCTTCACCCATCTCCTTTGCGGGGCCCGCCCCGTGCCCCAAGCCTGCGCCTCGATGCGGGCCGGCCAGTGGGACCGCAAGTCGTTCTCTGGCATCGAGCTCTTCCGTAAGACCCTCGGCATCGTTGGCCTCGGCCGCATCGGCGGCGAGGTCGCCAAGCGCGCTCAGGCCTTCGGGATGCGGGTGCTCGCCTACGATCCCTACCTCGCGCCCAGCCGCGCCAAGGCGATGCAGGTCGAGGGCGTCACGCTCGACGAGGTCCTTCGGCAGGCCGACTACATCACGGTCCATATGCCGCTGACCGAGGACACGCGCTATATGATCGACGAGGCCGCGTTCGCCCGCTGCAAGCGCGGGCTGCGTATCTTCAACTGCGCCCGCGGCGGGATTATCAAGGAAGCCGCTCTTATTGCCGCGCTGAAGTCCGGCCAGGTCGCCGCCGCCGGGCTCGATGTCTTCGAAGACGAGCCCCTCGCTAAGGACAGCGAACTGCGCTCGCTCCCGAATGTCGTCCTCACCCCTCACCTCGGCGCCTCCACCGCGGAGGCCCAGGAATCGGTGGGCATCGAGATCGCCGAGCAGATCGCTGACGTGCTCCGCGGCGGCGTGATCCGCAACGCCGTCAACGTCCCCTCGATCGACGCGGCTACGCTCCAGGTGCTCGCCCCCTACCTCGACCTCGGCGCCAAGCTGGGCACGCTCGTCCAGCAGATCGCCCCGCCCCAGATCGCCCAGCTCCGCATCACCTACTGGGGCAAGCTGGTCCAGCACGACACCAACGGGGTCACCCGCGCCATCGAGCGCGGCTTCCTCCGCCGCATCAGCGGCGAGGAGGTCAACTTCGTCAACGCCCCCGTCCTCCTCCAGCGCCTCGGCATCCGCGCCGAAGTTACGCAGTCCGCCGACGAGGCCGACTATAGCGAACTGATCCAGGTGGAGGCAGTCACGCCCGAGGGCCAGGTGCACTCCGCTGCGGGTACGTTGATCGGCAAGGCCAACTTGCCCCGCATCGTCGGGATCAACGGCCGCGAGGTCGAGGTCGCCGCCGAGGGCAAGCTGCTGGTGCTGGAGAACGTCGATCAGCCCGGGATGGTGGGGACGATCGGCTCCATCCTCGGCCGCGCCAACGTTAACATCGCCGATATGTCCCTGTCGCGCCTCACGCCTGGCGGCACTGCCTATATGGTGGTGCGGGTCGACACCGAGCCGGGCGAGGCCTCCCGGCGCGAGATCAAGGGGCACGCCGCCATTCGGATGGCGAAGTTCGTGCAGCTCTAAGCGCTCGTTCTCGCGATGAGCCTCGTCCCCTTCCTCGCCGCCGGTGCCGGCTACCTGCTGGGCGCGCTGCCGTTCGCCTACGTGGTCGCGCGCGCGAAGGGGGTGGACATCTTCAAGGTGGGCAGCGGCAACGCGGGTGCGACTAACGTGCGGCGGGTGCTCGGCCCCGGGCCGGGGGCGCTAGTGCTATTCCTCGACGCCGCCAAGGGCGCCCTCGCCGCTGGGTTGTTCCCGCTGCTGCACTGGTTGGGCCCGGAGCATTGCCCGTTTGACGCCGGTTCCTTGGAAATGCTGAGCACCATTTGCCTCGTCGGGGCGCTCCTGGGCCACAGCTTCTCGTGCTTCACCGGCTTCCGCGGCGGTAAGTCGGTCGCCACCGCCGCCGGTGGATTCGCCGTTCTCTTCCCCGCCGGGGCCGGTTGCGCCTTGGTCGTCTTCGCCCTGACGCTCGCCCTCTTCCGCTACGTCGCACTCTCCTCGATGCTCGCGGCGGTGGCGCTCGCCGCCTCCTCGGTGGCGCTCGGGCGGTCCGCGCTCGTCATCGGGGTCGCCTGTGGCGCGGCGGGCTTTGTCATCCTCCGCCACCGCTCTAACATCTCGCGGCTCCTGAACGGCACGGAGGTGCGCGTGGGCTCCGGGCCCAAGAATTAATCCGGCGATGAGCTCCCTTCCTGTCCTCCCTCTCGGTCTCTGCGGTTTCGGCACGGTCGGCCAGGGCGTCTGGCAGCATCTGGAGGCCAACCGTGCCCTCCTCCGCGCCCGCCTCGGGGTCGAGCTGCGCGTCACCCGCGTCGCCGTGCGCGATGCCCGGCGGAAGCGCGACGTCCGCCTCCCGCGCGGCGTGCTCTGCACGGACCCCCTCGCGATCGCGCGCGATCCCGCGGTTCCCGTGGTCTGCGAACTGATGGGCGGCACCGGTCTCGCCCGCGAGGTTACGCTCGCCGCCCTGCGCCTGGGTAAGGTGGTTGTCTCCGCGAACAAGGCCCTGATCTGCGAGCATGGCGCCGAGATCCTCGCCACCGCCCGCCGCCACGGTGGCCACTTCCTCTTCGAGGCCTCGGTCGCCGGCGGCATCCCGATCATCAAGGCCCTCCGCGAGGGCCTCGTCGCCAACCGCTTCCCGCGGATTTACGGGATTCTTAACGGCACCTGTAACTACATCCTTACGCGGATGAAGGAGCAGGGCGCCCCCTACGCCGAGGTTCTCGCCGACGCCAAACGGCTCGGTTACGCCGAGGCCGACGAGTCGCTCGACGTCGATGGTTGGGACACCGCCCACAAGGCCGCGGTGCTCGCTTGGCTCGCCCACGGGGTCTGGGTCCGCACGGACCAGATGATCGTCGAGGGAATCTCGCGGCTCACGCCGGCCGACCTGCGTAACGCCGCCACTCTGGGCTTCGGGATCAAGCTGCTCGCCGTCATCACGCGCGACTTCCGGCGCGACGAACTCTGTGTCCGCGTCCACCCCACGCTGCTCCCCGCCGGCGACGTCATCGCCAACGTCAACGGGGTCTTTAACGCGGTTTCCGTCAGCGGCGACGTCGTGGGCACGACCCTCTACAGTGGCCGCGGCGCGGGCCGTGACGCCACCGCCAGCGCGGTCATCAGCGACCTCGCCGACGCCGCCTCCCTCCTGCGCCAGGGCAAGGGCGCCCACCTGCCCGGCGAGGCGCCCGCCGCCTCCAGCCGCTGCCGCCTCGCCCCGCCGGAACGCATCCGCAGCCGGTATTACGTGCGCCTCACCGTCCGCGATCAGCCGGGCGTCCTCGCCCGTGTCGCCTCCGCGATGGCCCGCCACCGCGTTAGCATCGCCACCGTCATCCAGGGCCCGGCTGACCGCCCGCGCGCCGCTTCTCTGGTGCTCACGACGCACGAGAGCGACGAGCGCGCGATCGGGCGCACGCTCCGCCGGCTCCGCGCCCTCTCCGCCGTCCTCGAGGATCCGGTGCTGCTCCGCATCGGCGACTTCGGCCCCTGACCCTTCCCCGTATGGCTCGCATCGTCCAGAAGTATGGCGGCACCTCCGTGGGTGACGTCGATCGCATCAAGAACGTCGCCGGCCGCATCAAGGCCACCCGCGATGCCGGCAACGAGCTGGTGGTCGTGGTCTCCGCCCGCGCCGGCGTCACCAACGAGCTCCTCGCTCGCGCCAAGGCCCTCTGCCCGTTGCCGAGCGAGCGCGAACTCGACCAGCTCCTCGCCATCGGCGAGCAGGAGACCATCGCCCTCACGGCGATGGCGCTCCACGGCATCGGCGTCCGCGCCGTCAGCTACACTGGCGCGCAGGCCGGCATCTTCACCGACAAGGTCCACACCAAGGCCAAGATCCGCACGATCAACGCTGCCCCGCTCGAGAAGGACCTCGCCGACGGCAACGTCATCATCGTCGCGGGCTTCCAAGGCATCAACGACGACGGCCAAGTCACCACCCTGGGCCGCGGCGGCTCCGACCTCACGGCCATCGCCCTCGCCGCTGCCATCCAGGCCGACAAGTGCGAGATCTACACCGATGTCGACGGGGTCTACACCGCCGACCCCCGCGTGGTCCCCGCCGCCCGCAAGCTGCCGGAGATTAGCTACGACGAGATGCTCGAGCTGGCCTCGCTCGGCTCTAAGGTGATGCAGACCCGCTCAGTCGAGTTTGCCGCCAAGTACGGCGTCGTCTTCGAGGTCCGCTCCTCCTTTAACCAAAACCCAGGTACCATCGTGAAACAGGAAGTCGCCTATATGGAGAAGGTCGTTGTCCGCGGCGTCGCCGTCGACAAGGACCAGGCCAAGGTTGTCGTCAGTAGCATCGCCGACAAGCCCGGCACCGCCGCCCGCGTCTTCCGCGCGCTGGCGGAGGCCAGTATCAACGTGGATATGATCGTGCAGAACGTCGGCCGCGGCGGGCTGGCGAACCTGTCGTTCACCGTCCCGCTCTCGGAGAAGGACCGCGCCGTCGCCGCCCTCGCGCCCGCCCTCCGCGAGACCGGCGGGGAGGTCTCCTTCGACGAGCGCATCGCCAAGCTCTCGGTGGTCGGGGTCGGGATGCGTACCCACAGCGGGGTCGCCGCCACGCTCTTCGACGCGCTCGCTCGCGCCGGGATCAATCTCGAGCTGATCAGCACTTCGGAGATCAAGATCTCGGTCATCATCGCCAAGGATCGCGCCGACGAGGCTGCTCGCGCCGCCCACACCGCCTTCGGCCTCGACGCCGGCGCCTGAGGGACGGTCCGATGCGGTTCCTGAGCACCCGCGGGCAGACCCCGCCGCTCGGCTTCAGCGACGCCGTCGCCACCGGCCTTGCGCCCGATGGCGGGCTCTACCTGCCCGAGTCGCTGCCGGACCTCTCTGGCGACCTGCCGCGCCTCGCCGCGCTCGACTACCCCGGGCTCTGCGCGGATTTTCTCGCCCGGTTCGCCACCGATATCCCGCCCGACACCCTCCGCGCTCTCGTCGCCGCGAGCTACCCCCGCTTCACGCATCCGGACATCGCGCCCCTCCGCACGCTGCGGCCCGGGCTGCACGTGCTGGAGCTCTTCCACGGGCCGACCCTCGCCTTCAAGGACTTCGCGCTCCAACTGCTCGGCGAGCTCTACGGCCACCAGTGTCGCGTCCGCGGTGAGGCGATCAACGTCCTTGGCGCCACCTCCGGCGACACGGGTGCCGCGGCCATCCACGGCCTGCTCGGCCGCCCTGGCACCGCCATATTCATCCTGTATCCTTTCGGCCGCGTTTCCCCGCTGCAGGAGCGCCAGATGGCGTGCACCGGCGCGGCCAACGTCCACGCCCTCGCGATCGACGGTACCTTCGACGACGCCCAGGCCGCGCTGAAGGAGATCTTCGCGGATCAAGACTTCCGCGTGCGGCACCGCCTCTCGGCGGTGAACTCGATCAACCTCGCGCGCATCCTCGCTCAGTGCGTCTACTACCTCTGGGCTTGGCTGCGCTTGGCGCCGGCCGAGCGCGCCACGGCCGAGTTCGTCGTGCCCACCGGCAACTTCGGCAACGTGTTCGCCGGCTGGCTGCTCCGCCGGATGGGCGTGCCGCTCGCCGGCTTCCGCGTCGCCACCAACCAGAACGACATCCTCCACCGGTTGTTCACCACCGGTGAGTACCGGCTCGGCGCCGTCCAGCCCAGCCTCGCCCCGTCGATGGATATCCAGGTCGCCTCCAACTTCGAGCGCCTCCTGTACTACCAGGTCGACCAGAATCCGGCCCGCGTCCGCGACTTGATGGCCACCTTCCGTCGCGACGGTGCCGTGCGTATTCCCGGGTTTCGCGCCGACGGGTTCCGCGCCTCCCGCGCCACCGATGCCGAGATCCCCGGGCTCATCGCCCGGGTCCACCGCGAGTTCGGCTACGTCGTCGACCCGCACACCGCCTGCGGCTTCCAGGATCTCGCCACCGACCGGCCCAGCGTCGTCCTCGCCACGGCCAGCCCGGCGAAGTTCCCCGACACGCTCCGCTCCGCCATCGGCCTCGAGCCCACCCACCCGAGCCTCGAGGCGCTGAAGTCCCGCCCGATCGTTCGCCACCGGTTGCCCGCCGACGCGGTCGCGATCCGCGACTACGTCCGCGCCCACGCGGTCCGCTGAATCCCGGAAACGGGTTGCCATCCCGCGCGCCGGGCGTTGCGTCTTTCCCAATGTCCGCCGTCGCCGCCGCGCCCGCCCCCCGTCTCCGCCAGCCCGATCCGGGCGGCCACTTCGGCCGCTACGGCGGCGTCTTCGTCCCCGAGACGCTGATGACCGCGCTGCAGGACCTCGGCGCCGCCTACGCGGTCGCCCGCGAGGACCCGGCCTTCCAGCGCGAGCTCCGCCATCACCTCAAGGAATTCGCTGGCCGCCCCACCGAACTCTACTTCGCGGAGCGCCTGACCGCCCACTGCGGTGGCGCGAAGATCTACCTCAAGCGCGAAGACCTCCTCCACACCGGCGCCCACAAGATCAACAACGCCCTCGGTCAGGCTCTCCTTGCCCTCCGAATGGGCAAGCAGCGCATCATCGCCGAGACCGGCGCCGGCCAGCACGGCGTCGCCACCGCAGCGGTCTGCGCGAAGTTCGGCCTCGCCTGCGTCGTCTATATGGGCGCCGTCGATATGGAGCGCCAAGCCCTCAACGTCTTCCGGATGCGCCTGATGGGCGCCGAAGTTCGTGGCGTCGAGGCCGGCCAGAAGACCCTCAAGGAGGCGATCAACGAGGCGATGCGGGACTGGGTGACCAACGTCCGCGGCACGCACTACATCCTCGGCTCCGCCCTCGGTTCGCATCCATACCCGATGATGGTGCGGGATTTCCACCGGGTGATCGGCCAGGAGACGCGCGAACAGATCCTCGCCCGTGAAGGCCGGCTGCCGGACGAGATGATCGCCTGCGTCGGCGGCGGCTCCAACGCGATGGGCTTTTTCTTTGAGTTCCTCGACGAACCGGGCGTCCGCTTGGTCGGAGTCGAGGCCGGGGGCCGCGGCATTCGCCGCGGCGACCACGCTGCCCGCTTCGAGGGCGGCAAGCTCGGCGTCCTCCAAGGCTGCAAGACCTTCATCCTCCAAAACGACGACGGCCAGATCGAGCTGACCCACTCGGTCAGCGCCGGGCTCGACTACGCCGCGATCGGGCCCGAGCACGCGTTCTACCGTGAACAGGGCCGCATCGAGTTCGCCCACGCGGGGGACGACGAGGTACTCGAGGTCTTCCAGCTGTGCTCGCGGCTCGAGGGCATCATCCCCGCTCTTGAGAGCACCCACGCGCTCGTCCACGGCCTCAAGCGCGCGCGCGCGATGCGCCGCGACGAGGTGCTGGTCATCAACCTCTCCGGCCGCGGCGACAAGGACGTCCAGCAGGTGCAGGCCCTTCTCGGCCGCCGCTGATCCCCCGATGCGCAGCATGACCGGCTACGGGCGGGCCACCGCCGCGTTCGAGGGCCGCACGCTCACGGTGCAGGTCAGCTCGGTGAACCGCCGGAGCCTCGACCTCACGGTCGGCTTGCCCGAGGCGTGGACCGCCCTAGAGCCGGTGGTCGGCGAATTGGTCCGCGGCGTGGCTGCCCGCGGCAAGGTGCACGTCGACGTCGAGCTCACGGGGGACACTGCGGGGGAGGGCGCAGGCTGGGACGATGAGGCGGCCGGCGCCGCGCTGGACCGCCTGCAGGCCTTCGCGCTGCGAGAGAGCGTGGAGTTCCGCCCCTCGGCGGAGTTGCTGTGGTCGATCCTCAACGCCCAGCGGCGCGCCCGCAGCCTGCCCGCGGCGGAGGTAGCCGAGCCGGTCGTGCGGGAGGCGCTGGGGGAGGCGCTGCGCGGCTTCGCCGCGATGCGCGCCCGCGAGGGCGAGGCCCTTCTGGTCGACTTCATCCAGCGCGGCGAGATCCTCCACCGCCAACTGGAGATCATCGCCGCCCGCGCGCCCGAGGTCCCGGCGTTGTACCGCGGCCAGCTCCACCGCCGCCTGCGCGAGGCCGGGCTCGACCTCGATCTCGACGACGAGCGCGTGCTGCGCGAGATCGCGCTCTTCGCCGACCGCTGCGACATCGCCGAGGAACTCACCCGCCTACGGAGCCATTTCGAGCAGTTCGCCGGATTGCTCCGCGCCGAGGGCGAGGTCGGCCGCCGCGCGGAATTCCTGCTGCAGGAGATTGGCCGCGAGGTGAATACCATCGGCAGCAAGGCCAATGACCTCACCATCTCCCGCGCCGTCCTCGAACTGAAAAACGAGCTCGAACGCATCCGCGAGCAGATGGCCAACGTGGAATAGCCCCCGCGGGTTTCCCCCGCGTCGCCGGGGAAAAGAGTGGACGCCCGGCGGAAGTGGGTTCAGCTGGGTGCCACCCATGAGCGCCACCTTCTATCAGATCCTGCACCTAGTCTCCGTCCTGGTGCTGACCGGCTACACGTTCTATGCCTTTGCCGCCCCGCCCGAGACCCGCAAGCGAGTGCTGATGATCACCGGCATCGCTAGCTTCCTGGTGCTGGTCGGCGGCTTCGGCCTGCAGGCCAAGCTCAAGGTCGGCTGGCCCGGCTGGCTCTTCGTGAAACTCGCGTGCTGGCTCGCCCTTTCCGCGCTCGCGGGCTTGGGCTACCGCCGCCGCGGCGCCGCCGGCGCCCTCGCGCCCATCGCCATCGCGCTCGTCTTTGTGGCGGTGCTGATGGTCTACACCCGCCCGCTCTGAGCCCCGGCCGGGCCGGTCCCGCCCACGCGGGACCGGAGCAGGCCGTCAGCTCCAGCGCAGGTCGACGCGCGAGAGCGGCATCTGCCGCACGCGCTTGCCGGTGGCCGCGAAGATCGCATTGCACACCGCCGGCGCCACCGGCGGGATCGCCGGCTCGCCGATGCCCGTGGTCGGGTGGTCGGTGGACAGGAAGTGCGTCTCGATTTTCGCCGGCGAGTCCGTGATGCGAATCAGGGGGTACTCGTGGAAGTTCCCCTGCACCACCCGGCCCCGCTCGATGTTCAGCTCTTGGGTTAGCAGGGTGCCGAGGCCGTCGACCACGGAGCCCTCCACTTGGTTCTCGGCGCCGCTCAAGTTCACGATCTGGCGGCCGACGTCGCCGCCCGTCACAAACCGGTCGACCTTCACTTGGCCGTCCTTGGAGACGGTGACCTCGGCGACCTGCGCGAAGTAGCCTTGGTGGCTGAAGTGGAACGCGATACCGGCGCCGGAGCCGCGGGCGAATTTCTTCTTCCCCCAGCCGGCCTTCTCCGCGGTGAACTTCAGGATGTTGCGCATCCGGGCGACGCTATAACCGCCGCCCTGCTTTCCCTTGCCGCCCCCGCCGCCGCCGGCCGGCATCTCATCGCGGGTACCCAGTAGTTCGAGGCGGAACTCCAGCGGATCGCGGCCCGCCGCGTGGGCAAGTTCGTCGATGAAGGAGTGGAAGACCCACGAGAACACGCAGCTGCCCGGGGCGCGCCAGGGGCCCATCGGCCACCCGGTGTCGAACATCGTCTGCTCGGCGAGGAAGTTCGGGATCCAGCGCCCGGGGAACTCGTCGGGACTCAGCGAGCCGCCGCTGCCCGGCTGGCCGCCCTCACCAAAGGTGAAGAAGTGGTTCTTCCACGCCGTCACCCGGCCCTGCGCGTCGAGGCCACCCTGCAGGAAATGCAGGCCGCCCGGGCGGTACTGGTCGTGCCGGAGGTCATCCTCGCGCGACCAAGTGAGCTTTACCGGCGCCGGCACGCGCTGCGCGATCGCCGCCGCCTCGACCAAGTAATCGGTGCCGATCCGGCGGCCGAAGCCGCCCCCCGCCCGCGTCAGGTGCAGGGTGATTTTGTCCGCCGGGATGTTGAGGACGCGCGTCACCATCGCGACGCCATTCGCGGGCACTTGGGTCGGGGACCAGAGTTCGAGTCGCCCCTCGCGGAAGTGCGCGGTGGTATTCTGCGGCTCTAGGTTGGCGTGCGAGATGAACGGGTAGACGTACTCCGCGGACACTTTCTTGGCCGCGCCGGCGAGGGCCTGGGCGACATCGCCGTCGCGGCGCAGGGTGCGCTGGCCGGGGCCGGCGGCCTTGGCGCGGGCCTCGGCGACAAAGGTGTCCCAGCTCTCGCTGGCCACCTTGCCCTCGTCCCACGTGACCTTGAGCTGACGTCGGGCGCTGAAGGCCGCCCAAGTGGAGTCGGCAATGATGGCGACGCCTGGGTTGAGCTCCTTCACCTTGCCGTTGCCCTCGAGGATGAAGGCGTCCTTCACGCCGGGGAGCGTCTTGATGAAGTCGAGGTTGGCGCTGACGACCTTGCCGCCAAAGGCGGGGCACTTCTCGTAGACCGCGTACAGCATCCCTGGCACGCGGAGGTCGAGGCCGAAGAGAGGCTGACCGGTGACGATGCGGGGTGTGTCGACCTGCGCGATGCGTTTCCCGAGCAGCTTGAAGTCCTTGGGTTCCTTCAGACGGACCGCCTCCTTGGCCGGCACCTCGAGGGTGGCGGCGGTGGCGGCGAGGGCGCCGTAGCCGAGTTTCTTCCCGGAGCTGTGCACGACGGTGCCTTCGACCGCGCGGCACTCGGCGGCGGGGACCTTCCAAGTGCGGGCCGCGGCCTCGACGAGCATCGTGCGCACCGTGGCGCCTAGCAGGTGGAACTGGTCGTAGTTATTGGGCGTCGAGCGGCTGCCGCCCGCGCTCTGGCCACCGTAGAGCTTTTCGTCGAAGTCACCCTGCTCGATCGTGACGGATGACCACGGTACCTCGAGCTGCTCCGCGATGATCATCGGGAGGGAGGTCTTTACGCCTTGGCCCATTTCCGGCTGCTTGGAAACGATGGTGACGGCGCCGGACGCGGCGATACGGATGAATGCGTTGGGCCGGAAGTCGCCGCCAGCGGAGGTCGCGCCGCCGCGGGCCGAGCGGATCTGGAAGGCGAGGGCGAACCCGCCGCCGGCTAGGCCGGTGAGTTTGAGAAAGTCGCGCCGGTTCACGGTGCGCGGGGTGGTCGTGGCGCTCATCGGGCGGCCTCCTTCCCGCCGGCCGTGAGCTCGGCCGCGCGCTTAATGCCCTGTCGGATGCGGGTGTAGGTGCCGCACCGGCAGATGTTACCCGCGAGAGCGCCATCGATGTCCTCGTCGGTCGGCTTCGGGTTGTCCCGCAGCAGTGCCGCCGCGGTCATCAGCTGGCCAGGCTGGCAGTAGCCGCACTGGGCGACGTCGAGCTCGGTCCACGCCTGCTGCAGCGGGTGGAGCTTCCCCGCCGCGGGCGCGAGGCCCTCGATGGTGGTGACCTTCATCCGGCCCACCGTGGAGACGGGGGTCATGCAGGCGCGCGTGGGCACGCCGTTCAGGTGAACGGTGCAGGCGCCGCACTGGCCGATGCCGCAGCCGAACTTGGTGCCGGTGAGTTCGAGGTGGTCGCGCAGCACCCAGAGCAGCGGGGTGTCGGGCGCGACGTCCACGGTCCGGTTCGCGCCGTTGACGGTGAGGGAATACTTCATGGGGGAGGGGAGCTGGGGAAAGGGAGCCCGGGTCGCGGGCGTGGTCAAGTGCGCCCGCGCGTTCAGAACGTGTAGGTGGCGCGGGCGGTCCAGCCGTGGCGCACGCGGGGGAGCATCCAGCGCACGACCTGGCCCGGGGCGATGGCCGAGAAAGGCAGCGACTCTTCCTGGCGGAACAGGTTCTCAATGTTGAGCTGGAGGTCCAGCAGGTGGCCGCGGCGGATTCGTAGTTGGCGGCCGAGCATCGCGTTCCAGACCAAGGCGCCGCGGCCGAGGATGGGTTCGTTGCCGTTGGCGGCGTCAAAGCCGACCACCGGCGCCCCACGGTGGTTGGCGCCCAGGCCCGCCCGCGCGCTCCGCAACCACGCCGGGGCCCCTTCGCCGAATCGGTAGCTCGTGAACGCATTGAAGGACTCGCCCGTGAACGCGAGCGGCGGCTTGCCGTCGCCGCGGTCGACCAGCTCCAGCAGCGACTGCACGTAGTCGTAGGCGTCGTTCAGCGTCGCGGGCTGCAGCACGAAGTCGCGTCCCGGAGTGTTGTCGCGCGCGCGGACGAACGTCGCCACGGTCGCGCGGGTGCTGTCGAGGGGCGTCGCGTTGCCGTCCCACGCGGCGCGGTTGTCTGCCAGCAGGGCCCGCATACTTGGGGCCAGGTCGGTGAACACCAGCCGTGGGCGGGAGTAGTTGAGCGACACACTCCAGCCCGGTGCGAGCCGCCCGGTGACCTCGAACTCGGTGCCCCGGCCGTCCGCGGTGACGGTTTCGCGGTACTTGGACTGCCCGACTTGGGTGAGGCCAAGGCGGCGAATCGTCTCGGGCAGCGGGCGGTTGAGGCGCAGGAGGGTGGTGAGGATGTCGTTCACCACCGGCACGCCCTGACCGCGGACGGAGTTGCTGGTGACGTCGTGGAACTGGTCGTAGCCGCGGTTTCGATAGGTGCTGGCGCTCGCGTAGAGGCGCCCGCCGAGCAGGTTCAGGCGCACCGCGTAGTCGCGGCCTTGGCCGCGACTGGGCACGAGCAGGCGGTCGTAGATATCGGTGAAGTTGCTCTGCGGGAAGGCGCTCTGCGACTGGTTGTAGGCGAGGGCGAGCCAGGGCAGCGGGGTGACCACCGCGCCGACGGTCCGGGTCGCGCCCGAGTAGGCGGCGATGGTCGCGGGGTCGAACTGGTAGGGGCGCACGAGCCAGAGGTTGGTGGAGTTGGGGACCCGCTCGCCGCCGAGCGAGGCGTTGTTGTTTTCGATCCGCTCGCGGCGGTAGCCGGCGGTGAGGACGAGGCGGTCGCGACTGAACCGGCTCTGCGCGGCGAGCATCAGGCTGCGGCTGACGGTCTGGTTCCAAGGGTAGGAATTATTCCAGAGGAAGCGGGCCTGCATCCCTGGGCCGTCGGGGATGGGGTTCGCCCAAGGATCGAGGGCACCGCGCTGACCGCCGGGGCGGGAGAAATCGAGGTAAGTGCGACGCAGGATGATATTGGTCGCGGAATCGATCGGCTGCGCGTTGCCCGGCGCGGCGTTGTACTCCGCGACCACGCCGTTGCCGAACACGTTGTCGTTGTGCTGCCACGAGGCGGCCGCGCTGTGGCGGCCGAGCCACGCGTGGCGGCGGGTGAGGTCCACCTCGGTGCCGAGCGTGGCGCGGAACGACTCGCTGCGCTGGTCGAAGAGTTGCTGCACCGTCTGGCTCTGCACGTAGGGCAGGCCGACAAAAGGGTTGGCGCGGGCGATATCGGGCAGGAGCGTGCCCGGGTTGCGGCCGGCGGCCACGACGGAGTCCCCGTCGGCGAAGTACGCGCCCGGCAACACCGGGTTGGGATCGCCGATGGCATTGGCTGAGGGCTGGGTGAAGCCGCGGGTGTAACGGGTACGGTTGTAGCCGAGCTCGAGGTTGAAGGGCCCGAGGCGCTGGTCGACGAACAGGGACCAGAGAGTGTACTGGTAGTTCGCGTCGCGGCCCGGGCCGGACAGGTAGGCGTTCGCCGGGAGCACGCGGCCGTAGAACGGATCGTCGACCGTGCCCCCCGCAGGCGCGGCGCCGCCGCTGATGGTTTCCCAGAAACCCGTCGGCTGGGTTCCGGTGAGGTCGGGCCGCATATCCGCGCCCGTGGTCGAGACACGGAAGGGCCGATCGCGCACCTGCGGGGCGTAGATCACCTGCAGGGTGTTGGCCGAGCGCAGCAGCGCCGGCGCGGGATTGGTCCCGGGGAGCAGCGGGTTGCCCGCCAGTGGCGCCCCGCCCAGCACCCAGCGGGAATAGCCGAAGTCGGCGTGGGGGAAGTTTCCGCCCATCACTTGGTCGCGCCGCAGATGCTCCACCGCCGCGCGGACCTGGGTCGATGGCTGCGGTTGCCACGTGCCGGCCAAGGCGAGGCCCTTTTGCCGCAGGCCCTCGAACTCGAACCAACCTTTGCGCTCCTCCCAAACCGCGTTGGTGCGTAGCGCGAGCCGGTCCCGCCGCAGCGGGAAGGCGAGGTCCACCTCGCTCCGGCGTTTGGCGTCGTTCCCCACCGTCAGCGTTGCCGTCTGCCGCCGTGCGTTCAGCACCGCCCGCTTCGAGGTCAGGTTCAGCGCGCCGCCGGGCCGGCCCGCGCCGAAGAGAATCGAGTTCGGCCCGCGGCTCACGTCCGCCCGGTCCACGTTGAACCGGTCCGACGCCAGAATCCCGCGGCCCTCGACCATATTCGGCAGGTAATCGCGCGATATCACCGACTCCGTGAAGCCGCGCACCGTCGCGCGCACGTCGAACGCCTGCTGCACCCCGCCACCCGGGTCGCTACGCTCGTGCTCCGTGTTCAGCGAATACTTGAGCATATCCATCACGTTCTCGGCCCCGATGTCGTCCAAGAATTCCTTGGTCAGCACTGACACCGCCGCCGGGGTGTGGAGGAGACTCGAGTTCATCCGGGTGCCCGAGAGCGTGTTCGCTGCCCGGTACCCCTCATCGCCCTCCGTCGAAACGAGGAAAGGGGAAAGGCTCACCACCTCGCCTGCGGCCGTGGGGGGAGTAGCCGGGGTGGCACCGGGCGCCGTGGCGGCGGCGAGGCAGGCGAGCAGGAGGAGCGCGGCGGACCGCGGGCAGGGGCAGGCGAGGGGCATAGGGGGTGGGCGCCGGGTGGCGGGCAACGAGCGCGGCGAGCCAACCGCGGTCGCCCTCACCGGTCAAGCGGACGCCCCGCGCGGGTTTGACGCGGGAGGTGCCGAGACGTTTGGATTCCAGCGCCCCGCCCCGATGCCCTGTTCCCGTCGCCGCTTCACTCTCGGTGCGCTCGCCTGGTTCGCCGCCGGCCGCGCGGCCGCTGCGCCGTTGGCGGGTTGGAGCGGCGCGCTTGCCGCGGCGAATTTGCGCGGCTTCCGGCGAGACCCGGGGACGGCTTCCGGCACGGTGCGCCTCGTTGGCTTGCCCGCCCCGGGACCAGACGCGCCCCCGGCCCTAAATTATGCGTGGGCCACGTTTCCGGCGCCGCCGGGCGGTTGGGACCTCTCCCGCCGCACCGTGCTCGGAGCGACGGTGACGAACCGCGGGGCGGAGCCGGCGGAAATTCTGTTGTGGGCGGTCGGTTCGAGCGGCTGGGACGCGGTGCCGGCCGCCGCCCGCTTGGCCCCGGGTGAGAGCTGCGTACTAGAGTGCCCCCTGCGCGAGACGTTCCCGGACGGCACGCCCAAGCTCGATCCCGGCCGCGTGGCGGCGCTGGAGCTGATCCTGCGGGGCCGGCCCCGCGGCCAAGTGGCCCTTGAGCTCAGCGCGGTGCACGCCGCCGGGGAAGCGCCGGCCTGGGTCGCGCCTTTGGGTCGCGTCGCGGTGCCGGAGGTGTCGGACGAGGCGCCGGCGCCGGGGCGGCGGGTGCGGGTGCGGCTCGCCGGCGAGCGCCAGCCGGGGCTGTACGCCGTGCTCCACCTGCCTGTCGACTGGACGCCGGGCCGCCGCTGGCCGCTGCTGGTGGAGTACCCCGGCAATCTGTTCCACGTGCCCGGCTGCCGCTCTCCCGGGCTCCCCGAGCAGGGGGTGATTGGTGCCGGGATGACCTTGGGCCGCGGCGCGATCTGCCTCGGCCTGCCGTTCGTCGACCGGCGCTGGGGCCGGATCGCGGAGAGCGGCTGGGGTAATCCCGACGAGACCGTGGCCTACGCGCTCGCGATGCTGGCGCAGGTGCGGGACGACTGGGGGGCGGATCCCGCAAACACGGTCCTCACGGGGTTTTCGCGCGGCGCGCTGGCGTGCGGCTACATCGGCCTGCGCGACGACCGGCTGGCGGCGTGGTGGAAGGGTTTCCACGCCTGCCAACACTACGACGGCGACGGCTGGAACGGCGCGACCTGGGCGGGGGCGCTGGAGCGGGCCCGGCGCTTCCGCGGGCGCTCCGTGTTCCACACCGACAATCCGGCGGCCAAGTTCCAGCCGCTGATGGACGCGATGGGGGTGCCGGCGACCTTCGTGCAATCGGGTCTCGGCGCGCACGCCACGGCGATGTTCCTCGATGACCGCGCGTCGACCCGCCAAGTGCGGGCGTGGTACCGGGATTTGGTGGGGTAATTCGCTCTCTTCAGCCGAGGCCGCGGAGGGCGCGGCGCGGCGCGCCTCGAGCCGGCGGACCTGGGTCTGTTGGAGCCGGGGCGTGCCGCCCCGGTCACGGCTGACGAAAACTAAGACGGCGCAGCGATGGGCGTCTCTGCCAGTCGCGCCTCAACCCCACATTTGCCTTGGAGGCCGACCTT
>CAIOTK010000432.1 GCA_903861185.1 uncultured Opitutia bacterium | reverse complement strand
AGTGGCTCCGCCCAGTACACTGCACACGTGATCTCCCTCCAGCTGTCGTGTATTTCCAGAGCTGCCATGGTTCGACGCGCTACATGCACCCCCAAGACCCAGCGCTTTCCTTCGCCACGTACCAGGACCAGCCCTACCTGCGTCAGCACATCACCGGTCGATTCACGGTTGCGACCCTCACGGGCCTGGTATGGTGGGACATGCACCTCTCCCCCTGTCCCTCTGACCCCGCCAGGCCCCTTCAAGACCTCCCTCCATAGGTCCTCCCGGCCCGCTCCTCGGGCCGCCGTTGCGTTCTCCAGGGGAAGGAGCGGGTGCGCCGCCGCACCCCGGCGCTCTCCCCCTCACGCTCCACACCCTCTTAGCCCGCGCGGCGCTCCGGCAGGTCCTCGTCTCCCTGGACCCGCGCGCACCCGCGCGCCCCGCAGGTTTCTCCCTCCGGGCCCGTGATCCTGTACGCTAGTGTAAAGCCAGGCGGGACAGGATCCGACACGGAGGCGGGAGTTCGTCGCTCAATCTCTCTCTGTTTGCAAACCTGTAACCACGCAGGTTGATGGGGGTCCACGCCTGCGCCGAGCCCTTGCGCGCCGAGCCTGGCCGTGCGGCCCCTGTCCCTTGGGACCCTGGGCAAGGGACGTCACTCTTGACACGGGTGGCCCCGCCCCATCGCGGGCGGGACATTCCGGGGTGCGATGATCCAGTGACTGGTCTCCGTCGGGACCCACTCGGTAGCGCTGCTGTACACGCTGGACCCAGCCCATCCAGTTACACGACGCACCTTCGGCAGGCACCCCTTGGCGGAGCGCAGGTGTGGGGCGGCTCCCGCGCGCCGGCAGGCTTCCGAGTCGGGGCAGGTCACGGCGCTCTGATCGAGACCTCACTAACTCGCGGCGGCGCGGCAGCACAGGCATACCGGGGCCCCAACGGGTCGCACTAACCCAGCCGAAGTCCCAGGCGGGCCCGGCGGTCGCGCGTTCGCACGCCGGGTCAGGGCCGCCGTGGTGGCGAACTTTACTCTACAACGGAGTTGCGCCCGGGGCCGACCCGGGCGGTCGGCTTCATCGCCGGCTAGAGCCCCGAGCGTGAATAAACTCTATTCACCCGGCGGCCGTGTCACTCCGATCCGCGTCTCGGGCTCGAAGTGTGAGCCTGGGCCGGTGACGAGTGACGTAGGAGCGAGGCGAGAGGCCTTGGATTTGGTTCGAGCCAGTAGCGGGTCGGGGTCGTCAGCGCCGCCGCCCCACTGACGGCATCAGCCAGGCCTCCTCCCCCTCCGCAGTCTGCAGGCAAGGATCAAGGACTTCCGCCCACGCCGAAACCGAGCCCGCGAGCTTAGCCTCCGGCCGGACGGAAGCTGCGGCCGGACCTACCAGCCTCTTCCTCGCTCGCGCCAGCGCCGGATCCGAGCCCGCGAGCCCAGCCTCCGGCCGGACGAAGGCCGAGGCCAAGACTCGAGAATTCCAGCCGGCCCGCAAGTTCTCGTGATCTTCTCTATTTAGGGGAGCTGCCTCGTCGACAGCTTCAGAAATCGCCTTGACGTGCAAACAGGTATACTAACTGCTTTGCGTGCTGCAGCGTTTCCTCGCTTTATCTTGTCCTTTATACTTGCTCGCTCTGAGAAATCGCCTTGACGTGCAAACAGATCTCTCCTCGCTCGCCGAGTTTGTTTTGCCCACCCTCCCGCCCTGGGATCAGCGCCTCTCCCCCCTGTCCCACTGACCCTGCCAGGCCCTCTCAAGACCCCCCACCGTAGGCTCTCCCGGCCCGCTCCTCGGGCCGCCGTTGCGTTCTCTAGGGGAAGGAGCGGGTGGGCCGAAGCACCCCGGCGCTCTCCCCCTCACGCTCCACACCCTCTTAGCCCGCGCGGCGCT
>CAIOTK010000431.1 GCA_903861185.1 uncultured Opitutia bacterium | reverse complement strand
TGATCAGCCTCGTCTGGGCTTGGCGCCGCCGCGGACGCCGCGCTCAGAGCTGAGA
Source organism: uncultured Opitutia bacterium (assembly GCA_903861185.1). Classification (GTDB taxonomy): domain Bacteria; phylum Verrucomicrobiota; class Verrucomicrobiia; order Opitutales; family Opitutaceae; genus ER46. The sequence continues at coordinate 4,279 of CAIOTK010000431.1, read as the reverse complement.
GCAGGCGGCCGGCACCAGGAACCGCGCGGTGTTGCGCGAGGTGTTGTTCGCCCAGCGGGGGTCGTCCTTCATCTTCACCCAGCGCGGGTCGGGGCCGAACTTCTTCCACGCCGCGAGGTGCGCCTCGAGGGTCGGGCCGGAGGTGAAGTAACGCAGGTGGGGCAGGTTCGGGCCGGCGAGCGCCTGGCCGAAGAAGACCGGGCTCATCCCGAGGTCGCGCATCAGCTGGGTCTCACCCTCGTCGAACATCGCCATCTTGTTCAGGGCCTTCAGCTCGCTGTGGCTCTCGTAGTCGCGCATCTCGAAGACGCGGCCCGGCGCCTTCGCCTTCGAAAAGGCCGGCACCTCGAGGCGGGGCATGCTGGCGAAGGCGCGGAGTAGCCAAGTGTCGACGCGCTCGAAGGCCGGCTTCGCCTTCTCCACCTGGAGGTAGGCGGCCCCGGCGGCCTGTAGCTGCGGGTCGGTGACGAGGTCTGCGCTCACCGCGTGGAAGGACTCGAGGGTCGCGTGCGGGATCAGGACCCAGAGCGGGCTGTCCGCGATTGGCTCCGAGGTGCCCTTAGGCTTGTCGACCTTGATCTCGGTGAAGACACCGACCGGCCCAACGTTGCGGCGGGCGAGCGCGGGCAGGAGGGCCTCGCCGAGGTAGGCCTCGACCGGGGCGCGGGGCGCGCTGGCCTTCAGGCGCGTGTCGGCCTTCAGGTGGTAGCAGCGGATCTCGTAGTACTCGCGGCCGGCGGCCGTGGCGGCCGCGGCGGCGCGGGCGGGGCGGGTCGTGGCGGCAAGGGCGGCGGCGGTGGCCATGGAGGAAGTCAGGAAGGTGCGGCGGGAGGAGGGCATGGGGAGTGGGCGGAGCGTCGGGCGGGCGGATGCCGCTGGCAATCCCGGAGCGCGTGGAGAATTGCATCGCACGGGGCCACCGGGGCGTTTTTCACTTCTCCACCCCATCCTTATGTCTTCCCCGCTCTCGATCGCGTTCATCGGTATCGGTGTGATGGGCCGCAGCATGGCCGGCCATCTCCTCCGCGCCGGCCACCGGCTCCACGTCCACAACCGCACCCCCGCTAAGGCGGCGGAGCTGCTCGCGGCCGGCGCGACCTGGCACGACTCTGCGGGCTCGGCCGCGGCCGCCGCGGACGCGGTGATCACTATGCTCGGCTTCCCCTCCGACGTGGAGGCGAGTTACCTCGGCGCCGGCGGGATCGTGGAGCGCGCGCGGCCGGGGGCGCTGCTGATCGATATGACCACTTCCAGCCCGGTGCTGGCGCGCCGGATCGCGGCGGCCGCTACCGCCCGCGGACTTGCCGCGCTCGACGCCCCGGTCTCGGGGGGCGACCTTGGGGCGCGCGAGGCGCGGCTCGTCATTATGGTCGGCGGCGAGGAGGAGGCCTTCGCGCGGGCGCGGCCGCTCTTCGACCTGATGGGCAAGAACATCGCCCGGCTCGGTGCGGCGGGCGCGGGCCAGTATTGCAAGATGGCGAATCAAATCGCCGTCGCGGTGGGGATGGTCGCGTGGGTGGAAGCGCTCGCCTACGCGCGAAAAGCCGGGCTCGATCCGGCGGCGGTCCACGCGAGCATCAGCGGGGGCGCGGCCGGCAGCTGGGCCCTGACCAACCTCGCGCCGCGCGCCCTCGCCGGCAATTACGCCCCCGGCTTCTACGTGAAGCATATCCTCAAGGATATGCGCATCGCCCTCGATAGCGCGGCGGAGCTCCAACTCGACCTCCCCGGGCTCGCGGTCGCCCGCCGGCTCTACGACGAGGTCGCCGCGCGCGGGCTCGACGAGTGCGGCACGCAGGCCCTCTACCAGCTCTACACCGCCCGCTGAACGATGAAACTCTCCCCTGACTTTCGCCGCCGCACCCTCGCCGGCGAGTGGCTGACTGGCACCTTCCTCAACCTCGGTTCTCCGATGACGGTCGAGATCGCCGGCCTAGCGGGCTTCGACTGGCTGCTCATCGACCACGAACACGGCCCGGGCGGCGAGGATCTCCTCTTGCACCAGCTGCACGCCGCGGCCGCCACGCCCGCGTTTCCGGTCGTGCGCATCGCCCAGAACGAGCCCGCCCGCTTCAAGCGGGTGCTCGACGCCGGCGCCAGCGGAGTGATGGTCCCCTATGTGAACACCGCGGCCGAGGCGCGCGCGGCCGTCTCCGCGATGCGCTACCCACCCCACGGCACCCGGGGCGTCGCCAAGTTCAACCGGGGCGCGGGCTTCGGCGGTGACTTCGAGGACTATTATCTCCACGCCCACGAGCGCCTGCTCGGCGTGATCCAGATCGAGACGCCCGAGGCGGTCGCGAACGCCGAGGCCATCGCGGCCGTGGACGGCGCGGACGTGCTCTTCGTGGGCCCCACGGACCTTTCGTACAATATGGGGATCCGCGACCAGCTGGAGCACCCCGACTTCACCGCCGCTCTGCGCCAGGTCGCCACTGCGGCCCGCCGCCACGGTAAAGCCGCGGGAATCCTGGTACACCAGCCGGCCCTGGTGCCCAAGGTGCGGGAGATGGGCTACACCTTCACCGCCCTCGGCAGCGATGGCGGCGCTGCGCGCGCCGGACTGCTCGGTTTCCTCGCCGGCCTCCGCGCCAACTGATCCGACGATGCGTATCACCGAGATGCACATTACCCCCATCGCGTTGGGGGATCCACCGCTGCTCAATGCCGCCGGCCTGCACGCTCCCTACTGCCTGCGCACCGTGGTTGAGCTGCGCACGGCCGACGGCCTGAGCGGACTCGCCGAAGTGCCCGGCAGCGTTGCGGTAGACGCCGCGCTGGCCGCGGTCCGCGAGACCGTTATCGGCAGCGATCCGCGCAACTGGCAGGCGCTCCGCCAGCGACTCGCGGAACGTGGCGCGCCCGAGGCTTCCGCCGCGCGGGGGGATAAACCGTGGGATGGTCGGACCCAAGTTCAGGTCTTCAGCGCCCTCGATGTGGCCTGCCTCGACCTACAGGGGCAGGCGTACGGGGTACCGGTCGCCCAGTTGCTCGGCGGGGTGGTGCGCGAGCGCGTGCCCTACTCGGCGTACCTCTTTTACAAATATGAGGGTGCGGGCGGAGAACTCGGCTTCGGCAACGATCCAGCGGCTAAGGGTTGGGACGCGGCCCGCCAGCGAGCGGCGCTCGATCCAGACGGCATCGTGGCGCAAGCCGAGGCGATGGTCGCCGCCTTCGGGTTCGCCTCCATCAAGCTCAAGGGCGGCGTCTTCGAGCCGGCGCAAGAGGTTGCCGCGATGCGTGCGCTGCGCCACCGCTTCGGTGCGGGGGTTCCACTGCGCCTCGATCCGAACGCGCTCTGGACGGTTCCGACCTCCATTCGTTGGGGCAGCGAATTGGAGGGCGTGCTTGAGTACCTAGAGGACCCGTGCCGCGGGCAGGCGGCGATGGCCGAGGTGCGTCGCGCGCTTCGCCTGCCCCTCGCCACGAATATGTGCACGACCTCTTTCGATGATCTGCCGGGCAGTGTCCGGACGGCTTCGGAGGACATCATCCTGACCGACCACCATTTCTGGGGCGGCCTGCGCGCGTCGATGGAACTGGCGGCGCACTGCCGCACCTTCGGTCGGGGCGTCTCAATGCACTCCAACAACCACGCGGGCATCTCTCTGGCCGCGATGACCCACCTCGGAGCCGCGATGCCCAATCTCTCCTACGCCCTCGACACGCATTACCCGTGGCAGTGGGAGGACATCATCGTCGGGGGACGCCTGCCGATCGAGGATGGCTGCGTCACCCTGCCGCGCGAACCCGGCCTCGGGGTGCGCCTCGACCGCGCCGCCCTAGCCCGCGCTCACGCCGCCTATGTCCGCTGTGGGCTGCGCGAGCGCAACGATGAGATTGAGATGCGGAAGAAGGTCCCGGGCTGGACCTTCCAAGCCACTCGCTGGTGATCATGAATTCCCTGCCGCAACGTTTCGCCGGGCGCACCGCGCTCGTGACTGGGGGCGGGTCGGGCATTGGCCGCGCCATCGCGCTCCGCCTCGCCGCCGAGGGGGCCACGACTTGGATTCTGGAGTCGCGCCCCGAGGCCGCCGCGGCCGTCGCGCAGGAGATTCGGGCGGCCGGAGGGCGGGCGGAGACCGTCACCGCCGACGTCACGGACACCGCCGCGATGGCGGCTGCGTTCTCCGCGCCGGCCCGACTGGATGTGCTCGTGAACAACGCGGGCATCAGCCACGTGGGCGACGTGCTCGCTACCGCGCCCGAAGACCTCGACCGCCTCTACGCGGTGAACGTCAAGGGCGTGTACCACGGCCTGCACTTCGGGGTCCCGCGC
>CAIOTK010000430.1 GCA_903861185.1 uncultured Opitutia bacterium | reverse complement strand
GAAAGACCGAGGAATACCCGGAGGGTATTGCGACGGGAGAGAGCCACTGAAAGGTGCCGGCAGGTCACTTCGATGCGACCCGATCAATTGAATCTTTCCGGCTTAGGCCGGACCTAGAGTCGTGAGCGAAAAGGTGGCCGCGCAGGGAGACGTCCGGCAGAGCCTGCGACGGCCGGGAACCCGATGGGCTTAAAATCCCGGCCTAGATGCAATTGGAAGGCCTCGGATCTCAGAATCTCAGCCTGCTTGGCGCTCTCCTTCGCTTCTCCTTCGATCTGCCTTCAGTGTGCCTCCACTCTGCCTCCTTTTCGCCTACTCTCATTTGCTGGTAAAGAAGGTGCCCAAACTGAGCCCAAAGCCGCTCTGTCCACAGATTTAGTAGGATTAAGACCCTATCGATTGGCTTAATTATTTTTCGCTTTTATAAATTTAACCCGCGCCTTCTGCCGCAATTTCAAGCCGGATTGCCGCTCGCCGGGCTCACTTGGGCCACTGGCCGTCGACGAAGTCGCGGGGCTCCAGCCGGCGCGGATCGAGGACCACGTGCTTCACCCGCTGGCGCTTCCACGTGTAGGTGATGTGCACGCGGCCGTCGCGGGACTGGATGACCGCCGGATAACTGTATTCGCCCGGCTCGTTTTCGAGCACCTCCGCCGCTTGCCACTTCCGGCCATCGGCCGAGATCGCCACATTGAGGGGCGAACGCTTCCCGCCCCACTGGCCCGGCTCGCCCGGGATGTGATTGTAGACGATCAGGTGGCGCCCATCGGCCAAGGTCACCGCGTCGGTCCCGGAATTGGGATTCGGCAGCGTGCCGAGGCCCAAGGGTCCCCAAGTGCGGCCGCCATCGGACGACGCCACCTCGAAGATCTTGTTCTGCCGCGAACGCCCGATGGCCAGCAACCGGTCACCGCCCAGGAACAGGATGCTCGGCTGAATCGCCTGAATGGCGACGCCGTCATTCACCGGCCCGATCCGTTCCCACGTCAGGCCGAGATCGCGCGTCCGTTCGAAGTGCACCGACCACTTGCTCGGCTTCTCCGGCGTCTCATCGCTCACCGGGCAGAGAATTTCCCCGTTGGCCAACTGCACCGGCCGGTTCTTCACCGGCCCCAGAATTCCCTCGGGCAACCGCCGCGGCGGCGACCAAGTGCGGCCACCGTCAGTCGACTGGGTGAGCATCCCCCACCAGGTCTCGGGAGTTGGTCCCGCCTTGTAGAAAAGCAGCAGCGGACCGCCGCGGGCTTGGAAGAGCACGGGGTTCCAAGTCGGGTGGCGGCTGACGGAGCCATCGGGGCGCCGGTACTGGACGCCATTAGCCACCTCCACGGGTACGGTCCATTGGCCAGCCTCGAGGCGGGCGACCCAGATGCCGACATCCGGGTGCTTCTCGCGCGTGCCGCCGAACCACGCCGCAACGAGGTCCCCGCCCGTGGTCTGCTCGATGGTCGAGGCGTGGCACTGCGGAAACGGAGCGGTCTCGTAAATGAAACCCTCCGAGACGATCGCGGGGGAAACGGCGCGCGCGGGCGCGCCGGGCAGCAGGCCGAGGACGAGAATGGGCAGCAGTCGGGTCAGGTTCATCGGGTGGAAACGGTGGCGGGGTTAGCGAGGGGAACGCTGGGATCGGGCACCAGCCGGGCGATGCGGCCGGGCTGATTTAGGACCAGAAGCAGGGTGCCGTCGGGAGCGAACCGGACATCGCGCACCCGGCCGTGGCCTTGGAAGACGATCTCCTCGTCGCGCACGGCATCCCCGTCCAGTTCGAGGCGCTTCAACTGTTCCCCGCCCAAGCAACCGATGAAGAGATGATTTCGCCAGCGAGGGAACGCCGCGCCCGTGCCGAAGGCGATCGCGCTCGGCGCGACGGAGGGGGTCCATTGGCGAAGCGGGGGCCGCATCCCGGGCTCGCCGGCGGTGAAGCTCAGGGTGCGGTCGAGGCCTGCGGAGGCGACCGGCCAGCCATAGTTCGCGCCGGCTTCGATGCGGTTGAGCTCATCGCCGCCGCGCGGTCCGTGCTCGGTGGCCCACAGCTGGCCGGTCGCGGGATGATATTCGAGGCCCTGCACGTGGCGGTGCCCGTAACTCCAAACGGAGGGCCACGCACCGGGGCGGCCCGCAAAAGGATTGTCCGCGGGGATGCCCCCGTCGTCGCGGAGGCGGAGGATCTTGCCCAGGGGGCTGCCCAGGTCTTGGGCCGCCGCGGGCACGCCGCGGTCGCCCAGCGTGAAGAACAGGTTACCAGCCGGGTCCCAAAGGAAACGGCAGCCGTAGTGCGAGGTATCCTCAACGTAAGTCGCGTCCGGCCCCCGGAAGAGGAGTTCCTGGTCGGTCCAGCGGCCGCCCGCGATCCGGCCGCGGACCACCACGGTGCCGGAGGTTCCCGCGCGGGGCCCGACCTCCGTGTAGGCCAAGTAGACCCAGCCGTTCGCGGCAAACCGCGGGTGCAGGGTCACGTCAAGGTAGCCGCCATCCTGGCGCACCTGGGTCGCCGGCGTGCCCGCCACCAGCACCGGGGCACCGCCGCCGGCGGGGACCAGCAGGAGCCGCCCCTCGCGTTCGGAGATGAGCATCCCGCCGTCCGGCAGCAGTTCGAGGCCCCACGGGGTGCCCAAGCCGCTGACGACCGTCTCGAGCCGCGCCCCGTGGAGCCGCGTGGGCACCGGGGCCTGGGCGGGCGGCTCCGCGTGTTTGATGCGCCCCGCAGCGTACTCGCGCTGCGCGTGGCGGATGAACCGCAGCACGGCCCCGGTGTCCGCCTCGCTCAGGATATCGCCGAAGGCCGGCATCCCAGTGGCGGGGAACCCTTCGCGGATCGACCGCCGGAGCGCCTCATCGTTGCCACCATGGCGCGCGATCGGGTCCAGCAGGTTGGGGGCCGGCCCGCCGACGAGGTTCTGATTATG
>CAIOTK010000429.1 GCA_903861185.1 uncultured Opitutia bacterium | reverse complement strand
CGGCCGCAGCGGCGGCACCCTCGGCGGGCGCGGCGGCGGCGCCTTCGGCCGGAGCAGCCGTGGCGGCCACGGCTTGCACCACTTCGGCGACCGGCTCGACGCAGGCAACCACCGGCTGGCCCTTAGAATCGAGGAAGTCCACCCCGGGAATCGACTTCAGGCTCGCCACCTTGATCGTCTCACCGACCTTGAGCTCCGTGACGTCGACCACGATCGCCTCGGGCAGATCCTTCGGGAGCACGCGGATTCGGAGGGCCGGGGTCGCCATTTCCAACACGCCGCTCTGGTTCTTCACGCCGAAGGACTCGCCGCTCAGCAGCACCGGCACGCGGATCTCGAACTTTTCGTCCGCCTTGACCTCCTGCAAATCGATGTGGAGGTACTTGTCCGTGATCGGATCCCGCTGGACCTCTTGAAGGAAGGAAATCACCGGCGCCGACTGGTCGCCACGCTGGAGATCGACGAGTACGGCACGACCGCCGACGGCCTTCAGCAGACGCACGAATTCAGGGGCGTCAATCGAGAGGGACTCAGGCTTGGTGTGCTTTCCGTAAAGGACCGCGGGGACCCGCTGGGCTTTGCGGAGACGACGGGAGGCGCTGCGGCCGGTTTGGGCGCGAGCGGCGACGTTGAGTTTGAACTTTTGGCTCATAGTTTCGGTCCACCTGTCACCCCGACCATCGGAGGCAGGCGTAATGGAAAAGGGTTTGAGGCAAAGCCTCGCAGGGCCTGAACGCAATCAAATCTTTCCGTGACCCCGATTCCCGGGCCTACACCTACCGGTCCCACGCTCTGCCCCGCATTTGCTTTTGACCCGCCCGGAGCCTTCGGTTCGGCTCGCCCTTTCCATCGTCACGCTATGTCCGCCCAGCCCACCCTGATCTACACCCAGACCGACGAGGCCCCTGCCCTGGCCACGTTTTCGCTCCTCCCTATCGTTCAGGCCTTCGTACGGCCGGGTGGGATCGCCGTGGAAACGCGGGACATCTCCCTGTCCGGACGCATCCTCGCCGCCTTTGCCGACCGTCTGCCCGCGGATCAGCGGCAGGCCGACCACCTCGCCGAACTGGGCGCCCTGACCCTGCGGCCGGAGGCCAACATTATTAAGCTGCCCAACATCAGCGCGTCGGTACCCCAGCTGAAGGAGGCGATCGCCGAACTCCAGAGCCAAGGTTACGCCCTTCCCGACTACCCGGAGGCCCCGACGAACGACGTGGAGCGCGACACCAAGGCCCGCTACGACAAGGTGAAGGGCAGCGCCGTGAACCCGGTGCTGCGCGAGGGCAACTCAGACCGGCGAGCCCCCAAGGCGGTCAAGGACTACGCCCGCGCCCACCCGCACAGCATGGGCGCGTGGAGCGGCGCGTCGCGCACGCGGGTGGTGACGATGGGGCGGGACGATTTCTTCTCCAATGAACGTTCGGTGACCCTAGAGGCGCCGACCACCGCGCGGATCGAGTTCGTGGCCGCTGGCGGCGCGACGCGGGTGCTGCTGCCTAAGCTAGCGCTTAAGGCGGGGGAAATCCTCGACGGAACGTTCCTGAGCGTACGGGCACTGCGAGCGTTTTACGCGGCCCAGCTCGAACGGGCCCGCCGCGAGGGCGTGCTGTTCTCTCTGCACCTTAAGGCCACGATGATGAAGGTGTCTGACCCGATTCTGTTCGGATACGCGGTGCAGGCCTACTTCGCGGATTTCTGCGCCCGCCACGCGCAGACCCTAGCGACGCTCGGCGTGGACTGGAACAATGGCCTCGGGGACCTCATGGAGAAGCTGCCGCGTCTGCCGGCGGCGGAGCGCGCGGCCTTGGAGTCCGACCTGCAGGCCGCGCTCGCCGCTGGTCCAGCGTTGGCGATGGTCAATTCGGATGAGGGCATCACCAATCTGCACGTGCCCAGCGATGTAATCATCGACGCCTCGATGCCCGCGATGATCCGGGCCGGCGGGAAGATGTACGATGCCCAGGGCAAGCTGCAGGATACCCTCGCGGTGATCCCGGACAGTTCCTACGCGGGCGTCTACGAGGCCACCATCGACTTCTGCCGCGCGCACGGCGCCTTTGATCCCCGCACCATGGGCACCGTGCCCAACGTCGGGCTCATGGCGCAGGCCGCCGAGGAATACGGCTCCCACAACAAGACCTTCGTCGCTCCTGCGGAGGGCGAAATCCGGGTCGTGGACGAGCAGGGCCGGGTGCTGCTGGCCCACCGCGTCGAAGCGGGGGACATCTGGCGCGCGTGCCAGACCAAGGACGCGGCGGTGCAAGACTGGGTGAAGCTGGCCGTCAACCGCGCCCGCCTCAGCGCCACGCCCGCCATCTTCTGGCTCGACGAGGCCCGCGCCCACGATGCCCGCTTGATCGCAAAGGTCCGCGCGGCGCTCGCGCAACTCGATACGGCCGGACTCGACCTCCGCATCCTCGCCCCGGCGGCGGCCTGCCAGGCCACCCTCGAGCGCCTGCGGGCCGGCCAGGACACGATCTCGGTGACGGGGAACGTGCTCCGTGACTACCTCACGGACCTCTTCCCCATCCTCGAGGTCGGCACCAGTGCGAAGATGCTGTCCATCGTGCCCCTGATGAAGGGGGGCGGCCTCTTTGAGACCGGAGCCGGCGGCTCTGCGCCGAAGCACGTCGAACAGTTCCTGCAGGAAGGTTACCTCCGTTGGGACTCGTTGGGCGAGTTCTTCGCGCTGGCCGCCTCGCTCGAGCACCTCGCGCAGGTCCTCAACCACGCCCCCGCCCGGGTCCTCGCGGACACCCTGGATCAGGCGACCGGCAAATTTCTCGAGCACGACCGTTCCCCGGGCCGCAAGCTCGGGACCACGGACAACCGCGGGAGCCATTTCTACTTGGCCCTTTATTGGGCGCAGGCGCTGGCCGCGCAGACCCGCGATCCCGCGCTGCAGGCGCGGTTCGCACCCCTCGCCGCCCAACTCACGGCGCAGGAAAAGGTGATCGCCCAGGACCTCATCGCCGCGCAGGGCCGCCCGGTGGATGTCGGGGGCTACTACCGGCCCGATCCCGTGAAGGCCGCGGCCGCCCTCCGCCCGAGCGCGACCTTCAACGCCATCCTCGCTTCCCTCGCCTAAGGCGCCACCGATGGCCTCTCCGGAATCCGGCCCCTTTGATCCGATCGAGCTGGCGTTGGCGGATATCGCCGCCGGCCGGCCGATCATCGTGACGGATGACGAGGACCGGGAGAACGAGGGCGACCTCGTGATGGCCGCGGCGAAGGCCACCCCAGAGACCATCAACCTGATGATCCGCTACGGCAGCGGCATCGTCTGCGTGCCGATGCTCGGCCCCCAGCTCGACCGGTTGGGACTGGGACCGATGGTGGCGCGCAACCGCGAGGTGCAGCGGACGGATTTCGCCGTCAGCGTCGACGCGAGTGCGGGCATCTCCACCGGGGTCAGCGCCTATGACCGTACCCTGACCATCCGCCTATTGGCGGATCCGGCCACTCATCCGGAGCAGCTGGTCCAACCCGGGCACGTTTTCCCGCTGCGGGCGCGGCCGGGCGGGGTGCTCGAACGGGCCGGGCACACTGAAGCAGCGGTCGATCTGGCGTTGTTGGCGGGGCACAGCCCCTGCGGCGTCATCTGCGAGCTGGTGAACGAGGACGGGACGATGCAGCGCCTCCCGCAACTGATTGAATTCAAGCACCGCTTTGGGCTGCGGATGATCTCGATCGCCCAGCTCATCGCCCACCGCCTGCGACAGGAAACGCTGGTGGAGAAGGTGGCGGAAAACCTCATCGAGACCGCCCACGGACCGTTCACGGCCCACGTCTTTCACTCGCGCGTCGACCACCGCCACCACCTTGCCCTTACCCGCGGGGACCTACGGGCACCTGGTCCAGTGCTGGTCCGCGTGCATAGCGCGGATCCGCTGACGGATCTCTTCCGCGCGGAAGCAGGCTCTGGGCGAGGTCCCTTGGCGGCCAGTCTCCGAGCGATCGCCGAGGAGGGCCGCGGCGTGATCGCCTACCTCCAGCCCCGGAACCCGGGAGAAGCGCTGGTCCAGAGCCTCCGGGCGACTGACGGTGGCGCCGGGGGCCCCCGGGGCATGGATCTACGGGATTACGGGATTGGGGCTCAGGTGCTCCGCTCGTTGGGCCTCAAGCAAATCCGGCTCCTGACGCGCCACCCCCGGCGGATGGTGGGTCTGGAAGCCTATGGACTGGAACTGGCCGATCCGGTGGAGCTCACCTGAGCCGGTCGGAGTTCACACCCGGAGTTCGGGGTGCTGGTCCGCGTAAGCGAGCACCCAGTCCTGCCAAGCAGCCATCAAGCGGCGGGTAACTGGGCCGGGGGCCGCCGGCCACTCCCGCGCGTCAATCGCCGCCACCGGCGCCAGGTCCTTGGTCGTCGAGAGCACCATCGCTTCGGAGAATTGTTCCAGTTCGGCCGGAGCGATCGAGCGTTCCTCTACTGCATAGCCGGCGGCCGGAGCCACCTGCGCCAGCAGGAGCGCGCGGGTAATGCTGGGGAGCAGTCCGTCCTCTAGGCGCGGGGTAACCAGCCGTGATCCGTCCACCAAGACCAAGGAGGCGGTGGAAACCTCCGTGAGATGCCCGGCCAGATTGAGGAAGATCGCATCATCGGCCCCCCGGCGGCGGGCCTCCCCCACCCCGAGCAGGTTGTTGAGGTAATTGCCGGTCTTCCACGCGGGGTCCAGGCAGGCGGCAGGGTTGCGCCGCAGCGAGTGGGGAATCGCGAGGCGCAGGCCCCGGGTGGCGGGCGCCGGCGCGCGCTGCACCAGCAACGTCCAGTCCGGTCGATCCGCTAATCCGGGGTCGAGCCCAATCGGGCCGGCGCCGCGGGTGATCTGGAGGCGGACATACAGTTCGCCCGCCTCGCCCGTGCGGGCGCGAAACGCGGCGGCAGTGTGGGCGATCTCTGCCTGGCACTGCCCGGGCGTCAGGGGTAGCGCCAGATGCAGGGCGGCGGCGGAGCGCTCCAGCCGCGCCCAATGCTCCCCGAAGGCAAAGAGCACGCCCGCGTGGGTGCGCCAAACCTCGTACACCGCATCACCATAGAGGTAGCCCCGATTCAGGGGCGTGATCGCGGGCGTATCCGCAGGATGCAGCCGACCGTTGCTATTGGCTTGTATATAGCGCGTCTCGCTCACTTCCGAATCGGGATTAGATGCTGCAATAAAAGGCAACTGCCTTCACCGCCGGCGGCGGTCGGAAATAAAAAAGCCCCCGCGCTGGCGGGGGCGGAGCGACCACGGTCGCGAATCAGGAAGCGGTCCGGGACTTCACCAGTCCGAACGCCTTCTTGATGAGCTGGATTGTGGGGAGGGAGAGGCCGGTGGCGGCCTTGATCTGATTGCCGGTCTGGCCCGCCTCAGCCAACTGCTTGACTTGATTGCGCAGCTCGTCGGTCACAACGCTCCGCTTGCGCTTGCCCTTGGGCTTCGCCGCACCCTGACCGCGACCGCCCTTCCGCGCTAGGCGGGCACCGCTCGCGGAGGCCTTCACCACCGCGTCCGCGAACGCCTGGGCAGAATCAAAGCCGAACTGGGCGGGTAAGGCCGCCAGTTCGCCTTCGATCGTCTTCTCGAGGCTGGCGAGACGGTCCCGCGCGGCCTGCAATTCCTTCAACTTTTTGGAGAACATACGCGGCAATGATCTGAGGCAAGGGGGCGTATATCAAGTTCTATTTTAGCCCGGAAGAATACTATAGAACTCAGATGGTCATCGCGTGATAACCCCCGTCCACGATGAGTTCGGAACCGGTGACAAAGCCGCCGGCCCGCTCGCTGGCCAGGAGCAACGTCGCGCCGATCAGTTCGCGGGCCTCACCGAAGCGCTTCATCGGGGTATGCCCGAGGATGCTGGCCACGCGGTCCGGCGAGAGGATCTTGCGGTTCTGCTCGGCGGGGAAGAAGCCCGGCACCAACGTGTTGACGCGGATCCGCTGCGGCGCCCACTCGCGGGCGAGGTTCTTCGAGAGGTTGTGCACCGCCGCCTTGGAGGCGGAATAGGTGAACACGCGGGACAGCGGCACCACGGCGCTCATCGAGCCTAGGTTGATAATACTGCCCCCCTGGCCGCGTTCGACCAGATAGCGGCCGAACACCTGGCAGCCGAGGAACACCCCCTTCACATTAACGCGCATGATGCGGTCAAACTCGTCCTCGGAGATGTCGAGGAAGGGCGTCGCCGAGTTCACCCCAGCGCCATTGACGACAATATCAATCCCACCGGAGCGCTCGCGCACAGTGGCCAGCAGGGCCTCAAGCGAGGCCTTTTCCGAGGCTTCCGCGGCGAGGAAGTAGCCGCGGCCACCGGCGGCGTGGATCCGCTCGAGGCGCGGGGCCGCCTTCTCGGCCTGCCGTCCGACCAGAACGACCTCCGCCCCGGCGCCGGCGAGGCCCTCGGCCATCGCACCGCACAGTTCACCGGTGCCCCCGATGACGACAGCCACCTTACCGGTGAGCGCATAGAGTGAAGCGAGATATTCCGCGGAGGTGGTCATAGGAGGAGTAAAAAACGGAGGCAAAGCCCGCGCTGCGGACAAGGCAACGGCAAACCCGGCGGCGCATCCGGCTTGCCGGGCACCGCTCTCCACGGGTATGCCCAAGGCATGCCCCATCTGCCGCTCGAGGACAATTGCCAGGACGTGATCGCCAAGGCTCAGCGCGGCCTCGGGATCAGCGACGCCGATCTGGCCCGGCGCGCCGAGGTGAGCCTGGAGGACCTTCAAGCCCTCCAGGCGGGCCAAGCCAAGGACGCGGTGCTCCGGCGCGTGGCGCGGCACCTCGGGCTGTCACCGGACGCCCTAGAGGCGCTGGCGCATCAGCGCTGGTACCCCCGGATCCCCGATTTCCCGATCGCCTTCGCCGCCTTCAGCACCCGCCACGGTGAGATGCTGGTCAATAGCTACCTGATCTGGGATCCCCGGGCCAAGATCGCGGCGGCGTTCGACACGGGTGCCGACTGTACCGCGATGCTCGATATTATCGCCACCGAGGGTCTACGGCTGCGTTATATCTTCCTGACCCACACGCATTCGGATCATATCGCGGACCTGCCGCGACTGGCCGAGGCCACCGGGGCGGAAGTCTGGAGCAGTGAACTGGAACCGGTGGCGCACCCCGGCGCGCGCACCTTTCCGGAGAACGCCCACTTCCACGTCGGTGCGTTGGCGGTGAAGACCCTGCTGACCTCCGGGCACTCACCCGGGCAGACCACCTTTTACGTCACCGGCCTCAGTTGGCCCTTGGCGGTGGTCGGAGATTCGATCTTCGCCAGCTCAATGGGCGGCAGCGCCACCCACTTCAAAGACCAGCTACGCAACAATCGCCGGAAGATCCTGTCCCTTCCCCGCGACACCGTGCTCGCCTGTGGCCACGGGCCGCTGACGACCCTCGACCAGGAGAAAGTCCACAACCCCTTCTTCGCCCGCTAGCCGATGCTACTGCCCTTCCGCCTTACTCTCTGGCCGCTCCCCTGCCTCTTGCTGGCGGTACTGGCGCGGGTAGGCGCGGCGGACGCCGTAGTCTTCTACACGGAACCGAACTTCCAAGGAGAAGCGCTGCGGGTCGAGGCCGGCGCACGAGTAGAGGATCTGGCCACGCTGCAACGCGCCAACCAGCAATCGTGGCGGGGGGCCATTTCCTCGGTCCAAATCGAAGGCGCGGCCCGGGCGACCGTGGCCAGCGCTCCCGGGTTCCGCGGCGAGCGGCTGGAACTCGGGGCCAGCATCCCGGACCTCTACGCGCAAGCGCGGGGCGGCCAGACTTGGGATCGGGCCATCGCGGCGATCCAGGTGCACGGCCAAACGCCCCCCGCGCCAGCTCCTCCAGCGGCGGAGCGGCGCCCGGGGCCAGTAGTCGTGGTCCCTCCCCCGCCCCCGCCGCCCCGGGTGGTGATCGTCGAGCCGCCACGGCCGCGAATCGACCGCCGGACCGCCGAGCGGATGGTGGAACACGCCTTTCGCGAGGTCCTCGACCGCCCCGCGGATCCCACCGGCCTCCGGACCTACCGGGAGCGGGTGATGCAGGAGGGATGGAGCCAACAGGAGGTCATCCAGCAACTCCAGCGGAGCCCGGAGGCGCGCGCGATCCAGCCGGAGCCCGCCATCCGGCGGATGTACCGGGAGGTCCTCGGACGGGAAGCGGACCCCGCGGGCCTCGCCCACTATCGCGCCAAATGGCGCGAGGGCTGGACGCAAGGGCAGATCCGCGAGGACCTTCGCCGCAGCCAGGAAGGCCGGGGACGCAACGGGCGCGAGATCATCGTCCGGGCCTACCGGGAACTGCTGGGGCGGGACCCCGATCCGGCGGGCCTAGCCAACTACGAACGCCAGATGCGCGAACAGGGCCTGACGGAGCGCGACTTGCGCCGGGCCCTGATGAACGGGGACGAATACCGGCAGCGCCAGCGGCGCTAACCCGGGCCTAGTCCTCCTCGATCGTCCGTTCCTCGGCGGCCGCCCAGCGCGGGCGGGGCGGACCATCCCGCCCGCTTCCGGCACCTCCAGCGTGGGCCGCGGCCCGCTCGTCATCGCGGGTCTTGCCGACCAGCTCGAAGAACACCGGGCAGCCCTGCAGGCCAAACTCATCCACCAGTCCCGCCTCCAAGTAGCGGCGGTACTGCTCGGAAAGCTTCTCCTCTCGATTGCAGAACAGTCGGATCCGGAAAGGACGGTTGCCCGTCTGCGTGGCGTAGTAGATCCGGAAACGACGCCCGGCGATCGCAGCCGGCGGATTGCGCTCAGCGAGGAACGTCAGCTGCTGGTTCAGCTTGGCCGTCGGGATGCGCTTATCCAGCGCGCGATTGAGCTTCACCGCTGCGTTGAGCATCCGGTCCACCTCGTACCCGCTCATCGCCGAGACGAAGATAACCGGCGAGCCCGGCGTGAAGAACAGGCGATCAAAGAGCGCCTTTTCATACTTCTCCCGGTAATCGCGCTCGCTCTTGTACGGCTCGAAGCCCCCCTGGGCCTTGAACGCATCTTTCACCAAATCCCATTTATTGACGACGATGACGATGGGTTTGCCTTCCTTCACCGCCTCGCCGGCGATCGCCTTGTCCTGCTGGGTAACGCCTTCGAGAGCATCGAGGACCAAAAAGACCACATCCGTGCGCTTGATGGCGTCGAGCGAGCGGAGGCGGGAGAAATACTCCACCGGGGAGGCGAGCTTCGTCGCCGCCTTGATGCCGGCCGTATCGATGAGACGGAACGGATGTTGCTTCCCGTCTCGGCCGAGAAACTCGAAAGGCAGTTCGATGGAATCCCGAGTGGTGCCGGGAACTTCGCTGACGATCAGGCGCTCGCTCTGCAGCAGGCGATTGCTGAGGGAGGATTTGCCGACATTGGGCCGGCCGATGAAGCAGACGCAGAGCGGGTCCGCGGCGGTGCGCGCGGGCGCGGCTTCGGGGGCCGGGCCGAGCGCCTCGGCGATTGCGGCCCGCAGTTCCGGCTCGCCGCGGCCGTGTTCCGCGGAGACCCGCAGTGGTTCGCCAAAGCCAAGGCGGTAGGCCTCGTCGAGGGCAACCTTCTCGTCTCCGAAGTCGGCCTTGTTCACCACGAGGCGAACCTGGCGCTTGGAACGGCGGAGCTTGGCCGCGATCCGCTCATCCAGCGCCGCGATGCCGGCCAAGCCATCAACGACGAAGAGAATGAGGCTGGCCGTAGCGATGGCGAACTCGACCTGACGCTCGGACGCCCGCGTGAGGGCGGCCGGCGTGTCCACGCCCTCGTAACCTAGGCCACCGGTGTCGAGCAGCGTGTACCCCCCGTCGGCCACCTCGGCGGAAATGACGTCCCGGGTGACCCCCGGCTGGTCGTGGACGATGGAGATCCGTCGCCCCGCCACCCGGTTGAACAGGCGGCTCTTGCCGACATTGGGTCGGCCGACGATCGCCACGATGCGGTTCATGGGGGGGCTCACTTGCGGAGCCCTTGGACGAAGCGGTCGATGCGGTCGCAGGCCTCGATCACCTGATCGTAGGCCGTGGCGAAGCAGGCGCGGACGTGTCCGCGGCCGTTCTCACCGAAGGCGAGGCCGGGGACCACGGCGACCTTGTGGTGCTGCAGGAGGCCGACGGAGAAGTCTTTCTCGGACAGGCCGGTCGGGGAGACGTCCGGAAAGGCGTAGAAGCTGCCCCGAGGCAGGTGGCAGGGCAGGCCCGACTCGTTGAGCCGACGGACGATCACGTCGCGGCGACGATGGTACTGCTCGCGCATCCGCAGGACGTTGTCCCAGCCGTTTTTGAGGGCCTCGAGGGCGCCCTCTTGGGCGATGATGGAGGCGCACATCATCGCGTACTGGTGGACCTTCATCATCGCGTCGATCAGGGGGGCGGGGCCGCAGGCGTAACCGATGCGCCAGCCGGTCATCGCGAAGGCCTTGGAGAAACCGTGGAGGAAGATGGTGCGCTCCGCCATCCCCGGGAGGCTGGCGATGCTGGTATGGGTGCCCTCAAAGGTGAGCTCCGAATAGATTTCGTCGCTGAGCACGAGCAGGTCCTTCTCGCGGCAGAAGGCGGCAATCTCCTCCAACTGGCCGCGGGTGCAGGTGCCGCCCGTGGGGTTGCAGGGGAGATTGAGCATCAGGATCTTGGCCCCCGGCTGCCAGGCAGCGCGCAGCGCGGCAGCGGTGAGGGCGAAATTGTCGCTAGCGAACGTGGGCACTGCGATCCCGGTCCCGTGCACCAAGGAGATGCTCGGGTGGTAGCTGACGTAGCAGGGCTGGTGGAACATCACCTTGTCGCCCGGGTTGCAGAAGGCGCGGAAAGCGAGATCGAGCGCCTCACTGACCCCGACCGTGACAATCACCTGATCGTCTGGGCGGTAAGTGACCCCAAAGTGCCGCTCCACGTAGGTGGAGATCTCGCGCCGCAGCTCGATCATCCCCAAGTTGGAGGTGTAATAGGTCTTACCCCGTTCGAGGGCGTAGATGGCGGCCTCGCGGACGTGCCAAGGGGTGACGAAGTCGGGTTCCCCCACCCCCAGCGAGATGACGTCCTGACCCTTCATCTTCGCGACCAATTCAAAGAAGTCGCGGATCCCGCTCTTGGGGAGGCCGGCCACGTGGCTGGCCACCCACCGTTGCGCGTCGGTGCTCATACGGGTGGCGTTCAGGGCGCGACGTTCAGCCGCTGCGTCTGGGAGTCGTCCGCTCCAAGCAGGAAACCCTGCTCTTTGTAGCAGCGGAGCATGAAGTGGGTGGACGTGGAAAGGACGCCCTCGATCGTGGAGAGCTTCTCGGAAACGAAGGAGGCGACCCGCTGGAGCGAAGCGCCGCGGACAAAGACCAGGAGGTCGTAGCCACCCGAAACCAGATAACACGATTCCACTTCGTCGAACCGGGCGATCCGCTCGGCTAGGCGATTGAAGCCGCCGCCCCGCTCTGGGGTAACCTTGACCTCGATCACGGCGCGCACGGCGAGAGCCGCGGCGGCCTCGCGGGAGAGGTCGAGCACCGGGCGCCAGCCAAGGAAGATCCCTTCCCGACGCAGCTGCTCCAGGTGCTGGTTCACCTCGGCCTCGGTCAGCCCAGCCACCTGGGCCAGTTGGCCGGTGGTGAGGCTACCGCCGTCGATGAGGAGCTTGAGCACTGGATTCATAGGACCGGCGGTTATCGGTCATCCCTCCCCCCTTGACGAGGACGAAGTTGCGCCGGGCGCGAGCGCCGGATTGCAACCCGCCCGAAATCGCCCCAGCTATCCCCGCTCCGATGTTCGCCTCCCTCACCGAGAAACTCACCGGCGCGCTGCGCAACCTCCGCGGCGCGGGCAAGCTGACCGAGGAAAACATGGCCGCGGCCCTGCAGGAGGTCCGCACCGCCCTGCTCGCGGCCGACGTGCACTTCCGGGTGGTCCGGGACTTCATTGATCGCGTCCAGCTCCAGTGCGTGGGCCAAGAGGTCCTGAAGGGCGTCGCCCCGGGCCAGCAGGTCATTAAGGTGATCCACGACGAGCTCGTGCGCCTGCTGGGCGAAGGGTCCACCGGCCTCACCGCCACCCGGCCATTGAAGGTCCTGCTCGTCGGCCTCCACGGCTCCGGCAAGACCACCTCCACCGCCAAGCTCGGCCGTTTGCTGCGCCGCCGCGGGGGCAAGCCTTTCGTGATCGGGGCGGATATCTACCGGCCCGCCGCGATCGACCAACTGGAGATCCTCGCGCGGCAGGAGGAACTGGGCTTCTACGCGGACCGCCAGTCCCGCGATGTGCCAGCCATCGGTGCCGCCGGCTTGGACGCGGCGCGGGCGGCGGGAGCAGATTGCATCCTCTTCGATACGGCGGGGCGGCTTCAGATTGATGCCGAGCTGATCGAGGAGGTACGCCGCCTCAGGGAGCGCGTGCAGCCGGACGAAGTGCTGCTGGTGGCGGACGGCGCGCTGGGCCAGGAAGCGGTGAACGTCGCACAGGCGTTCCACGATGCCCTGAAGCTGACGGGGCTCGTCCTGACCAAGCTGGACGGCGACACCCGGGGCGGCGCAGCGCTCTCGATCAAGGCGGTCACCGGCGTGCCGATCAAGTTCATCGGCACGGGTGAGAAAGCGGAGGATTTCGAGGCGTTCCACCCGGACCGGCTGGCGTCGCGGATCCTCGGGATGGGCGACGTGGTCTCGCTGGTTGAGAAGGCGCAGGAGAACATCGACCAGAAGGAGGCGGAGCGGATGGCCGAGAAGCTCC
Organism: uncultured Opitutia bacterium; assembly: GCA_903861185.1. Taxonomy (GTDB): domain Bacteria; phylum Verrucomicrobiota; class Verrucomicrobiia; order Opitutales; family Opitutaceae; genus ER46. Next base: position 60,403 of record CAIOTK010000429.1, on the reverse strand, counting down.
GGCAGGCCGATTTCAACCTCGAGGACTTCCTCGCGCAGATGCAGCAGGTGAAAAAGATGGGCTCGATGCAGAGCATCATGGGCATGATCCCGGGGATGAACGGGATGCAGTTGCCGGAGGGCGCGGACCGCCAGATGGCGCGGACGGAGGCGATCATCAAGTCGATGACCAAGCAGGAGCGCCGCAAGCCGGACATCCTCAATGGGAGCCGCCGCAAGCGGATCGCGGACGGAGCGGGCGTGAAGATTGTCGAAGTGAACCAGCTGCTGAAGCAGTTCCAGCAGATGCAGCAGATGATGAAGATGATGAAGGGGGGCGGCGGGAAGAAGTTCCTCCGCCAGATGGAGGCGATGCGCGGCCGCGGCGGGCCGGGGGGCCCCGGCCGGTTCTAGCGTCCAACGCGTTTTCCATTGGTCCACCCGCGGGTTGCCAAGGGCGCAGGTGCGACTCACGTTCGACTGCAGTTATGCGCCGCCCCTCGACCCCTCGTGCTTTCCTCCTGACACTGGCCGCGGTCTGGGGGGTGCTCCCCGCATTCGCCGCCGTTCCGGACTACGTCCGCGAGGTGAAGCCGATCCTCACGCAGCACTGCGTGCGGTGCCACGGCGCCGCGAAGGAAGAGGCGGGGTTGCGGTTGGACACGGCCGCCAATGCGCGCCTCGGCGGGGCGAGCGGGTCGGTGGTCCGCACCCCCGGCGGTCGCGAAAGCCTACTCTTGGCGGTCGTCCTCGGCACGCACGAGGACATCCCCGCGATGCCCTACAAGAAGCCCCCGCTGGGCGCCGCGGAGATCGCGCTGCTCAAGGCGTGGGTCGACGCCGGTGCTCCCGCCCCGGAACAGGAGGAACCGGGCCGCTTCGAACACTGGGCCTACCGTTCGCCGGCCCGTCCGGCCGTTCCTGCCGTCGCCGCTGCGCCCGCGGGTTGGACGAGCAATCCCATCGACGCCTTTATCCTGCAGCGCCTGGCCGCCGTGAAGCTACCGCCGGCCCCGGAGGCGGACCCGGTAACGCTCCTGCGCCGCGCCGCCTTGGATCTGACCGGGCTGCCCCCCACGCCCGCGGAGGTCGATGCCTTCCTCGCGGACCGAGCCCCCGGGGCCTGGGAACGGGCGGTCGACCGCCTTCTCGCCTCCCCGCATCACGGCGAACGCTGGGCCCGTCCGTGGCTCGATGTCGCCCGCTACGGAGACTCTAATGGCTACAGCATCGATGCGCCCCGGCAGATTTGGAAGTACCGGGACTGGGTCGTGTCCGCCCTGAACCGCGACCTGCCCTACGATCAATTCATCGTCGAGCAACTGGCCGGCGACCTGTTGCCGGGGGCAACCGTGGAACAGCGGATCGCGACCGGCTTCAACCGCAACACCCAGATCAATCAGGAGGGAGGCATCGACCCGGAGCAGTTCCGCATCGAATCGGTACTGGACCGTGTGAACACGTACGGTACCGCCTTCCTCGGGCTGACGGTCTCGTGTGCCCAATGCCACGACCACAAGTTCGACCCCATTTCCCACCGGGACTACTATCAGCTGTTCGCCTTTTTCAACAGCAGCGTGGACGACGGCCACGGCGGCCGCCGCTCGCGCTCCACCGGCGTCCTGACGCTCTCCCCGGAGGGCCGGGTCGACGAAGGCCTCGAGGCGCGGGTCGCCGAGGCGCAGGAGAAGCTCGAGGCTCTCTTCACGGCCCACGCGGCGGCCATCGAGGCCTGGCGGCAGGCGCTGCCGGCGGAGAAGCGGGCGACCCAGCGTCCGGCCAGCGTGCGCGCCGCCCTCGACGTTCCGTGGGAGAAACAGTCCTTCGCCCAGCGCCGCAGCGTGTATCCGCTGGCCCGTCCCGGGGATGCCGACTTTAAGGCGCTCTCCGCCGCGCTGACGGAATTGCAGCGCGCAGTCCCGGGGGCGATCACGACGCTGGTGATGGAAGAATTGCCGGAGCCGCGCCCGAGCCACCTGTTCGTGCAAGGAGACTTCACCCGCCTCGGCGAACGCGTGGAGCCGGGCACGCCGGCCATTTTGCCTCCCCTGCGGGCCGCCGGACCGCGGCCGAACCGCCTCGACCTCGCTCGCTGGACCGCCGATCCGAGCCACCCCCTGACGGCGCGAGTCATCGTCAATCGCGTCTGGCTGCAATACTTCGGCCTCGGTCTGGTCGAGACCGAGAACGATTTCGGTTCCCAAGGGATCCCGCCCTCGCACCCCGAGTTGCTCGATTGGCTGGCGACCGAGTTCACCGCGCGGGGTTGGAGCCTGAAGGCACTCCATCGGCTCATCGTAACTTCGGCCACCTACCGGCAATCGTCTAACGCCCGCGAGGATCTGGCGCTCGTGGACCCGCTGAACCGGCTGCTGTCGAGGCAGCAACGGCTGCGGCTCGATGCCGAGCTGGTGCGGGATGCCGCCCTCACCGCAAGCGGCCTGCTCGTGCCGCGGCTGGGGGGCCCACCGGTCTATCCGCCGCAACCGGACGGCGTGATGAGCCTAGGCCAGGTCAAGCGGGAGTGGAAGGCGAGCACCGGCGAGGACCGTTATCGCCGCGGACTGTACACGCATTTCTGGCGCGCGACGCCGCATCCCGCGCTGGCGGTGTTCGATGCCGCCGACGGCTTCAGCAGCTGCACCCGCCGCCTGCGTTCGAACACGCCGCTGCAGGCCCTGACCTTGCTCAACGACCAGCAGTTCTACGAATTTGCCGAGGGCCTCGCGGACCGCGTGCTCCGCGAGCGGCCGGGCGCGCCGCTCCCAGAACAATTGGCCCACGCCTTCCGCCTGAGCACCGCCCGCCGACCGAGCGCGTTTGAGCGCGACCGCCTCGCCAGCCTCTTTGCGCGGCGCCTCGCGGCGGAGACTGGGGAACCCGCGGCCCGCCAGCGCGCGGCGTGGATCGCCGTGGCCCGCGTGCTGCTGAACCTCGACGAAACCATCACCCGCGAATGAACCCGACCCTCACACCCCAGAACTGGCCGGACTTCCTCGCCGCCCGCACGCGCCGCCACTTCCTCAGCCGCTGCGCGGTCGGCCTCGGGGGCATCGCCCTCGCATCAATGCTCAACCAGGCGCGCGGGGCCGGGGCCGCACCCGCCGGTCCCCTCGCCCCGAAGCCGACCCACTTCCCGGCGCGCGCGAAAAACATCATCTATCTCTTTATGGCCGGCGGGCCCAGCCAGCTGGAGCTCTTCGATTACAAGCCGAAGCTGGCCGAGTTAAACGGCCAACCGATCCCGCAGTCGTTCATCGAGGGGAAGCGCTTCGCCTTTATGGACTCCAGCCACGGCACGCGGCTGATGGGCACGCGGCGCCAGTTCGCGCAACACGGCCGCAGTGGGATGTGGGTTTCCGAGCTTTTCCCGCACACGGCGCGGATCGTCGACGACCTGACGATGGTGAAGTCCTGCCAAGCGACCCTCTTCAATCACGCCCCCGCGAAGCTCTTTATGAACACGGGGTCGGGCCAATTCGGGCGCCCCAGTATGGGTTCTTGGCTGAACTACGGCCTCGGCAGCGAGTGCCAGGATCTGCCCGGCTTCGTGGTCCTCCAGTCCGGCCCGCGCGGCCCCCGCGGCGGCGCGGTCAATTGGGGGTCGGGCTTCCTGCCGACCACCTACCAAGGCGTGCCCTTTCGGGGTACGGGGGAACCCATCCTCAACCTGACCCGGCCAGCGGCGGTGACCGCGGACGGGCAGCGGGACGCGCTCGATGCGCTGCGCGACCTTAACCTGCAGCGGTCCGTCGCCACCGGCGACCCCGAGATTGCCACCCGTATCGCCGCCTACGAGATGGCGTCCCGGATGCAGTCCAGCGCGCCCGAACTGATCGACCTCAAGGCGGAGAGCGCGGCCACGCTGAAAAGCTACGGCATCGAGGACCAGCGTCCGTCCTTCGCGCGCAACTGCCTCCTGGCCCGGCGCCTCGTGGAGCGGGGGGTGCGGTTCGTGCAGCTCTACCACACCAATTGGGACAGCCACGGCGGGCCGGGAGAGAACCTCCAGGCAGACTTCGAGAAGGTCTGCCGCGAGGTGGACCAGGGCCAGGCCGCCCTCGTGCAGGACCTAAAGGAGCGCGGCCTGCTCCAGGACACCCTCGTTATCTGGGGGGGTGAGTTCGGCCGCACCCCAATGGGCGAAAATCGCGATACCACCGGACGCAACCACCACATCGACGCGTTCACGATGTGGTTTGCCGGTGGCGGGACGAAGGCAGGCCAAGTGATCGGCGAGACCGATGAACTCGGGTTCAACGCGGTGCGGGACCCGATGCACGTGCACGACCTGCACGCGACCATCCTGCACTTGCTCGGCCTCGATCACACGCGGCTCACGTTCCGCTTCCAAGGCCGGGACTTCCGGCTGACGGACGTCCACGGCAAGGTGAACCACCAGCTCTTCGCCTGACGGGAGACCCGGCGCGAAGGTTGGTTCCCTCGCACCGGGTTCGCTGGCCGTCAGGGCACGCGCCCCAAGGCCGGTGGGGAGGGATCGTGGACCGCGACCAGGGGCCCTTGCCGCAGCGTCTCGGCGAGATTGGCGGCCCTTTCGGCATAGCGGTGGGCCCGCGCGGGGGACTGTCCCTTCAGCACCGCGTACAGCCCGCTGTTCCACGCGAGGGCGACGTGATAGGCATCCTGCGGTTTCTTCGCCTTGGCGAGTCCCCGGCAGATCCACTCGTAGTGGCGGCAGGCGACCCGCAGGGCTTCCTCGCGGTCGAGCGCATCTGCGAAGGGGCGGGAGGTGTGCATCCGCCACGTGTCGGCCTTGAACTGCCAGGGGCCTAGTTCACCGCCGGGACCTGGCCGGGAGACATTGCGGGGGTTCTCGATCAAACGGATCGCCTCGAGCGTCACGGCGCGCTCCGGGGAGGCCTCCACGGATTCGACCACTACCGAGAGGACAAACAAGCGCAGCCCGGTCTGAAAGACCGAACGCGCGGGGCTGGGTGGGAGTTTGGGCATAGCGCACGCAGAGACCGTTCCGCCAGCAGCCGGGTTCATCCTGTGAATAAGTTTTTCTGCTGCTACCGAGGGAACTTTTCCCTCGGTACGGGTCGCCCTGCAGTAAGCACTTGCGGGGCCTTCGCGTCGCTCGCTGGCTGACAGAATGCTGCGCCTCCACCTGCCGCCCAACCTCGTCGCCGCCGCCGCGCGGGACGCGGTCGCGGTGCGAGTGGAGCTGGATCTCAGTACCGCGCCGGCGGCGGAACTGCTGCCGCTGCTGGCCTTGTTGCAACGCTGGTGCGGGCCGCAGCCGCCGGGAGTCCTGCAATTGAACCGGCGTCAGCTCGGGGAGTTGAGCCGTGCGGCAGCGGGTCAGCGCCTTTTCGTGGAGGGTGGCACTGCGGTGGCCTGGCGGCACGATGACCTGCTACGAGAGCCGGCCGTAACCGCGGCTCCGGCCGCCTCCCTTCGGGGCACCCGCGGCAAAGCGGGCGAGGACGCTCGGCCGCTCGAGGTCGACGGCACCGAGCACTACCTCGCGCTGACCCTGCCCTCGCGGGAGCATCCGCAGTACGCGGAGGCGCTCGCGCTGGTGAAGGAAGCGGGCTTTTTGCTGGAGCCCTCGAACGGGCGCTGGTGGCTGCGGGACCGGCACCGTACGCTCTCCTTTCTCGCGCGGCACGGCGAGCGGCTGCGCGGCGCGCTCGCCGCCCGTTTCACCCCAGCCTTTACGCGGCAGACCGCACACCTCGTACCCGCGCGCCTGGCCGCGCACGTGGAGACCACCGGAAATCAGTTCAGCGTGGAACTAGGACTCGCCGCGGAGGGTGCCTCGGAAGCCGAGCTCCGGGCCGCCCTCGCCACGGGTCGCGGTTACCTTGAAGCCAAGGGCCGGGTGCTGCTGATCGATCCCGAGCTGACCGGCCGTCTCGCCCAAGCGCAGCAAGCGCTCGCCGGCGATCCACGCGTCGCGATGGCCCCGGTGGCGCGCCAGCGGGTGCCGCGGAGCCGCGTGGCTGAGGTCGCGGAGTTGCTCGAGGAACTCGCGCCGGGCTTCCGTCCGCCGGCGGACTGGCAGCGCCTGACCGGGGCGGTGGAACGGCTGTCCGCCCTCGAGCCCGCGCCAGTCCCGGCCGCCCTCGACACACTTTTACGCCCGTACCAGCGACTCGGGGTGGCGTGGCTGTGGCACCTCCACCGGCAAGGGCTGGGCGGGATTTTGGCGGACGAGATGGGCCTGGGGAAGACCCTGCAGGCGCTCGCGTTTTTGGCTGCGCTGCACCGTCCAGCGGGGACCCCGGTCGGGACCACCTTGGTGGTATGCCCGGCTTCCCTGCTGGAGAACTGGCGCCGGGAGGCCGCGCGGTTCACCCCAGAACTCCGGGTGGGCGTGCATCACGGTGCCCGCCGGGTGGCCCACGCCGCGGATCTCACGCAGGCGGATCTGATCATCACGAGCTACGGCACCCTCGCCCGGGACCAGGACCTGCTCTCCTCGGTGGAGTTCGCCGCCGTCGTGGCGGACGAGGCCCAGCACATCAAGAACCGGCGCTCGCAGAGCGCGGCGGCGTTGCGGGCCCTGCGGGCGCGCACCCGCTTCCTCCTGACCGGCACCCCGCTGGAGAACTCCCTCGCGGACCTCCGCTCGCTCCTCGAATTCCTGTTGCCCGGCTACTTGCCCCGGCTGCCCGCCGGCCTCAGCGCGGAGGAACGCACGTGGCACGACGACCGGCTGCGCCGGCAGGCGGCGCCTTACCTGTTGCGCCGGACCAAACGGGCGGTGGCTCCGGAGTTGCCGCCGCGTCTGGAGCAAGTCCTGTGGGTCGAGTTGACCCCGGAACAGGCCGATCTTTACCGGCGGATGGAGCAGGAGGGCGAACGGCAGCTGCTCGACCTCGCGGCGGCCGGAGCGGCCGAATCAAGTCTGCGGCTGGCCGCGCTCACCCAACTGCTGCGCCTCCGCCAGATTTGTTGCGACCCCCGCTTGGTCGCCACCTTGCCGGAGAAGCCGACGGCGGCCGTTTCCGCCAAGCTGGACGCGTTTCGTGAACTGCTCGCGGAGGCCGTCGACGACGGGCACCGGCTCCTCGTCTTCTCGCAGTTCACGCGCCTACTGGACCTCGTCGGGGCGGAATTGGAGGCGCAGGGCATCCCGTGGTGCCGGCTGGACGGCACGATGTCCCCCGCGCAGCGGCAGGCAGAGGTCGACCGCTTCCAGTCCGGCCCAGGCGTCCCGGTGTTTCTCCTCTCCCTCAAGGCGGGCGGGACTGGCCTTAATCTGACGGGCGCGGACACTGTGGTGCATCTCGATCCGTGGTGGAACCCGGCGGCGGAGGCGCAGGCGACCGATCGCGCGCACCGCATCGGGCAGACCCGGACCGTGACCAGTTACAAGCTCATCGCGACCGGTACCGTTGAGGAGCGGGTGCTGGCGCTGCAGGACGAGAAGCGGACCCTGCTGGCCGAGGTGTTCGAGGCGAGTGACGCCGCAGCGGCTAAGCTCAGCCTAGCGGACCTCCGCGGGCTGCTCGGGGGCGCGGCGAAGTAAGAGGCTGGGCCGGGGGCGGGTTCTGAAGTGCCTTTTGGCATTGGCTTAAGCTGGAATCACCGGGGCGGCGCGCCCCGGCTAAATCGAGCCAATGCGTTCCAATTTCCTTCCCGCGGTGCAGACGGGGCCGTTGGAGCTGGGGCGCGTCGCCCCGGCCCTGCCCTGCCCTTTTCCCTTCCCCTGCGGGCTCGCTTCGTTGCGGGAAGCCTCTTCGCACCTAAATCCTTCGGTTATTCTTCGGTTATCCTTCGGTTCTTCAGAGGTAAGCTCCCTTTCTTTCCTAGGGAAGACCGAAGGATGACCGAAGGATGACCGAAGGATAAGGCTAGGAGGATAGGAGGAGCAGGCTTTCGACGCCGAAGGGGCTTCGGCACCGGTCGACGAGCCCGCGCTTAACCGCAACCACCTGCCGCGCAGGTGATTAGGATCCATAGCCCCCGCAAAGGGTGCGGATCGGTTGGCCTAGACGGACGCCACCGCCTGGACCACTCGGCGCCTAGAGCAGATCAGCGGCCAGTTCGGCGAGGCGGGAGCGCTCGCCCTTGGTGAGCTTCACGTGGGCCGCCAGGGGCTGGCCCTTCATCCGGTTGTGGCAGTACACCAAGCCGTTGCTGCGGGCATCCACGTACGGGTTGTCGATCTGCGCGGGGTCGCCGATCAGCACAATCTTGGAGCCCTCGCTGATGCGGGTGATGACGGTCTTCACTTCGTGAGGCGTGAGCTGCTGGGCCTCGTCGAGGATGAAGAAGCGCCGTGCGATCGAGCGGCCGCGGATGAAGGCGAGCGCCTCGATCTCCACCAGCCCGCTCCGCAGCAAACGCTCGTAGGGCTTCAGGGCCGCGCCCGGCGCACCGGTCGGCGCCGGGATGGGGGCTGGCGGGAGATTCTGCCGTTTGCCCTTCGGCCGCGCCACCTTCTTGGCGGCGAACTGCGGCTCCTTGGGGGGCTTCGAGGGGATCAGAACCTCCAGCGCATCGTGGTAGGGCTGCAACCACGGGCGCATCTTCTCCTCCAGAGAACCGGGGAGGAAACCGAGGTCCTTGCCGAGGCTGATGATGGGGCGGGAAATGGACAGGCCGTCGTACCGGCAATGTTCATCCTGCAGCTGGTGCAGGGCGCACGCGGTGGACAGCAACGTCTTGCCGGTGCCCGCCTTCCCGAAGCAGGTGATGAGCGAGAGGCTCTCGTCGAGCAGGGCGTCCATCAGGAACTGTTGTTCCAGGTTGCGCGCGCGGATGGGGATGCCGCCCGGGGCCTTCACGAAGTCAGGCAGCTTCAGCCGGCGCAGGACGCCCTCACCGTAATGGCGGGCGGGCATCGTCTTGCCCTCCGGGGAGCGCAGGAGGACGTACTCGTTCAGGAACAGCGGCGCCCCGGCGGAGGCCGACAGCGTGTACGCGCCCTCGGAGCAGAAGCGCTGCAACTCGTACTGGTCGAGCGCCACCTCGCGGTAGCTCGCCTCGTCGTCGGACGCGGGGACCTTGTCGTTCAGGTAATCTTGGGACTCGAGCCCAACCGCGCGGGCCTTCAGCTGCACGTTGACGTCCTTTGTCACCAGGATCGTCGGGGGTGGGAAGCGCTCCTGCACGAAGAGCGCGCAGGCGAGGATGCGGTTATCCTTCTTGGTCAAGTCGGGCAAAATTGCCCGCAGCCGGTCCATCGCCGGCGACCAGTGTCCTGGGTTGAGCAGGTACGGGTTGATGATGATCGAGAGCGTGCCGCCAGTCTCGAGCTCGACGCCCTCGTGCATCGAGCGGGTGTCGGGGAGCAGTTCCTGGAGCATCCGGTGCACGCGCCGCGCGTTGCGGCCGCGCTCCGTGGACTGTTCGCCTTTGATGGCGTCGAGTTCCTCGAGGACTTCCACCGGGATCGCCAAGTTGTTATCCTGAAATTTCAGGATGCACTGGGGATCGTGGAGGAGGACGTTTGTATCGAGGACAAACGTCTTCACCTTGGCCGAGACCTTGAACCGCGAGACCGGGGCTTCCGCCCCACGCATGTGTTCCATCGGTAGGGTGTGAATAACTTCCGAACAACAAGCCCGTCCCCCGCTGGCTGTCGAATATTATTCGCGGCCGACGCCGGAACGTCACCGGCGCCGCGGGCGGCCCCTTGACCCGCTGCGCCGCCCGAAGTGGTAGCCCGACTGGAGCGTGCGGCCGGCAACCACAGGCTGAGCTAGGCCTGCGTTTCGGGGGGTTGGCTAGCGCGGGCCGGGGCTTGCCTCCGTGCCGTCGGGACCTTCGTCTCGGCCCGATGTCGGACGCGAAGCTCACGCCCATGATGCAGCAGTACTTCGAGGTCCGCCGCGGCCTGCCGAAGGACACCCTGCTGCTCTTCCGGCTCGGCGACTTCTTCGAGCTGTTCTTCGAGGACGCCGTGACCGCGTCGCGCCTGCTGGGCCTGACCCTGACCCGCCGGAACGAGGTGCCGATGGCGGGCCTCCCGGCGCACGCGGCGGACGGGTACGTGACCAAGCTCCTGGCCGCCGGCCGCAAGGTGGCCCTCTGCGACCAGGCGGAACCGGCCAAGGCGGGCAAGCTGGTGCGCCGCCAACTCACCCGGATCCTTTCCCCGGGGACCACCCTCGCGCCCGGCCAGATGGAGGCGGGGCGCAACCACTATCTGGCGGCCCTGGTGGCGGACCGCGCAGGGCTGCACGCGGCTTGGCTGGATCTGTCGACGGGCGAGTTTCGAGTGGCGACGGATTCCCGTCCCGCGAACCTGCTGCCGGTGCTGACCGCCCTCGCCCCGGCCGAGCTGCTGGTGATCGAGGGCGAGCGGGAGCGTTGGGCCGCGGCGCCGGCGGAGGAGGCGGGCCTGCGGGCTCTCCACGCGTTCGCGAGCGAACGGCTCGTCTCGGAGCTGCCCGGCTACCACTTCGACTCGCGGGCGGGCGCGCGGGCCGTGCTCGATGCGCTGCGCGTGCTCAACCTCGAGGGCTTTGGCTTGGCCGCTGACCACCCGGGGCTGGGACCGGCGGGCGCGCTGGTGCAATACGTGACCGAGAACCTGCGGGCCCGGCCGGAGAACCTCACCCGGCTCCAGGAATACCGCAGCGGCCGCGCGCTCCTCCTCGATCCTGCCACCCTGCGGAATCTGGAGATCTTCAGCTCAAGCCGCGGTTCGCGGGAAGGCTCGCTGCTGCAGGCCGTGAACCGGACGGCGACCGCCTCCGGCGCGCGGCTCTTGGAGCGGTGGCTCGCCGCGCCAACGCTCGATTTAGCGGAGATCCGGCGGCGCCAGGCGATGGTCGGCGACCTGCTGACCCAGCCGTTGCGCCTCGGCGAGTTGCACGAGCTCCTGCAGGCGGTGCGGGATATCCCCCGGATCCTCGGCCGCCTGCAGAACCGGTTGCGTAATCCGCGAGAGCTCGGCGGCATCCGCGACACCTTGGAGCGACTGCCGGGCCTGCGCGCGGTGCTGGCGGCGTTCGGGCCGGAGTCGCCGCTCGCCGGAGCAGCGGAGGCGCTGACCGAGCAGCCGGCCCTGCTGGACCTGCTGCGCCGCGGCCTCGCGGAAGAGCTCCCGAACGACCTCGCGGACGGCAATTTCATCCGCGCGGGGCACGATGCCGAGCTCGATCGCTTGCGGGCGCTGACCAGCGGTAACCGCACTTGGCTCTCGGACCTGGAGCGCGCGGAACAGGAGCGCACCGGGATCCGCAGCCTGAAGGTGCGCTTCACCCAGAACTTCGGGTACTACATCGAGGTGACCAAGGCCAACCTGCACCTGGTCCCCGCCGACTATATCCGGCGCCAGACGACGGTGGGCGGCGAGCGGTACGTCACCGAGGCTCTGCGCGCGAAGGAGAAGGAGATCTTCCACGCCGAGGAAGGGGCGCAGGCGCGGGAATTGGAGCTCTTCTCCGCCCTAGTCGCGGCCGTGCTGGACGAGGCCCTCGCCCTGATGCGAACGGCCGAGACGCTGGCGGAGCTCGACGTGCTCGCGGGCTGGGCGCTGCTGGCGCGGGAATGGGACTATTGCCGGCCTGAGTTGGACGAAGGGGAAGCGCTAGAGATCACCGAGGGACGCCATCCCGTGGTGGAGCAGGTGCTGCGCGCACCGGACGCTTCCGTGGCGCTCGGGGGCACGGCGGGGTTCGTGCCGAACGACACGGCGCTGCGGGCCGACGAGGCGCAGCTGATGCTCCTGACCGGCCCCAATATGGCGGGTAAATCGACCTACATCCGGCAGGTCGCCCTGATCACCCTATTAGCGCAGATCGGCTGCTGGGTGCCGGCGCGCCGGTGTCGCGTGGGGTTGGTCGACCGGATCTTCTCCCGCGTCGGCGCGAGCGACGACCTCGCCCGGGGCAATTCGACCTTTATGGTCGAGATGAACGAGACCGCGAACATCCTCAACAATACGACTGACCGTTCGCTCATCATCCTCGATGAGATCGGGCGCGGCACCTCGACCTACGATGGCCTCGCGATCGCTTGGGCGGTCGTGGAGCACCTGCACCAAGGGCCCGAGCGGGGTCCGCGTACCCTGTTCGCGACGCATTACCAAGAGCTGACGCAGCTCGAGCGGCATCTGCCGCGCCTGCGGAACTTCTCGGTGGCTGTGAAGGAGTGGAACGACGAGATCCTGTTCGTGCGCCGGATTGTCCCCGGAGCGGCGGACCGCAGCTACGGCATCCAAGTCGCGCGCCTCGCCGGTCTACCGCCGAGCGTGATTCAACGGGCGCGGACCATCCTCGGCCGGCTGGAAGGCGAGAACCCGGATGTGGAGCTCCCCGCCCCGGAGGTCCGCCCGCGACGCAAGCTGCGGGTGGCGCCGGCGGACGACTCCCAGCTCAGCCTGCTTTGACGCCGCGCCGCAACTGCCAGAGGGCGCGCGCCTGACGGATCGTCTCGGCCAGCCCTTCGGGGGTCAGCGCCTGCTTGGGATCATCCCCGATCCCGTGGCTCGGACTAACGTGAGCCTCGAGGCAGAGCCCGTCGGCCCCGTAGGCCACGGCGGCGAGGGCGCTGGCGGGCACATAGGCGGCCTTGCCCACCGAGTGAGAGGGGTCGACCACCACGGGCGCCCACGTCTTCTCCTTCAGCAGCGGCGTGATGCTCTCGTCGGGATGATTACGGTAGCCGTCGAGTCCGGGGGCAGTGCCGCGGGGGCAGAGCAAGATATTGGGGTTGCCGAAGGCGGCGATGTACTCGGCGGCCGAGATGAACTCGTTCACCGGGCCCATATGGATGCTGCGCTTAAGCAGGACCGCCGTGTCCCGTCCGGCCACCGCGCGGCCGATGGCGCGGAGGAGCGAGTAATTGAGGGCATTGCGGGCCCCGACCTGCAGGCAGTTCACGCCCGCCTCGAGGGCCAGCCCGATGTGCGCCTCCTCCATCACCTCGGTGTCGACCGGGAGGCCGGTGCGCCGGGAGCCCTCCAGCAGAATATCCATCGAACGCGTGTCTCCCTGGAATGTATAGGGGTTGGTGCGGGGCTTCCAGACTCCGCCTCGGATCATATGGGCGCCCGCCTCCTTCACCGCCGCGGCGCTCTCGTAGAAATAGTTCGGGTTCTTCGGGTCGATCGTGCAGGGCCCGGCGATCACGAAGAGTTCCTCCCCCAGCGTCACGCCCCCGAGCCGGATGCGGTGGCTAGCGAGGTCCGAGCGCTTGTCCATCAGCTTGAACGGCGACTGGATGCGGTCGATCCGCTCGATGTAGTCGAGGCCCTCCAGCCGGTTGATCATCAGGTCGTCCCGCTCGTCGCCAACGATCGCGTAAATCGTGCGGAGGGCGCCGATAATCGGCTGAATGGTGCAGCCGAATTCGGCGACGATCCCGGTGACTTCGGCGAGTTGCGCCGGCGTCAGGCGGTTGGACTTGGGCAAAATCATACGGAGAGCTTGGAGCCGGGCGGGCCCGGAGGACAAACCGGTTTTTCGCGCCGTCGGAGCCGCGTCGCTCCGGGAGGGCATTTCGCCGGGGACGGGCCGGACTCAGAGGGACTGCTCGAACTCGGGGGGCACCGGAGCGCGCGCGGCGAAGGCGTGGGGGGCGCCCTCCCATTGGTACTCAAAGCTGGTCTCGGCCGCGTGCAGGAAGAGCCGACGGGTGCCGGCGGCGCGGGCGAATTCGCGATTGCGGGGAAAATCTCCGTAGGTCTGGTCGCCGACAATCGGCAGCCCGCGCTGGGCGCACTGCACCCGCAGTTGGTGGCTGCGGCCCGTGCGAGGCTCGAGGCGCAAGAGGGTCAGGCGCGGCTCCCGGAGGCCCCGTCGCGCGACGCTCATCCGGCATTCGGCGGGGATGTTGCCCGCGCGAGCAGAGGTGCGGAGGCGGCCCTCGCGACGCTCCACGGCCAACATATCCCGCCAAAGTTCCAGCGGGGCGCGGGGGCCACCGAAGACGAGGGCGAAATAGACCTTTCGCACCTGCTTCCGGCGGAACTGGGCGCGGATCTCGACCGCCAGATCCTGCCGCAGGCACCCGAGCAGGACGCCTGAAGTGGCAGAGTCGATGCGGTTGAGCAGCCAGCAGCGTCGCACCGGCCCGCCCGCGGGGGATTCCCACTCGTAGGCCTCGGACTTAAGATCGTAGCTGGCCCGGAGGGTGGAGCGCGGCTCATCCCCGGGCTCGTTGGGATGCGAGAGCAGGCCGGCCGGCTTGGCGAAGGCGAGCACGCCCTGCGGATCTACCTGCAGGAGCGTCACCCCGCGGCCAAGGGGAAGGTCGGAGGTGTCCGGCGGGGGGGTCACTGGTAGTAAAACGTGAAGGTCATCTGCTGCCGATCCCCGAGGACGGCCTTCATATCATCGGTCCACGGTCCGTAGGGCATCCGATCGGTGATCGCGCTGACGCAGGCCCGGGTGGCGGTGTCGTTCGCGGTCGAGTTCTCGACGCCGATATCGACGATGCGGCCCTCGTCGTTCATCACGAACTTCACGGTCACGGAGCTGCCTCCGACCGGGTTCGCCTTCTGCTCGATGACGATCCGCTCCCACTGAATCTGCACGGAATCGATCATCCGCTGGAGGTACGCCCCGTAGTTGCTCCAGCGCGCGTCGACGGCCGTGGGGCCAATGTTGGTGGTGCCGAATTTATTCTCCGCGAGGATCGCTGGGCGGGTCTGGATGGTCTTGACCAACTGCGGGCGAGGCTGGGGTCGGCGTGGGTCAATCGCCGGGCGCGGGGCGGGCTGGGCGGTGGCGCCCTCCCCTTCCTTAGTTCCTTCGACGCGCTCGGGCACCGCCTCCGCGCGCTCCAAACGCTTGGCGAGACTGCTCCCGATTCCCTCGAGGTTCTCGCCCTCCACCTTTTCGACGCCGGAGAGCGGGTTCTGCTCGCGGCGCGGCGCGGCGACCACCTCTGGGGCGGGCGGAGCCTCGGTCGGGGGCGGCGGCGCCGGGGTGAACTCTTGGGGCTGGGTCAGCCGGCCGCTCACAATCTGGTTAGACTCGATGTCGGTGCGCCCCTCGAGCGCAGGGCGGTCGCTGCGGCCTTCCGGCGTGGGCTTCTCCTGAGCGACCTGCTGATTCTGGGCGGCGAAATTATTCGTCTTATCCGGCACATTCTCCGGCGCCTCCGGGTTGGTCTCCACGAAACGGAAAGGATCCGCAGGTTTGGGCTGCGGCTGTACCTTCACCTCCGGCTCCAGCTCGATGGAGAAATTCCGCTCGGTGGACTCCGGACGGGCCGACACCGGCACGGCCTCGAAGCGCAGCACCGCGGGACCCAGGAGCCAGAGCAGCAGATGGATCAGGACAACCCCGAGGATCCCGATCAGGACGGAGCGGGTGTCCGGATCCCGCCAGCCACGGACCACCGCGCGCCGCAGCACGGTGAGCGGCGGAGGCCGGAGGATGGTATCGCTCGTCATATTCGAATCACAGGGACGTGCCCGAAGCAGAAAAGTCTGGGGTCAGGCCGGCGCGGGTCAAAATCTGTTTCGTTTCCGACAGCGGCAGGCCGACGATGTTCGTGAGGGAGCCCTCGTAACTCGCGATGATCAGCTCCGGATGTTCCTGAATCGCGTAGCCGCCCGCCTTATCAAGGGTGTGGACGCGGGCGAGGTAGGCCTCGATTACCGCCTCGTCGAGGTCGCGGAAGCGAACCGCGCTGTCGACCACCATATCCAAAGCGAGGGCGTCCCGCCCGCGGCGGAGGGCGAGGCCGGTGTGGACCGTATGGGTCCGACCGCTGAGCCGCCGGAGCATCGCGCGGGCGTCAGCCGCGTCGGCCGGCTTGTTCAGCACCTGGCCTTCGAGGCATACGGTGGTGTCCGCACCTAGGACCGTGGCGGCGGGGAAGCGGGCCGCGACCGAAGCGGCCTTGAGGGCGGCATTATGCCCGACCAGTCGGCGGGGGTCTGCGTCCGGGGTTTCGTCCTCGACCACCCCGGCCACGACGACCGTGAAGGGCAGGCCCAGGCGGGCCAGCAGTTCCTGACGCCGCGGGGAGGCGGAGGCGAGGATGAGCCCGGCTGGATTAGGCGTCACGGGGCGCGTTCCGCGAGGATAGTGCGGACGTCCCCGCGGGCGCGGGCGAGCTCGACCCGGCTCAGGTTGTACTGGTGCACTGCCTCGACGAGGTTGTCCTCGGCTTGAGCCAGGCGGTTCTGGGCTTCGACGACCTCGCGGTTGTCGGCCACGCCCTGCTGGTAGCGCTGCTGGGCGAGGCGCAGCTCCTCGCGGGCGAGGCCGAGCCCCTTCTCCGCGACGGCCACCTGCGCGTGGCGCGAAGTGGCGTCCTGGGCCGCGAGCCGAAGCTCGGCCGAGATCTGGAGCTCAAGATGGTGCAACCGGGCCTCCTGAGAGCGTTGGCGCGACTGTGCGCTGCGTCGGCTCGCGCTCAGGCGGAAGCCATCGAACACGGGCACCGTAACCCCGACCCCAAAGGCCCACTGCTCCTGCTTGCCACCGTCATCAAAGCGGGGTGCGGCCACCCCGACGTTGCCGGAAAGCGCGAGCGCCGGCCAGCGTTCGCGTTCGGCCGCGCGGACCGTCAGGCGGGATTGGTCGACCGCGAGGCGGCCAGCCAAGTGTTCCGCGCGACGTTCGAAGGCAGTCGATTCCTCTCCTACGGCGAGCAGGGTGCCGGGCACTCGGCGCACCTCGAAGCCGGCCAGTTGCAGCGGCCGGCCCGGAGGCAGGTCGAGGATGCGCTGCAGCAGGATCTGGCTCTGCAGCACCGCGGTATCGTGCTGCAGCCGGGCTTGCTCGGCGAGGGCGAGTTGGGCCTCGGCCCGGGTGACATCGATCTGGGTCGCCACGCCCGCGGCAAACTGGCTCCGCGCGAGCCCGAGCAGGGCTTGAGTGCGGGTGATGTTGGCATCGAGCACCTCGCGCCGGCGGAGGTTGCGCAAATTGAGGAAGTAACCGCCCGCGACGTCCGCGAGCACGGCCTGCAGGGCGGCCGCCTGGTTGGCGCGGGCCACCTCCGCGCCCGTGCGGGAGGCCTCCGCGAGGACGCGCAAGCTGGGATTGTAGAGCGCGTAGGAACCGGTGAGGAGCGCGTCGAAGCGGTTCGCGGGGCGGCCGGAGGTGACCACCACCGTGGCGATGCTGACGCCTTGGGAACGTCGCTGTTGGAGGGAGGCGGAAAGATTAGGCAGGTTGGCCGCGCGCTGCTGGTGGGCCGCCTCCAGCGCCTGCACCGCCGACTCGCGGCTGAGGAGTACCGTAAGGCTAACTCGCTCGACCGCGGCGAGCGCCTCCTCGAGTGTCAGCGCCCCGCCCTCGGCGGCCGGGAGCGGGAGGCGGAGCAGGCCGAGCAGGAGAAGACCGGGGACGCGGGGGAAGCGCATACGACGCTGCCAGCAAACGCCGCCGGGCCGGGATGCTGCAAGCCCGGGTTGCGGGTTGTCACGGACGGCAAAGCTCTCAAGCTGGCCCGTTCGATGCGACTCGGACTCGCGCAGATCAATCCCACGGTGGGCGACTTGGCCGGCAACCGCCGGCTGATCCTAGAGGCGTACACCGCGCTCGTGGCGCAGGGGGCGGAACTGGTGGTATTTCCAGAACTGGCCACTTGCGGCTACCCGCCGCGGGACCTGCTCTTCCGCCGTGGGTTCGTACCCGACGTGGCGGCCTCGCTCGCGGAGATCGCGGCGGGCGTGGGGGAAGTTCCGGCTCTGATCGGGACCGTGGAGCCGAATCCCGCGGGGGCGGGCCGACCCTGCTTTAACGCGGCGGCCTTCTGCCGAGCCGGGCGGATCGAGGCGATGGCGCGCAAGTGCCTGCTGCCGACGTACGACGTGTTCGACGAGGACCGCTACTTTGAAGCGGCGACCGAGCCGCTGGTGCTCACGCACGCGGGACGGCGGATCGGAGTGACCCTTTGCGAGGACATCTGGACCAACCCGCAGCTCGGTCCGCGGCGCTACCCGGGCCCGCTGCCACTTGAGCGGCTCGCCGGCGAGGGCTGCGACCTGATGGTGAATCTCTCGGCCAGCCCTTGGTGCCTTGGCAAGGAGGAGGTCCGCCGGCGGCTGGTGGTGGCGGACGCGGCGCGGCGGCTGGGCTGCCCGGTGGCCTACGTCAACGCGGTGGGCGGCAACGATGAGCTGATCTTCGATGGGCGGAGCCAAGTGGCGGACGCGGCGGGCCGGACGATTGCGGCGCTGGCCGCGTTTCGGGAGGAGTCGCGGGTGGTCACGGTACCCTCGCGGGGCCAGAGCGCGCCGGAGGAGGCGCCGGTGCCCGTGGACGGCGCGGCGGACCTGTTTGCGGCGCTCGTGCTCGGGTTGCGGGACTACGGGCACAAGAGCGGTTTCCGGCGCGCGCTGGTGGCCCTTTCCGGCGGGATCGACTCGGCGATCGTGGGCGTGATCGCGGCGGCCGCGTTCGGGCCGGAGAATGTCGTCGGGGTCTCGCTGCCTTCCGCGATCTCTTCGGAGCATTCGCGCACGGACGCGCAGGCGTTAGCGGCGAACCTCGGGATCCGCTGCGAGACCATCCCGATCGCGGGCATCGTGGCCGGCTGCGAAGCGGCCCTCGCACCGGCCTTCGCCGGGCGCGCGCCGGACGTGACCGAGGAGAACCTGCAGGCGCGGGCCCGCGGCCTGCTGATGATGGCTTGGTCGAACAAGTTTGGCGCCCTGCTGCTGACCACCGGCAACAAGAGTGAGATGGCGGTGGGGTACTGCACCCTTTACGGGGATATGTGCGGCGGCCTGGCCGTCATCAGTGACGTGTACAAGACTCAGGTCTATGCGCTCGCCCGCTGGATCAACCGGGAGCGCGAGATCATCCCGCACTCAACGATCGAGAAACCGCCCAGTGCCGAGCTGCGCCCGGGGCAAACCGATCAGGACACGCTGCCGCCCTACGACACGCTCGACGCATTGCTGGCGGGGTACGTCGAGGAGGGTCTATCCCGGCGGGAGCTCGTCGCACGCGGCTTCCCGGAGCCGATGGTGCGCGACGTCACGCGGAAGGTGGACGCCAGCGAGTACAAGCGGAAGCAGGCCGCGCCGGGGCTGAAGGTCACGCCCCTTGCCTTCGGCGTTGGCCGTCGCATCCCGATCGTGCAACGCTACGCCGG
The DNA here is from genome assembly GCA_903861185.1 of uncultured Opitutia bacterium. Lineage (GTDB taxonomy): Bacteria > Verrucomicrobiota > Verrucomicrobiia > Opitutales > Opitutaceae > ER46. The sequence continues at coordinate 41,432 of CAIOTK010000429.1, read as the reverse complement.
CTGATTTTCCGATGTCCTCCTCTGCTGAACTTTTCGCCCGCGCCCGGGAACTCATCCCGGGCGGGGTCAACTCCCCGGTGCGCGCCTTCCGCTCGGTGGGCGGCGCGCCCTTCTTCGTCCGGGCGGCTCGCGGGGCCCGGCTGATCACCGCCGACGGGCGGGAGCTGATCGATTTTGTGTGCACTTGGGGCCCGGCGATCCACGGGCACAACCATCCCGTGATCCGGGCCGCGCTGGCGGAGGCCCTGGAGCACGGGACTTCCTTCGGCACGCCCAACCCCCTCGAGGTGGAGATGGCGGAGCTCATCACCCGCTACGTGCCTTCCATCCGCAAGGTACGGATGTGCAGCAGCGGCACCGAGGCGACGATGTCCGCCCTGCGGCTAGCGCGGGGCTTCACCGGGCGGGATAAGATTATCAAGTTTTCCGGCTGTTACCACGGACACTCTGACTCGCTGCTGATTAAGGCGGGCTCCGGGGCCCTGACGCACGGCCATCCGGACAGCGCCGGGATCCCGGCGGCGTTCGCGCGAGAGACGCTGGTGCTGCCCTACAACGACCCGGCGGCCCTCGAGGCGGCCTTCGCGGCGCACCCGGGGGCGATCGCCGCGGTGATCATCGAGCCCTATTGCGGGAACGTGGGCTTCATCGCGCCGGACCCGGGCTACCTGGCGTTCACCCGCGAGGTGACCGCGCGCCACGGGGCGCTGCTCATCTTTGATGAGGTGATGACCGGTTTCCGGCTCGCGCGCGGCGGGGCGCAGGAACTCGAGCGGATCACGCCCGACCTGACCTGCCTCGGGAAAATCATCGGCGGGGGCCTGCCCGTCGGGGCCTTTGGCGGCCGGGCGGACGTGATGGACCACCTTGCCCCCCTCGGACCCGTTTATCAGGCGGGCACCCTCAGCGGTAACCCGCTCGCGATGGCGGCGGGCATCGCCAGCCTGCGGATGCTGGCGACCGATGAACCCTACCAGCGCTTGGAACGGCTCGGCGGCCAAATGCGCCAAGCGGTGCTAGACGCGGCGCGCGCGAAGGGCCTGGCGGTGCAGTTCCCGCAGCGAGGATCGATGTTCAGTCTCTTCTTCAATCCAGAACCGGTGCGCGATTACGACTCCGCGTTGCGTTCCGACGGCAAACTCTTCGCTCGGCTCTTCCATTCCTGCTTGGAGCGCGGGGTCTACCTCGCCCCCAGCGCGTACGAGGCCGGTTTCCTGAGCACGGCCCACGAGGGGCGCGACATCGACCAAGCCTGCGCGGTGCTCAGTGATGCGATCGCCGGCCTTTGATCCCCGGTGGCTTGCGGCCCTGCTCGCCGGGTCTTCGGTCCTGCTGGCCGCGCCCCCGCTGGATGCCCCGTCCTTACCGCTGTCCGAGCTGACCCCGGGCCGGCGGGGTGAGGTCTGGACCGTCTTCCGGGGCACGGAACCGGAGCCCTTTGGGGTCGTGGTGACGGGCGTGATCCAGAACGGTCTCGGGCCCGGGAAATCCCTGATCGTCTGCGAACTGACCGATCCGCGCGTGCAACCGATGGGAGCGGTGGCCGGGATGAGCGGCAGCCCGCTGTACATCGACGGCAAGCTGGCCGGGGCGCTGAGTTACCAGATCCAGCGTTTCGAAACGGTGCGGCACGCGGGCTTCACCCCGGTGGCGGACCTCGAGGAGGTCCGCACCCTGCCCGCCTCTGGAACCCGCCTCGGCGGCGGCTCCGGTGGCCTGTCCCCTACTGCGCCCCTCCAGCCCGCCTTCAGTTTGGCCGGCCTCTCCCCCGTCGCGGCGGCGGCTCTGGCACCCTTGCTGGCCGAACACGGTATCGGTCCAGTCCTCCCGGGCGGCGTCGTGACCTCGACCCAGGGCGGCACCGCGGCGGCGGAACCCCGGTTGGTCCCCGGCGGAGCGGTGGCCGTGGCCTTGGCGACCGGGGATATCACCCTCGCGGCAACGGGTACCGTATCGCTGGTCCGCGGGCGTGAGATCGTCGCTTTCGGCCATCCCTTGCTCGCGCTCGGCGAGGTGGCCCTGCCGCTCTGCCACGCCGAGGTGCTGACCATTTTGCCCTCGCAGATGCAGTCGGTGAAGGTGGCGAACATCGGACCCGTCATCGGTACCATCCGGCAGGACCGGCTTTCCGCGGTGGCCGGCGAGTTGGGGCCCGGACCGGCGATGATCCCGGTCGAGATTACGCGGCCCGGGGGCGCGACCCCGCTCCGCTTTGCCGCCGCGCGCCATTCGCAGCTGGCGCCGCTGGTAGTCGGGGCCGGAATCAGCCAAGCGGTGCTCGGGGCGAACGATGCGGGCTTCCACGAGGGTTTTCGGGTGGCCAGCCACCTAACCTTTCCCGGGGGGCTCGAATGGCGGCAAAACGTGCTCTACGCGGGCGCGCAGGGGTTCGCGCAGGCGCTCGGGGAGATCGTGCAATCCCTTTCCGCGGTGCTGCAGAACCCACTGGCCCGGGTCTTTCCCGAATCCATCCGTCTAGAGGTCGAGGCCCTCCACGATCTCCCCGGCATCACGATCGAGCGGTTCGTGCTCTCCCGGGCCACGGTGGCGCCAGGCGCCGAACTGACCGCGGACCTTGCGTGGCGGGACGCCCAAGGGCGCAACGCCCACCTCAGCGTGCCGGTTCCCGTCGCTGCTGACTGGTCTGGTCGCACCCTCGAGCTCGTTCTGGCGCCCGGGCGGGTACTCGACGAACTCACCGGCCGACCTCGTAGCGTTCCCGCGGCTGAGCTCCGCAGCCTCGACGCGTACCTACGCTTCCTGCAGGCCGAGCGCCGCCGGGACGGGCTTTACCTTGCAGTGCTGCAGCGTGCGACGCTGCTGACGGACCAGACGCGGCCGACCGTCGAGGCTCCCGCTTCCTTCGAACGCATCGCGCGCACCGCGGATGACACCCGGTACCAGCGTCGGGAAAGCTCCAGCGTGCTCTGGGAGACCCACGTCTTACCGGCCAAGCTCTCCCCGGCGGTCTTTCGCCGCGCGCTCACGGTAGCGGAGTAAGTCGGGGCGCCGCGGCCCCGCGGGCGGCACGGGAGAGTTTCCCTCAACAACACCCCTGCCCTCCCCGCGCAAAGCGACGGGAAGGAACCGAGCGGAATAGGATGCGCCCCGGGAGCGGCGCTCAGGGATCGACGTCGTAGACCTCGACGATGCCAACCCCGGTACCGCCGCCCACGCCGGCCAGCTGGACCGTATAGGCGCCGGGGGGAAGCATCACGATCATCGCCGCGTCGCGACTGCCGGCCGGGAACGGGAAGGCCCCGGCGGCGGAAGCCGCGCTGGCAATGATGCCCGCTTCCTCGCCCGTGCCCCAGTTATCGTTAGTCCGAAGGACCTGGCCCGTCGACTGGGCGGAAAGGGTGAGTACCGGGTCGGCGAGCACCCCGGGAACTCCGAGGTTGGCGAGGGTCGGACCCGCACCGCGGATGAGCATCCGGCGGGAGACCTGGCCGGTGACCACGAAGCCGGCGATCAGGGAGTTGGCTCCCGTTCCGACCGCGCCGCGGGTGGAGACGTTGATCGCCTTGGGGGCGGCCGGACCCCCTTGGGTGACATCGTAGACCTCGATTAGCACCAAGCCAGAGGGGTTGGTCGAACCGGGCCCGACCTGAGCTTGAACCGTGTAAGGTCCGGCGGGCAGGGTGGCGAGAATCGCCGCGTCGCGGGAATTGGCCTGCAGGGCGAACGCGGCGGCACGGTTGGTCGCCTGCTGGATCGCCTGAACTTGGGCAGCGCCGGCGGCCTGCGTCCCCCAGTCGTCGTTCGTGAGCACAGGGTTCTGGTTCGTGCCAACGTAGAGGGCGAGCGACGGGTTGTTCAGGGTATTCGCTAGGTTGAAGGGGGCACCCGCGAGCGTCGGGCCGACGACCCGGATCAGCATCTGACGGGTCTGACCCGCCGGGGCGTTCACCACGAACCCACCGATCAGCACGTTGGCACCCGCCGAGGTCTGGCCACGCGTGGAGATGTTCGCGAGCCGGGTGGTGACGTTCGAGAGCGTGAGCGTCGCCGGATCGGAGGTGGCGACTCCTGCCGCGGAGGTGATGACCGCGGTGTAGGTGCCGACGCGGCTCGTATCCACGTTCGTGAGGCTCAGCACGGGGCTGGTGGCGCCGGGAATCGGGGCGCCGTTCAGGAGCCACTGATAGACCAGCGGGGGAGCACCTTGAGCCTCGACCGAGAAGATCGCGCCGGAACGCGGCGACACGACCAGCGACTGCGGGTGTCGGGTGATCGTCACATAGCGGTAGCCGTAGAGCTCGTCCTTCAGCACGGCGTCGACGATCGCCTTCGTGTCAGGCAGACGCAGGAGCGCATCGACGCGGGCCGTGATCTCCTCGTAAGTCACCGTGACGGGCGGGCGGGCGAGCTGATAGAAGATCGCGGCGGCCCGGGCTCGGTTCCAGAGGGCGGTATTCGCTGCGTTCGTATTCACGACGAACTCGGCGACGGCCTGATTCACCCCGATCACGTTGTACCCGCGACCGATGTTCGTGCTCAGCACGTTGTTACTCATGAACCGGACGAGATCGGTCTCCCGGTTGGTGGACGGGCTGGAACCGGCATTGGCCCAGAGACGATCCAAGAACGTGCGCGCCGGGATGGCGCTCGTCGGGCTATTGAGCAGCCCTGTCGTAGGAACGGTCCCGTACTTGGCGAAGTAATCATTCGCAAAGAGCACCCCGCCCACGGCGTTGCTGAGACTACCTCGGGCGACGGCGAGGAAGTTCGAGTAGTCCTGCGGGGTCGGCCAGCGGCCCATCAGCACCTGATAGGTCGCAAGGAACTGGACCGGAGCGAGGAAGCCAGGCTGGTCGAGGAGGGAGGCGACGAAATCGGCCCGGGTGAGCGCGCCGGAACCGAGCCGCTCGTCCAGATCATCGAACACCAGCGGGTTGATCGTCGTGGTGTTCGCGATGTCCTGGTAGGTCTGCAGAATGAAGGCGGCGTTCTCGAGGACGGGATTATTGCGGCGGACGTTGAGCTCGAGCGTCGGCGAGACGGTCGTGATGCCCGAGCTGTCCGTGGCGAGCGCCCAGAGCAGGTACTTGCCCTCGGAGGTGGGAGTCCAATTGGAGAGGAACAGAGAGCCGCCGTTGGTCGAGGACGTGATGGGCAGCGCGTTGGCGAAGTACTGAACGCTCGTCACCGTGCCGTCGGTGTCCCGGGCGTTGGCGCGGAGCTGGACCTGACGATTAAAGGCCGGATTGGTCGTTGACGGGGTGATCGTGATCGAAGGCGCGATGCTGGCGGCGGCGGTCACGTTGATGAATCCCGTGGCCGAGGGGACGACGTTGCCGGAGCTATCGCGGGCGAGGGCCACGATCTCGGTCGACCCGGGCTGGAGCCCCGCGAACGATGCTTGCAGGCGCCAGGTATTGCCCTGCGGATCCCGGCGCGCCTGACCGATGCTGAATCGATTGAGGAAGAACTCGACGGCGACGACGGCGCCATCGGGATCCTGCGCGGTGGCGGCGAAGTCGGCAGACGAGGCGGTCTGGGCCGACGTCGGGTAGCCGAGGACCCCGGGCGAACGCGTCAGGCTGATCGTCGGGGCGAGGCCCACGACATCGCTGACCACCACCCGGCGGGAGGTCGTGCTCGTGCCCTGCACATTGCCGACGGAGGCCTGGGTTGTGATCGTATAGGTGTCGGGGTTGGTGGGGGTCCAAATCGCGCGGTAGCTGGTGGTGGTGCCGACGCGGGTGCCGGTGATGACTTGGCGGGCGCCGCCGGCCGCGGTCGCGATGAACTGAAGAGTGGGAACTTGGGTCGTCACGGCATTGACGGCGGTGCCCTCGAGGAAGACCGGGGAACCGACGGTCGTTGCGGTACTGTTGTCCTCGGGCCGGGTGATCGCGGTGGTGGGAGCGGTGACGGCGGTGACATTGATGACGATCGAGGGCGTAGAGACGGCGGTGTTGCCCGTCTCGTCCGTGACGACCGCATAGAGGTTGAACCGGCCCGCCGTGTTGGCGGTGTAGGTCAGGAGCTGGCCCTGCTGCGGGTTCGGGAAGTTCCCCACCAGGCTGCCGTTGGCGTAGAGCTGGACCGTGCTCACGTTGCCATCCGGGTCGTTCAGGTTCGCCTGCATGAAGAACTGGGTGCCGGCGGTGATGTTCGTCGGGGTCAACGCCTGGACCTGAATGGTCGGCGGAGCGCTGGTGGCCGGGAAGATGGTGAGGTTGACCGTGGGCGAGACCGTCTGGTTGTTGTTGCTGTCACGGGCGATGGCGTAAAGCCGCACCGGGTAAGTCACCGCGCCGGTGTTCTCGTTGATCGTCGGCGTGATCGTGCTGAAGTCGAATTGGCTGAGGTCGAACGCGCGGCGGTAGAAGTTCGTGGTCTGCTCGCGAGTCGCGAGGCCGATGCTGACGTCATTGAGGAAGATTTCGACATTACGCAGGGTGGAGCCGGTGCCGGTGGCGACGGCCGTGGCCTGGAAGTTGATGGTCGAAGCAGTCTGGAGGCCGTTGCCCGGGATGGGCGTCGCGGAGACCGTGACCGTCGGCGGCGAACCGACGACATTGGCGACGTTGACCGTGAGCGGAGCCGTAGTGACGACCTGGGCGTTGAGGTCAGTGACGCGCGCAGTCAGGACCCGCTCCCCGAGTTGGGCGGCCGTCGGGATCCACGAGAAGGTGTAGGGGGCGGTCGTGTCCGCCCCGATCTGCACGCCATCCAGGAGAAACTCCACCAGCAGGAACTGGGCGCCGCCGCCGAGGACGGAGGGGGTGGCCGCGAGGGTGAGCGGGACCCCGGGCGTGGCGCGGGCGGTGGCGTTCGGATTGGGCGCGGTGAAGACGATCGTCGGCACCGGCAAGGCGGCCGACACCGTCACCGAGTTCGAGACCGCCGTATTGCCGCGGGCATCGGTCGCGATCGCGTCGATGACATAGGAGCCGGGCAGAGTCGGCACGAAGGTGGTTACGTACGGCGCGGCCGTGATGCCGTTACCTCCGTTGACCGGCGCGGGGCTACCGTTCACGTAGAACTGGACGCTCGCGATTGTGCTGTCGATGGAGGTGGAGGTGGCAGCGAGGCTGATGGCGGACCCCGGGGTGGTAGAAGCCCCGTTGGCCGGGGTGAGGAGGTTCACCGTGGGCGGCGCGCCGACCGGCGAGATGACCAGCACCGAAACCTGGACGTCGCGGGCGGTGCCCGCGTTATCGGTTGCCCGGGCGGACAGCACGTACGGGCGGGAGAGCTCCCCGGCGGCGAGGGCCGGCGCGGTGTAGCGGTGCGTGTAGGGGGCGGAGGTATCCTCGCCGACCTTGGTGCCATCCACGAAGAACTCGACCCGCACCACGGCGCGTCCGGAGGACGCGGCGACATCCGCGACCAGCGTGCGTACCGCGCCGCTGGGCAGCGTCGTGCTGGCGGCCGCCGCGGCGGTGCGGGGCGAAAGGGAGAGGTTAATGAACGGGGACGTGCTATCCGAAATGTTCACTCCCACCGCGGGCGCGGCAACAGAGTTGCCCGCATTGTCGGTGGCGATAGCGGAAATCGAGGCGACACCTGAGGAGGTGGGCGTCCAACTGACGGACCAGACCCCGTTGGTGACACCAGTGACGCCCGCGCCGCCGAGGCCGGCGGTGGTGCCATTAACGAACACTTGGATGCTACTGATCGAGCCGTCGGCGTCGGTCGCCGTACCGGAGATGGTCGTGGTGTTGTTGGCAGCGACAAAGGAGCCGCTGACCGGGGTGAGAATGCCCAGCACCGGCGGTTCCCCGATCTGTCCGGTGATGTTGATCGTGAAGTCGGCCGAATCCACCGACTGCCCCAAGATGTCGTAGGCCCGGGCCCGCAGCACCCGGCGCCCGGGCTCATCGGGCGCGGTAAAGAGGATGTTATACGGCGGGGCGGTGTCCGTGCCGATCAGGGTAATGCCGGAGGCCCCCACGTAGTAGAACTCCACCGAGGCGACGCCCGCGGGCGCCGAGGCGCTGGCGCTGATCATCCGCGAGGAGTTCACCGCGATGCTGGTGTTATTGGGCAGCAGCGAGAGGCTGACCGTCGTGGCCTGGGCCACGACTTGGACCGCGGCCGAGTTGCGCACCACGCCGTTCGAGTCGGTCGTCCGCACCGTGAGGTTGTACGAACCCGCGGCGGTGGGCGTCCAAGTGGTGCTGTAGCTCGTTGCGGCGGCATTGCCCGGCAGCGTCGCGACCACCGTGGAACCAGCGAGGAACTGCACCTGGGTGATCGTGACTCCAGGGGCAGCGTCGACATTCGCGCTGAAGACGAGCGGGGTGCCCACCTGAGCGCCACCCGCGGTCGGACTGGTGATGACGACCTGGGTGCTCACGGTGATCACCGTGACGTTGACGGTCGCCGAGGTGACTACCGTGCCGTTGGCGTCGGTCACGCGGGCACTGAGGTTGAAGTCGCCGGCGGAGGCCGGGGTCCAAGTGCCCGTGTAAGTCGCGGTGGTAGGATCGCCGGCGACCGTAGAGACGACCGTGCTGCCCGCGAGGAACTGCACCCGGGTGATGGCCGCTCCGGCGGAACCGGGGTTGACCGTCGCCGTGATCGGCACCGGCGTACCGGCGTTCAGCTGGTTACCTGGGGTCGGGCTAGTGAGGACGATCGTAGGCGGGGCCGCATTGACCGTCACGTTGATCGCGGCGGAGGTGACGATGTTACCGAACGAATCGGTCGCACGAGCGGTCACGGCCGTGGGACCCGAGGCGGCGGGCGTCCAAGCTAGGGTGAACGGCGCGGTGGTCACCGTCCCAACCGGCACGCCCGCGGCGAGAAACTCGACTTGGGTGATAATCGCCCCCGCGGTGGCCGCGGCAGAGGCCGTGAGGTTCACCGCAGTTCCGACTACGGCGGTGGAGTTGTTGGCGGGTGCGGTGAGCGAGACACTCGTCGCAACCACACCGGTGACAGTCACGCCAGACGAGGTGGCGGTGCCGCCCAAGGTGTCGGTCACGCGAGCGGTGAGAGTGGTGTTGCCCGCCGTCGGGGTCCATTTGACCGAGTACACCCCGCCCAACGGGGTCGTCACCGTGCCGATCACCGAGGTGCCGGCGAGGAACTGCACCTGACTGACGATGGCGCCCGCCGTGGGCGCGGTGGCCGTGGCCGTCACCTCTGCGGGTACACCGACCGTAACGACTGCGCCCGGAACGGGGCTCGTAACGGCGACGAAGGCCGAGGAAGACTGCCCGACCGTGACATTGACGGAGGCGGATTCAGCGGTGGTGCCGGCGGAATCGGTGACCCGCGCCTTGATCGCGAAGGTGCCGACTGCGGCCGGAGTCCACGCCAGCGTGAAGGGCGTAGCGGGGACCACGCCAAGCGAGGTCGCCCCAGCGAAAAACTCCACCTGAGTCACCACGGTACCCGGAGTAGCCGAGGCGGAGGCGGTCAACGTGAACGGCACCCCAAGCGTCGCCGAGGCATTGCTCGCCGGCGCGGTCAGGGTCACGGCCGTCTGGGCGACGCCGGTGACCGTGACGCCGGTAGAAGTGACCGTGCTCCCTAGGGTATCAGTGACCCGCGCCGTGAGCGTCGTGTTGCCGGACGTCGGGGTCCACTTGACGGAGTAAACACCCCCGGTCGGCACCGTGGCGGTACCGATGACCGAGGTCCCGGCGAGAAACTGCACGCTGGCCACGGAGGCGCCGGGCGCCGAGGCGGTGGCCGTCGCGCTGACATCGATCGGGGTGCCCACCGCGACCACCGAACCGGTCGTCGGCGCGATCAGGGCGACCGAGGCTGCCGCCGAACCGACGGTGACCGCGGAGGCCGAGGAGGTGATGACAGCGCCGGCGGAATCCGTGACCTGTGCGGTCAGCGAGACGGCGCCGCTCGCGGCCGGGGTCCACGAGACCGTGTAGGGCGAGACCGCCGCGGGCACACCAATCGGCGTTCCGTTAGCCAAGAAGACCACCGAAGTCACCGTCGCACCGGGGCTGGCGTTGGCCGTCGCGGTCAAAGTAACCGGCGCTCCGACGGTGGCGACCGTCGGCGGTGAGACAAGCGACACGGTGGGCAAAGCGGCGAGCGCGGTCACCGTGACCGGGGCGGAGAGCGTCAGGTTGCCCTTGTCGTCCACGGTCTGCGCCCGCAGCGAGTAGGCCTTGGCCACGGCCGGGGTCCAGGTGGTGGCGTAGGGCGCCACGAGATCACTGCCAATCGGCTCGCCGTCGGCGAAAAACGTCACGCCCCCGCCCGCGTTCGGCGAGATGAAGCCGTCGGCGTCCGCCGCTAGCGCGGTCAGCGAAACCGAGGCACCGGTGGCCACGAACGAACCGGAAGCCGGCGCGGTCAGCGAAACCGTGGGTGAGACGCCCACCGGCGGCACGACCGTGATGGCGGCCGTGGAGGAATCCACCGTCGCGCCGTCGCTGGCCACCGCCCGGGCGAACAGGGTGTGGGGGCCGGCGGGCGCCGTCACCGTGTAGGCGACATTGTACGGGGCCTGGGTCACGGAGGCGCCGGGCAGCGCGACCCCGTCCAGGTAGTAATCCACGCGGCTGACGATGCTGCCGGCGATCGCCGCCGTGGAGCGCAGGAACACCTGTGAGCCCTGCGGCAGCGTCGCGCCGTTGATCGGGGCCAGCAGGCTGACCGCGGTGCCACTCGCGGTGGATACCGTGACGTTCGCGGACGCGGAAGTGGCGATAATCCCGACGGAATCGGTGACCTGCGCCGTGATCGCGTTGCTGCCCAGAACGGAAGGGGTCCACACCACGCTGTAGGGCGGGGCGTTCAAAGCTGCGCCCAGCGCGACGCCGTTCACGAGGAACTGAACCGACGTGACCGTGGCGCCGGTGCTGGCCGTGGCGGCGGCGGTAATCGTGGCGGCGGTGCCGGCGGTAGCGGTGGCCGGCGCCGAGACGGTGACCGTGGGTAGCGAGGCGACGGCACTGACCGTAACCGGCGCGGACTGGCCGACGTTACCGCGGTCATCGACCGCCTGCGCGACCAGCGAATAGCTCTTGGCGACGGACGGAGTCCACGTGACCGAATACGGTGCGGTGAGGTCGGTCCCAACCGGCTCGCCATCGGCGAAGAAGGTGACACCGCCGCCCGAGGAACTCGGGATGAAACCGTCCGCGTCGGAGGCGGTGGCGGTCAGGGTGACGGCCGTGCTAGTCGCGAGGAACGCGCTGGCGACCGGTGCGGTGATTGCGACCGTGGGTGGCACGCCAACGGCGGAGACGACGTTGAAGCTGACCGCAGGGGAATCGAAGAGAGTGGCACCGCCGCCGGTGTTGGCCGTCGCGCGGGCCGTGAGGGTATGCGCGCCGGGCGCAAGGCCACCCACCAAGTAGGAAACGTTGTAGGGCGGCTGGGTGGCCGCCGCGAGGACGGACTCGCCGGGGGTTCCAGCATCGAGGACAAATTCGACCTGCTGTACCACCCCGTCGGAGAGCGCCGCAGAGGAGCGAAGAAAGACGCGTGAACCGAGCACTAACGAGGCGCCACTCGCCGGCGCGAGCACTTGGGCGGCGCGGGCCGCGCCCAAGGTGACAATGCTGTTGGCGGTGGCATTGTTGACCGAGGCCCCGGCGCCGGTGGCGTTGGCAGAGGTGTCCGTGACCGTGGCGGAGATCGTATAGGTTCCCGCAACGCTCGGGAACCACGGCACCGTGAACGGCGAGGAGCCGGTGGCGGTCCCGAGGTTGGTCCCGTTGACGGAGACGACGACTCCAACGATGGAGGCCGAAGCGGTGGGCGAGGCGTTGACGCTGATGACCAGCCCGGCCGGGGTGCTGACCACGCCGGCCGGCGAACCCGTCGCCGGGAAGGAACCAGGGGTGAAGGAGATCGTCGGGGTGCCGAGTGCACCGGGGACGGCGGCCAGCGCGGCGAGGCCGGCCAGCACCGACGAGACGCGGCGGAAGAAGGGAGGCATGGCGGTCGGCAGGGCGGTTTACTTCGCGCCGCTGCGGGTGCGCGGCTCGGCGCTGGCCGGGGTCACGATCGTCGGGTTCTGGAAGAGCGAGTTCGCCGGGGTACTCTTTAGGTTCTGCTTCTTCGGCGAACCGCCGGGGCTGACCAGATTCGCGGTCACGAAGATGAGCAGGTTACGCTTCTGGGCGCTCTCGCCCTTCGAGCGGAAGAGCCGGCCCACGAGCGGGAGGTCCCCGAAGAACGGGATCTTATCGTTGACCTTCTTGACCTCCTCCCGGGTCAGGCCGCCCATCACGAGCGTCGCCCCGTCCCAAATCGTCACCTTGGTCGAGATGTCGCGGACCGAGAAGATCGGTTGGTAGAAACCGGGGGGGACCGTAACCGTGGTCGTACCCGAGATGGCCACGCTCGGGCCGCCATACTCGACAAAGCCCTCGAATTCGGTGACGCGGGGGTTCAGATCGAGGCTGATGCTGTAATCGTCCTCCTCCACGGTCGGGGTGACTTTCAGCTCCACGCCGACATTGCGCGCGGTAAACTCCTGCGGCGTGCCCGCGGTAATCGTCACGCCGGCCGCGCCACCAGCAACCGCGCCGGTGCCGACCTGGCTCTGGATTTCGCCGTAGCTCTGCGGATACCGCAGCTCCTGGGCGACCGTGATGTTGGCAGGGTTGCCGGAGAGCACCGTCAACTTGGGCGAGCTGAGCAGGTCCGTACCCTGCTTCTGGGAGAGGGCGCGAACCGCCGCGCTGACGTCGAACTCACCCACGAAGCCCACGATGTTCGCGAGGGCGTTGGCGGTGGCCGCGAGCTGGACGCTGCCGGGCACACCGGTCGGCGAGACCGGGACCCGCAGCTGGCCCTGCGTCTGGTTCGGGTCCGTCTCCGACAGCGAAATCGCCGGATCCTTGATCACGAGGGCATTGGCGTTCGAAGTGCTGGGGAAGGCGCCGACGAGGGGGCGCGTGACTCCGGCGCTGGTGTAGGTCTCCTGCGGGTCGAAGATTTGGCGGCCGTTCACGTCGAGCACCGGCGCGCCGGTGGACGGGTTGACCCGGGCGATGCCGCGGCGGTTGAGGTTCCAGGTGACGCCGAGCTCCTCGAGCGCGCCCTCCTGCACCTCCATAAACTTGGCTTCGATCTCGACCTGGCGCACGTCGTTGTAACGGGCGAGGATATTGCGGATGCGCTCGTTGTTGCGCGCGGTCTGGGTGACGAGGATCGCCGAGCCGTCATAGGCCAGCGAGCTGCCCTCCACCGTGAAGCTGACGCCCGCCTGCTGCAGGAAGGCCTTCATCGCCGCTGCCTCGCCTCCAGGCGCGGCAGCCTCGCCCTCGCTCGCCGCCCCACCCTCGCGGGACGCGCTAGCGGAGGCCGCACCGGCGATGCCGGTCATCCGGAGCACAGTGGCCCGGGTGACCGGGAAGAACTGAGTCTCGAGCGTCGTGGTCTCACCGCCCGGGCGGACCACCACCGCGTCAGCCTGCACCTCGTACTGATAGCCGACCGCCTCCGTAACGAAGTCGAGGACACGCTTCAGGGTGGCGTTGCGCAGGGTGAGCGTGACGAGCGGATTCTTGTTGCTGGTGTCGATCAGGACGACGTTGACGCCCTTAGCACCCGAGGCGCCGGTGGTGTCGAACTCTTCGGAGATCGCGCTCAGAGCGGCAACCACGTCGCCGATCGGGGCCCGCGTCCAGCTGACCGCTGGCAGGGTGATCTGGGCCAACTTCTGGGCGAGCGGGCCCACGGCGGCGGCGCGATCCGTTTCACGGGGGCGCTCCTGGTAAATCCCGGGCCGCTGCCAGCTCTTGGCGACTTCCTCGAGCAGCTGGGCGCGGGTCTTCTCGCGGTTCAATGCGCCCATCTCGGTCTTCTCCTCGGCGATCCGGAGCAGAAACCCCTTCGCGACCGTATTGTCGGGTTCCTGCGCCTCGATGCCCCGAAAGGTCTCTTGGGCGCCATCGAGGTCACCCGCCACGTACTGGGCCCGGCCCTTGGCGATCAGCTGCGCCGTCGCCGCGCGATCCGAAACGAAGGCGGGATCGACCCCGGCGGCCAGCGGGCGCGTCTCGGCGCGGGCGATCTGGCGCTCGATCCCGGCGGCGCGGGCGTTCGGGCTGGCGAGCTGGTCGTGAGCGATCATCGCGGCGCGGGAACCGGCGATGTCGCCGCCGCGGACCAGGGCCTGGGCTCGGTCGAGCAGCGCGGAGGCTTTCTCGGCCCGGAGGTCACCGGCGACCTTCTGGGTGACCGGATTCGCGGGGAGCGCCGCGAGCGCGGCATCCACGGTGGTGATCGCCTCTTCGTAGCGGCCGCCGCGGGCCTGGGTCCGGGCGGTCGAAAGCTGGGTCTGGGCGGTGGCGACGAGTTGCTCCAAGCGGGCGGTCTCCGCCCGGGCCAGAGCCTCGGCTTCCTGTTCTTGGCTCGGGGCGGGGGGCGCCGGCGGCTGGGCCGGATCCGGGATCCGCACCTCGACCATCGCCGGGGCCGGGCGGGCGGGCGCTGCCGCGACGGCGGCGGAAGCGGGCCGAGTCCGCGCCTGCGCCTCGACCTCGGCGCGGAGTCGCTGCACAGCGCGATCGTCCGGGCTGAGCGCCGCGAGCCGCGTTAGGGCCGCCTGGGCCGCCGTCAGGTCTCCCGCGTCACGCGCGCGGAGCGCTTCGGCCATCAGGCGAATCTTGGTGTCCGTGGGGGTTTGTGCCCGGACATCGCGCGCGAGGGGGGCCGAGCAGCAGAGGGCGGCGGCCAGCGCGACGGACAGGGACACGGGAACGGAGCGGGTATTCATTGCAAAGGAAGGGGTCGGCGGGGAAAGGGTCAGGAGGTAGGCGCAGGAGTCCCCTCCTCGGGGCCCTCGGGTTCGCGCGGCAGCAGGATGCGGCGGTCGGGCTGGGGCAGGCTCGTAGCCTCCTTCAGCACCTCGACGGCAGGCGGGGTCGCCTCGATCTTTTCGATCCGGTAGTTCGCCTCACCCAGCTTGAAGGAATCGCCGATGCGCACCTCGCGGGTCGCGGACTGGGCGGGCGCCGCCACGAAGGCGAAGAGGGTGCCGGTGTAAACGCGCTCGCGATGCGTCAGGGTAACGTCGCGCCCGGCCTGTTCATCGCGCACCACAGCGGAGGCGACGCGCTGGCGGGTGGTCATACTGTCAGCTACGGCCACTGGCTGGGGCCCAACGTCGAGGCTCCGGATGGTCAGGCCGAGGGTCGGCAGCCGGCGCCCGGCAGCAGCGAGGAAAACCTCTCCGGTGCGGGTGTTTTGGAATGTCCCGCGCCAATTGCCGGCGGCGCCCACATAACCGATCAACTGCAGCCGGAATGGCTCCGGACGCACCGCGACCAGTTCCAGCCCGAAAGGTTCGGCGGCATCGCCCTCGACGAGACTCGCGGGCGGCTTGACCGAGAACTGTCGCGAGCGGCCGTTGTAGTAAATCTCGGGCGGCGAGAAGGCATCGTAGACCCAGTCACGGCCGCGGGTCTGCGGGGCGGGAGCGGCCCAAGCCTCCACTTTAACGGGCGGTGCCACGGCGGCCTTCGGCGCGTACGGCTCCTCATTCAACTGCGCGGCGGGCAATGGAGACGCGTCCGCGCGCTCTTGGCGCAGGACGAGCGCGCCGAAGCCAGCCGCGGAGCCGGCGACGACCAGCAGGGCGAGTCCGAGATAAATCTTTTCGCTGGGGAGGGCGGCCATACGGACGGGTTACCAGGTCAGGGGTTGGTCGCCTCCGCGCCGCCCTCGGCGGGCGGCGGGGTGAGGAGCTCGAGGTGTTCGACCGTGACGGTGAAACGGGAGGTTGATCGCGGCACCAGCGGGGTTTGCGCGGGGGCCTTCGTCGCGGTCGTCGCAGCGTCGCGAGCGGCCGGCGCGGCGCTCGGCAACGCGACAACCGGCGCGAGGGCGGCTGCGGGCGCATCCGCCGCGACATCCTCGGCGCTCACCGGCTCCACTTCGATTTCCCGCACGAGGAACGGCAGCTCGAAGGCCGCGAGCCGGTTGAGGAAAAGTCGGAGCGCGGCCGTTTCGCCCTGAAAGGTGAGGCGGAAAGCGCTGGTTTCCACGAAGCCCGGCACGCGCGCGCTACCACGGGGATCCAACGTGAAAAAGTCCGGGCCGTCGCCGCCCTCGGGGGCTGGGGGCGGCTGGCCATTGGCGAGCGCTTGAGCCTCCGCCTCACGCTCGACCTTGGTCCGCGGGCGCTCCCGCCGGAGCGCGACGATCGCTTCCGGCCGGGCCTCGAGCAGCAGGTTCAGCAGATGCTCCGCCAGCTGGCGTTGCCGGAACACCGGCTCGATCCGGTCCGTCTCGGGGCCTTCGTTGGCGTACTGTGCGAAACCGGCCCGGGCCGCTTCGGGGCGGAGTTGGACGCCGGCTTTCGCCGCGGCCTCCTTCACCCGCTCCACGTACGTGGCGAGATCGAAGAAAGCGTCCGTGCGGGCGGCCGGGACCTTGACCGCCCGCAGCTTCTCGACGGCGGCCGGCTGACCGGAAAGTTCCGACTTCATCGCCGCCAGCGCGGCTTGGGCGCGGGCTAGGTCCGCCTCAATCGCCGCCGCCACCTCGCGCGTCGGCGCAGGGTTCACCTGCCCCATCCCCTCAAGTTCAGCCCGTCGCTGCTGCAGGCGGGTCGCCTCCGCTCGCGAGGCCATCCAGCGCTCGACACCGAGGGAGATCCCGCCCGCGGCGACCAGCCCGCAGACGGTGAGGCCGATCGCGAATCCCGGATAGTGACGGTACCAGTTCATCGGGAGGCCGCTCAGAGAGTCTGACGGGGGTTAATCACGAGCGTAAAATCAAAGCGCAGGATGCCGTTCTGGCTGGTGTCGAAGCGCTCGTTCTCCACCGCGGTCACGAACGGCGAACCAGCGAAACCTGCGAGGAGCCGCTTTACGCGCTCGATCGATTCCGGGCTCACCTTCGACTGCGGGTTCTTCACGTCGAGCAATCGGCCGCTCAAGGCGAGGCGGACGGGGGGACCCGCCGGCACTGGCGGGGGTACGGCTGAGGGGGCGGGGGCTTGGCCGTCCGGAGTGGGCTCCTCGGGAGGCGGGGGGGCGTCCACCGCAGCCGTTTCTTCAACGGGTGGGCGTTGCACCTGTAGGCGGTCAAGCCAGACGTCCTCGATCTGGACCAAGCGTTCCTGAAGACTCGCCAAAAAGTTAACCCAGTTGGCCTTGGTCTCGAAGGCGCCCTTGAGCGCGGTGATCTGGCGACCGGCCTCTGCAATCTGGCGGAGATTGCCCTCGTTGCGGTTCTGCACCGAGCGGAGCGGCATCAACTGGCCGTCGTAGCGGGAGATCTGCTCCTGCAGGCCGCGCGTGACGTGATGGTAATAGTAAGCGGGGGGCGCAAACGCGAGGGTCGCGGCAGCGGCGGCGGCGAGCAACATTGGCTGGCGTTTCCGGAAAGCGAGCGCCCGGGTGAGCGCCGGGGGCAGTAGGCTGGGCTCCTCCTCGCGGGGATTCACCAGGCGGGTGGCGAGGCCGACGAGGTCGGCCAGCACCGCAGCGGAAGCCTCGGCACCGCCCGCCCGAGCATCCGCGGCCACGTCGACCTGGCGCAGGACCTCCAGGCGCTCGACCGGCAGCCGAAGCTTTTCGGCGAGAACCGCGGGGAGCTCGGCGAGCAGGGAGCCGCCTCCCGTGAGGTAGACGGCAACAGCGGGACTGGCGCCCGTGTGCCGCCGGTGGTTCACGGCCGACCGGGTGATTTCGAGCTGGAGCCGGGAGCAGAATGTGGCTGCCGCGCGTTGCACCGCGGCGCGCGAGGGCGAGGCGGCCGGCAGATCCGTCTGACCGGTGAGTACTTGGAGCTTGAGCGTCTCCGCCGAGGCGAAGTCGATGCGCAGCTCGTCGGCGATCGCCTGAGTCACCGCGTTGCCCGCCAGCCCGAGGCTGCGGAGCGAGTAGCGGTCCCCCTCCGCGAAGAGCAAGGTGGTCGTGCGCGCGCCGACGTTCGCGACGATCACCGGCTCCGCCTGCTGCGGATGCGTGTGGCGGAAAGCGTGATACAGCGCCACTCCGGCGGGCGTGGCGCGCTCGACCGGGAACCCCGCGGCATCGGCGGCCGCACAGAGCGACTGCATCGCCTCGAACTTCACGGCGGTGAGCAGGACCTCGAGATCGAAGCCGTCGTCCGCGATGACCGCGTGGTCCCAGACGACCTCCTCGAGGGCGTGGGGGATGTTCTCCGCCGCCTCGAAGGCGACGATCCGACCCCGCTTCTCCTTCGCGACGGAGGGGGTCTTGATGAACTTGGTTAGCGCAAGGTGGCCGGGGACCGCGAGGGCGGCGAGACCACCGAGGCGGCGGCGGGCAACGATGGCGCCGAGCGACTGCGCCACCTCAAGCGACCAGCGGTTGTCGTGGGCGGGGTCCGGGCTATGCGGCTCGAGCGCGAACTGCTGTAGCACCAGCCTGCCCGACGCGCCGACGGAGAAAACCCCGCAGGCGACATGGCCGGCGCCGACGTCAACGGCGAGAATGCGGGGGGGGCGCATAATTGGGCAAGAAGGAGTAAGGCGATTTCAAATGGGGCGAGACGCGGCAAGCGTATTATGGTTACGGGGAACCTTCAGCGGGGCTCCCGGCGGACGACCGACGGGGTCGAACGCGGGTACTCCAAGGCGAATGGCGTGAGGTGCTGCGGTTGCAGGATCCCGTCGTTGGCCGCCGCCGCCGGCGCCCAGCGTCGCTGGAACTCGGTTCGGGCGGCGGGGGGGCCGAGGTTGGCGGAGTACGCCGTGCGGGCGGCAGGGAGGGCCTCGCCGCCTGCGATGAGTTCCACCCCCCAAAATTTGGGGTCCCCCCGAATCTGGTCCCGTTTGAGGATTTCCGGGGGTAGGTAGAAACGGACCTCCGCTCGCCCTGGTTCCAGCGCTACGCACTCCACCGCGGCGGCGTAGGCCTGCGTGCGACGAGGGCCGCCGGCCGAACCCGGCAGCTCGAACGCGAGGAGCAGTGCAACCCGCACTGCCGCGACGACCGGCGCGGGACCGCCGCCGGGGGGCCGCACGTTAAGCGAGAGCGTGGTCTCCAGCCACGCGGGGCCGCCATTGCTCGGCCGCACTTGATTGGTGCGCAGATTCACCACCTCGACGGACGGGGCGGGAGCCGGGGCCGCCGTCGCCCAGGGGAAGGCAAGGGTGCAGGCGAGAACGCGGGCGAGGCGGAGCACCCGAAAAAAGTTGAGCGCTCCTTAACCGGGGTCACGCTCAAACTTTTTCGCGGCCTATGTCCTCCCCCGCCCCGCTCGCCCACAAACTCGCCGTTCTTGTCTTCTTGGAAAACGAGTCCGGGGAACTCCTGCTGATGCTACGGGCCAAGGCACCGAACTTGGGCGTTTGGAGCCCGATCGGGGGCAAGCTGGAGACCGCGCGCGGCGAGTCCCCTTTTGAGTGCGCGGTTCGGGAAACGTTCGAGGAGACCGGCCACCGGGTCGCGGCGGGCGACTTCCACCTTTTCGCCCTGATCGCCGAGAAAGCCTACGAGGGGCACGCCCACTGGCTGATGTTCCTCTTCCGCTGCCGCGTGCCGCTGCGCGCACTCCCGCCCCCGATCGACGAGGGCAGCTTCGCCTTCTTCTCCCGTGCGGCGATCGACGCCCTGCCCATTCCCGACACCGATCGCCAGGCGCTCTGGCCGATCTACGACCGGCACCGGGACGGCTTCGTAGCCCTCAAGGCGGATTGCGCCCCGGATGCGCCCCTGCGCATCGAGATCGAGGAAGTAATCCCCGGCCCCGGCACGACCGCGAATCTCCGCGCTTGATTCGCCGCAGCGGCAGCCGCAGCTTGAGCCTTTCCCTTCGTCCTCCGTGAGCAAGAAACCGACCGCCAAGGAAGCAACGTCCCCCGCCGCCAACGATCACGCGCAGGCGCCCGTGAACGCCCGCCTGACCCCCGAGGAGCGGATCGAGCTCTTCCGCAAGATGATGCGGATCCGCCGGTTCGAGGAGCGCAGCCTCCGCGCCTACCAAGCCAAGAAGATCGGTGGGTTCCTCCACCTTTACATCGGCCAGGAGGCCGTCGCCGTCGGCTGCTGTTCGCTGATGGGGCCCAACGACCACGTGATCACCGCCTACCGCGACCACGGCCACGCGATCGCCGTCGGGATGGATACCAAGGCGCTGATGGCCGAGCTCTACGGCAAGGCCACGGGCTGCTCCAAGGGCAAAGGGGGCTCGATGCACTACTTTGATCCGTCCCGCAATTACTGGGGCGGCCACGGCATCGTCGGCGGCCAGATCCCGCTCGGCGCCGGCCTCGCCTACGCCCTGAAATACAAGGGACTGAAGGGCGCCGCGATGGCCTTTATGGGTGACGGCGCCGTGAATCAGGGCGCCGTCCACGAGGCCTACAACTTGGCCTCCCTCTGGAACCTTCCCGTGGTGTTCGTCATCGAGAATAACGGCTACTCGATGGGCACCAGCCAGGCGCGCTCCTCCGCCGGCGAACTCGCCCAGCGGGCGGCCGGCTACGATATGCAGTGGGGCCAGTGCAGCGGCCACGACGTTTACGAGGTGCGCGCGATGATGGACAAGTTCCTCACGCTGGCCCGCGAGACCGGCAAGCCGAGCACCGTCGAGATCGACACCTACCGCTACCGCGGCCACTCAGTCGCCGACCCGGACAACACCTACCGCAGCAAGCAGGAGATCGAGGAGTACCGGCGCACCCGGGATCCGATCCAGCTGTTCCAAGACAAATTGCTGGCCGAGGGCGTGCTCACCGCCGCCACCGCGGAGCAGATCGACACCGAGGCGCGGGCCGAGGCCGATGTCGCCGCCGACTTCTCGGAGGCGAGCCCCTTCCCCACCCCGGCCGACATCCAAACCGATGTCTACTGGGAGGCGGACAACCCCTCCGAGCGCCGCTCGCAGGGCCGCCTCTTCTTCACCTGAACGGACCGCCGCAGCCCCCTTCCACCGTGCCTGTCATCACCTACCGCGAAGCCGTCCGCCACGCCCTTGCAGAGGAGCTGGAACGCGATCCCAACGTCGTCGTTATGGGCGAGGAAGTCGCCCAGTTCAACGGTGCCTACAAGGTCACCGAGGGCCTCCTCGCCCGCTTCGGCCCCCAGCGGATCGTCGACACCCCGATCAGCGAGGCTGGATTCATCGGCGTCGGCATCGGCGCCTCCATGCTCGGCATCCGCCCCGTGATGGAGCTGATGTTCTGGTCCTTCTACTCCGTCGCCTTCGACCAAATTCTGAATAACGCCGCCAACGTGCGTTATATGAGCGGCGGCCAGATTCACTGCCCCATCGTGATCCGCGGCCCGGCCAACGGCGGCACGAACGTCGGCGCCACGCACTCGCACACGCCGGAGAACGTCCTCGCCAACCACCCCGGCGTGAAGGTTGTCGTCCCCTCCACGCCCGCCGACGCGAAGGGCCTGCTCAAGTCGGCCATCCGCGACAACGACCCAGTGTTCTTCCTCGAGAACACGATGCTCTACGGGGAAAAGGGCGAAGTGCCCGCCGGAGAACATGTCGTCCCGCTGGGTCTGGCCGACGTGAAACGGCCCGGTACTGACCTGACGATCGTCACCTACGGCCGCTCCGTGCTACACTCGCTCGCCGCCGCGGAAGTCCTGGAGCGTGAGCACAAGGTCTCCGCCGAGGTCCTCGACCTACGCACGATCCGTCCCTTGGATATCGATTCCGTCCTGCGCTCGGTCGCCAAGACGCACCGGGTGCTGATCGTCGAGGAGCAGAAGCCCTTCGCCTCCGTCGGCTCCCAACTCGCCTATATGATCCAGCGTGAGGCCTTCGATGAGCTAGACGGCCCGGTCCACCGTCTCGCGACGGTCGACGCGCCCGCGATCTACAGCCCGCCCGTCGAGGTCGAGCAGCTTCCCAACCCGCGCCGCGTCCTCCAGGCCGCCCTCGAGACGCTCGCCTGAACCCCGTTTCCCGCACCGCCATGGCCAACATCATCGAAATGCCAAAGCTCAGCGACACCATGACGGTGGGCACGCTGGCCAAATGGCTGAAGAAAGAGGGCGACGTCGTGAAGGCGGGCGATATGCTCGCCGAGGTCGAGACCGATAAGGCCACGATGGAGCTGGAATGCTTCTTCGACGGGACGATCCTCAAGATCTACGCGCCCGGTGGCTCGCAGGTCGCCCTCGGGGCCCCGCTGTGCGCCATCGGCAAGCCCGGCGAGGCAGCCCCCGCGCCCGCCCCCAAGGCCCCCGCGGCTCCCGCCGCAACCAGCCCCGCACCGGCTCCCGCTCCCGCTCCCGCCCCGGCACCTGTCGCTGCGCCCGCGCCCGCTGCCGTCGCGGCTCCCGCTCCCGCGCCGGCGCCCGCGCCCACCGCGGCCGGCCGCATCAAGGCCACTCCCCTAGCTCGCAAAGTCGCCGCCGCCAAAGGCATCGACCTCGCGCGCGTCCAAGGCTCTGGCCCCGGAGGCCGCATCCGCCGCGCCGATGTCCTCGCCGCCGCCGCAGCGCCTGCCCCGGCCGCCGCCCGCGCCGCCGCCTCCGTCCTCGCTAAGGGTCCGATTCAAGAAGAACGCGCCGTCGCCGTCTCGAATATGCGCGGCGCCATCGCACGCCGGCTGCTGGAGTCCAAGACCCAACTGCCCCACTTCTACGTCGAGATTGAGATCGACGCGGCCCCACTCACCACGCTCCGCGAGCAGCTGAACGCGGCGCTCGAAGGCGAGGGGGTTAAACTCTCGGTCAACGACTTTATCCTTAAGGCGAGCGCCGAAGCGCTGCGCCGGGTACCCCAGGTCAACGCGTCTTGGGAGGGCAACCAGATCCGTTACTTCGCCGCCGCCCACGTCTCGTTCGCGGTTGCGATTGAGGATGGGTTGATCACCCCCGTCGTGCGCGACGCCCACCTGAAGTCGATCTTCGCAATTTCGGCCGAGGCGAAAGCCCTCGGCAAGCGAGCCAAGGAGAAGAAACTCGCCCCCGCGGAATTCACTGGCGGCACGTTCTGCGTGTCCAACCTCGGAATGATGGGGATCCCGCGCTTCAGCGCGATCATCAACCCGCCCAACGCGGCCATCCTTGCGGTTGGCGCGGCGGTGCGGAAACCCGTCGTCCGCGGCGACCGCATCGAGATCGGCCAGACGCTCACCGTCACTCTATCCTGCGACCACCGTGTGGTCGACGGCGCCGTCGGCGCTCAATACCTCAACGCCCTCAAGTCGCTGCTCGAGAGCCCCGCCCTCCTGCTGCTCTGAAGCAGCGGCGAGGTTGCACATTAGCTCCGCGCCAACCCCGGCCCGCCGGGGACGGCGCCGGCGGTCAGCGGGTCCAGAGTCGGTCACCCACCTCCGCGAGCGGCACGCAGGGGTCCCACCGGCCGGGCACGGGGTCGTAATGCAGGACCTCCCGGCCGACCCGCTCGGACGTAAAATAGCCGAGCAGGGTGTATTCGCGTAGCAGCGGGAAGAAGCGCCCGCCGGCCTCCGCCGCGGCGCGCACGAAGGCGTCCTGCGCCGCAGGGGCCACCTCCGCAAAACCCCGCCCGTGCGCGGCACGCGCCGCCGCCTCGAGCGCATCGAGGCCCACCAGCACCGTGTCACGATCGGCGGGAGAAACGTAACCCTCCAACAGGCGGGCCAGAAAAGCCGGGACCCCGACGTCAGTCGCACCCGGGGTGTCAGTGCGGGGCAAGATCCGCTCCGCCGCCGCGGCCAGCACGGCCGCACGGGCGGGAGGAAGCGCAACTACCGGACCGGCAGCGGCGGCCAGGACGCGGTCGATCCAGGCCGGCGTGAGGCTCAGCCCGGCGAGAGCGGCCGCGCGGACGAGCGCCTCGCGGCGGGTGTAGGGAGCGGGGGCGGGCGGGTTCACAGGTGGTTCCGCTTCATCTCCGCGACGGCGTGGTCGCAGGCGCGCGCGGTGAGCGCCATATACGTGAGGGACGGGTTGACGCAGGAATTGGAGGTCATGCAAGCGCCGTCGGTGACGAACACATTGGGCGCTGCGTGGACTTGGTTCCACGCGTTGAGGACGGAGGTGCGCGGGTCCCGTCCCATCCGCGCGGTGCCCATCTCGTGGATGCAGAGCCCCGGGGCGCTACCGTCGTCGAATCCGCGGACGTCGCGCAGGCCGGCGGCCTCGAGCATCTCCACCGCTGCGGCCTGCATATCCTTACGCATCGCGAGCTCGTTCTCCTGCCAAGCGCAGTCGAAGGTAACGGTGGGTTGGCCCCACTTGTCCCGCACCGCGGAGTTCAGGTAGAGCCGGTTGCGGTGGTAGGGCAGGCACTCGCCCCACGCGCCGATGCCGAAGCGCCACGGACCGGGCCGGATCAAGTCGGTCTTGAGGCCGGCGCCGAAGCTCAGCTCGCGGATCGGGCGCGCCCAGTCGAGGCGGCTGGCACTGCCCTGGTAGCCGAAGCCGCGCAGGTAGTCTTTGCGGCGCGTGGCGGCGTCGAGGTTCCGGAAGCGGGGGATGTAAATCCCGTTCGGTCGGTTCCCGCGGAAATAGCGGTCGGCGAAGCGGTCGGAGATGCCGGCGGCGCCCACCTTGAAGTGGTGATCCATCAGGTTGTGGCCAAGTTCCCCGCTATCGTTGCCGAAGCCCTGCGGAAACCGGTCGGAGCGGGAGTTCAGCAGGATGAACGTCGAGGCCACCGCGGAGGCGCAGAGGAAGATCACACGCGCGCGGAACTCGATCACCTCGCGCGTCTCCGCATCGATCACGCGCACCCCGGCCGCGCGCTTGCCGTCAGCGGCGGGGATGATTTCGGTGACGATCGAAAACGGCCGGAGCGTGAGCCGGCCGGTGGCATAGGCGGCGGGGAGCGTGGCGGAGTTACTGCTAAAGTAGCCGCCGTAGGGGCAGCCGCGAATGCAGCGGTTGCGGTATTGGCAGGAGCCGCGCCCGAGGTGCGGCACGGTGAGGTTCGCCGCGCGCCCGATGGTCATCACCCGGCCGTTGAACTTCTCCGCCAGTCGCCCGCGCACGTCCTGCTCGAGGCAGTTCATCGCCATCGGCGGAAGGAACTCGCCGTCCGGCAACTGCGCGAGGCCCTCCCGCTGGCCGCTGATGCCGGCGAAGCGCTCGACCTCCTCGTACCACGGGGCGAGGTCGCGGTAGCGGATCGGCCAGTCGACGCCCACCCCGTCGCGGGCATTGGCCTCAAAATCGAGCTCGCTGAACCGATACGACTGCCGGCCCCAGAGCAGCGAGCGGCCCCCGACGTGGTAGCCGCGCATCCAATCGAAGGGCTTATCCTCGGAGTAGGGATTATCGACGTCATCCACGAACCAGTGCGCCGAGGCCGGATGCGTCGTGTAACCAGTGCGGTTCTGCTTCGCTTGGCGTTCCAGCTCGGTATTCGAGCGCCGGTTACGGCCCGGGAACTCCCACGCCTCCTGCATCGCCGTCGGGTAATCCCCGTGCTTCACGTCGCGGCCGCGCTCGAGGAGTAGTGTGCGGAGGCCCTTCTCGGTCAGCTCCTTCGCGGCCCAGCCACCGCTGATGCCGGAGCCGACGACGATCGCGTCATAGGTGTGCTGGGTGGTGCCGGCGCCGCCGATGTTCATAGAGGGGGTAAAAAGGGGGCTGCGGCGAGTCCGCCTTTTCGCCCCGCCGTTTCAACCCCAAAACGCCCGCGACCGCGGTTGACGCGGCGGACGGGTTCCGGCTCGCTCCGGCGCAACCGATGAGCCCCCTCCGCCTCGCCTGCCTCCTCGCGCTGGCCGCGCCGCTGCTGGCCGCGGCGCCGCGCTGGAACCTGCTGCTGGTCACGGCCGACGACCTTAGCTGCGACTCGCTCGGTGTGTACGGCTGCCCCCTGCCGGGTGCCACGCCCGAAATGGACCGACTCGCAGCGACGAGCCTGCGTTTCGCGCACGCCTTCGTGCAGGTGGGCAACTGCATGCCCTCGCGGAACGTGCTCTTCTCCGGACGATACCCACACAACAACCGGATCGAGGGCTTCTACCAGGTCCGCAACCCCGGCTGGCCGCACCTCTCCGACCTCCTGCGCGCCGCCGGCTACTACACCGGCATCCGGCACAAGGTGGAGCACTCCACGCCGTACTCCCCCTACCCCGGCTGGGATGTCATCCTCGACCGGCGTCCCGATGGCACCCCGCTGCACCAGAAGGACCCCGCCTCCTACGGCGAGAGCGCGCGCCGCGGAATCGCCGAGGCTCGGAGCGCAGCGAAGCCGTTCTTCCTGAACCTCAACCTCTCGGATCCCCACAAGCCCTTCTTTGGCGAGGACGCGTCCGCCGACGCCCGCTACCGGCCGAGCCGCGTATTTTCTCCGACGGAGGTCCCGGTGCCCGGCTTCCTCTTCGACGACCCAAAGGTGCGGGCCGAACTCGCCCGTTACCACTCCTCCGTCCGCCGCGCGGACGACGGCCTCGGCGCCATCCTCGCGGCGCTGCGCGAGTCCGGCGAAGAGGAGCGCACCATCGTGATGTTCCTCTCGGACCACGGGATGCCCCTCCCCTTCGCTAAGACCCAGCTGTATTTCCACAGCACGCGCACGCCGTGGATGGTGCGCTGGCCCGGGGTGCCCCGCGCGGGCGCCGTAGATGACCCTCATCTCGTCTCTGGGGTGGACCTGCGGCCCACGGTGCTCGAGATGCTCGGCTTGCCCGAACCGACCGGGGTCGACGGCCGGTCCTTCGCCCCGGTGCTGCGCGGAGCGACGCAGGAGGGCCGCGACCATATTGTGGCGGAGTACAACGAGAACTCCGGGGGCCACCGCCACCCGATGCGGACCCTCATCACCCGCGAGCACGGCTACCTGTTCAACCCCTGGTCCGACGGCACGCGCGTGATGGCGACGGCCACGCGCGGCACCGCCACCTTCCGGCGGATGCAGGAATTGGCCCGCACCGACCCGGCGCTGGCCGCCCGGCTCGATCTGTTTGAACACCGGCGTCCGGAGGAACTCTACCACTACGCCTCCGATCCGGACGCCCTGCGCAACCTGATCGGCCAGCCCGCCCATCGTGTGACGGAGGAGCAACTCACCGGGGCGTTGGACGCCTGGATGGTACGCACGCGCGACCCGCTGCTCGAGGTCTTCCGTGCCCGCCAAGATCCGGCGCGGCGCGCCGCGTTTATGCACGCAGTAGAGGCCGAGGCGGAAGCCAGGCGAGCCGCGGGCACGGGCCGGGCCAAGGCCGGCGGCGGTAAACGCAAGGCCGCGGCCCAGGCCGGCGAACCCTGAGCCGCCCCGCGTGCCGGATGACCGGCGGCGGAAACCAACCCGTGCTGCTTTTACTCCTCCAGTTCCTCGGCCGCCTCGCGGCGCACAGCCCCGAGGGCCTACTGCGCCTGCTCTCGCACGCGCTCGGCGACGGGATCTTTCTGCTCCTGCCGCGTCGCCGCCGGCTGATCCTTTCCAATCTGCACCACGCGTTCCCGGAACGGGACGAGGCGTGGCGCCGCCGCATCGGCCGCGAGAGCTGCCGCCGTCTGGTCGAAACGGGACTGCTTTCCCTCGCCCTGCCCTATCTGGGTCCGGAACGCCTGCGCCGCATCGCCTGGGCCGGGCCGGAGTTGCTCGCTTTACACGCCCGGCATCAGGCGGATCCGGCGCCGACCCTGATCTGCTCGCCCCACCTTGCCCATTGGGAGGCGCAGACGGCGCAACCCCTCACCGTGCCGGGGACGTTTCCCGAGTTTGGGATCATTTACCGCCCGCTCGACTCCCCGGCCGCGGACCGATTCGTCCGCGCGGCCCGGGAACGCTTCGGGATGCGCCTGCTCTCGCGCAAGGAAGGGTTCGCTGAAGCCCTCAAGATTCTGCGCCGGCGCGGCTTCGTCGGTATCCTGTTCGACCAGAACGCCGGCCTGCAGGGCGCCCTCACGACCCTCTTCGGCCGGGTCTGCGCGACCACCGAGCTGCCCGGCCTGCTGGCGGAGAAGTTTTCGGCCCGCGTCTACGGCATCTACCCGCGCCGCCACGGCTTCTGGCGCGTCGAGATCGGGGCCCGCGAGCTGACCCACGACGGCACCTCGGAGGCCGTCACGTTCGGCTTGAATCGCTGGCTGGAGAACCTGCTCACGACGGACGAGGACCTCTGCGCCTCGTGGCTCTGGGCGCACGACCGTTGGCGGCATCAGGACCAGCCCGCGCTCCGCTTCCGCCTCGAGTCGAAGCGCAACCTGCTCGCCGCGGAGCTCTCGGCGCTAGGCCTAGCCGCTCCGGCCCGCCGCACGCGAATCTGGATTCGACTGCCGAACTGGCTCGGCGACGTGGTGCTGGCGGCACCGCTGCTCCGCGCGCTCCGTCGCGGCCGGCCCGACGCGGAACTTGTCCTCGTCGGCCGAGCCGCCTTCGGTCCGCTGGTCACCGCGTGGAAGCTTGGAGATCGTTTCGTGCCGTTGCCGGCGCGCGGTCTGGGCTATTTCCGCGCCTTCCGGCGGCTGGCCGCGGAGCATCCGGATGTCTGGCTGCTGTTCACGCAGTCCCTGCGCGGCGACCTCGAGGCGTGGTGCGCCGGAGCCCGCCAGCGTTTCGGGCTCGTCCGGGCCGGCCAGCGCCGGCCGCTGCTTTCGCACCGATTCCGAGTGCCCGGGGAGTGGGATGAGTCGCGCCAGCATCAACTCGCGCTCTGGACCGAGTTCCTCGGGCACTTCGGGCTGACCGCAGCACCCGACCTCAGCCCGCTGGGTGCGACGACGGCGCCGGGCCCGAACGCGCCCATCGGCCTGATTGTTGGCTCGGAAAACTTTCCCGCCAAGCGCTGGCCGGTGCCCGCGTGGCGGGGGCTGATCGAGGCCCTACCCGAAGCGCGTTTCGAGCTGTTCGGCACCCCGGGAGACCGGCCCCTCGCCGCGGCCGTGGCGGACGGCTGGCCGGCGGGGCGCGTGCGCAACCGGGCGGGCGAGACCGACCTGCCCGGCTTCGCCGCCGCACTCGGCGCCTGCCGCCTGCTGGTCAGCAACGACACCGGGGGAATGCACCTCGCCAACGCCCTCGGCGTGCCCGTGCTCGCGCTCTTCGGTCCGACCAACCCCCTCCGCACCGGGCCGGTCTTCGCCGCGCCGTACCGCGTGCTACAACCCCCGGCCTGCCCGCCGACCGGGGGCGGCGACCTGTCCGCGCTCAACCCCGCGACCGTCGCGGCGGCCGTGCGGGAGATGTTGCCTATTTCCGGCGGCCGGTTCCCGTCTTGACCCTTCCTCGACTCTCGCCGTGCCCCTCCTTGAAGTCACCGACCTCCGGACCAGCTTCCACACCCGCACTGGCGTGACCCGGGCCGTCGATGGGGTAAGCTTCAGCCTCGAACGGGGCGAGACGCTCGGCATCGTTGGCGAATCGGGCTCCGGCAAGTCGGTCACCTGCTACTCGATCCTCGGCCTGATCCCACAGCCGCCGGGGCGGATCGAGGGCGGCAGCGCCGTCTTCGCGGGGACGGACCTGCTCCGCTGCCGACCGGAAGAGGCGCGGGCGCTACGGGGCAAGCGGATCGCGATGATCTTCCAGGACCCGATGACGTCGCTGAACCCGTACCTGCGGATCGGCGACCAGTTGATCGAGCCGCTACTCATCCACGAGCGACTGCCCCGGGAAGAGGCGCGGCGCCGGGGGCTGGCGATGCTCGAGGCGGTCGGTATCAACGATGCGGCACGCCGCCTCGACCTCTACCCTCACGAATTTTCGGGTGGGATGCGCCAGCGCGTGATGATCGCGATGGCCCTGATCACCAAGCCGGAGCTACTCATCGCCGACGAGCCGACCACTGCGCTGGACGTAACCGTGCAGGCGCAGATCCTAGAGCTGATCCGCCGGATGCAGCGCGAGCTCGGGATGGCCGTCATCTTCATCACCCACGACCTCGGGGTGGTCTCGGGCCTCTGCGACCGCGTGCAGGTGATGTACGCGGGGCGCATCGTGGAGACCGCCGACACGCGGACGCTCTTCCACGCGCCGCGCCACCCCTACACCCGCGCGCTGCA
Organism: uncultured Opitutia bacterium; assembly: GCA_903861185.1. Lineage (GTDB taxonomy): Bacteria > Verrucomicrobiota > Verrucomicrobiia > Opitutales > Opitutaceae > ER46. The sequence goes on along the minus strand of CAIOTK010000429.1, from coordinate 11,658 downwards.
GCGCTCCATTCCGGCCCTCCAGGCCAAGGGCGCCACGCTTTACACCATCCCGGGGCTCCCGCCGGATCTCTCGCGCCCCGTGCCTGGCTGCGCCTTCGCCCCCCGTTGCGAGCACGCTACTGACGCCTGCCGCGCTGAGCGTCCCGCGCTGCAGGCGTTGGCGCCCGGCCACCTCCACGCGTGCCCGCGCGCCCACGCCAGCGAACTCTAAACCCGCCCGTCCGATGTCCGCCCCGATCCTCGAGCTCCGCGACGTCAAGACCCACTTCCCGCTGCAACGCGGGCTGATTTTCCGGCGCGACGCGGGCACCGTGAAGGCCGTCGACGGCGTCTCCCTGACCATTCAGCGCGGCGAGGTCCTCGGCTTGGTCGGGGAGTCCGGCTGTGGCAAATCCACCCTCGCCCGCACCATTTTGCAGCTGCTGCCGACGACCGCGGGGACCGTGTTCCTCGGCGGCCGCAACCTGACGGCGGCGGGCGCCGAGGAGGTGCGGGCGGCGCGGCGGGAACTGCAGATGATCTTCCAGGATCCGTACGCGTCGCTGAACCCGCGGATGACCGTGTTCGATACCCTCGCGGAGCCGCTGCGCGTCCACGGCGTGTGCCCCGCGGAGGAAATCCCGGCGCGCGTGCACCGCTTGATGGAGCGCGTTGGGCTCGCCCCGCGTTTCCTCCGCAAGTACCCGCACGAGTTTTCCGGCGGGCAGCGGCAACGGATCGCGATCGCGCGGGCCCTCGCGCTGGAGCCGCGGATCGTGGTGGCGGACGAGCCTGTCTCGGCCCTCGACGTCTCCATTCAGGCGCAGATCCTGAACCTCCTTGCGAGTCTGTGCCGGGAGATGGACCTCACGCTGATCTTCATCGCGCACGACCTCTCGGTGGTGAAGCACATCTCGGACCGGGTGGCGGTGATGTACTTGGGGCGGATCGTGGAACTGGGGACGGCGACGGAGGTGATTGAGCGTCCGCAGCACCCGTACACAAAGGCCTTGGTGAGCGCGATCCCGGTGCCGGATCCCGATGTGGAGCGGACCCGGCAGCGGCTGGTATTGCCGGGCGATCCGCCGTCACCGATCAACCCGCCCTCGGGCTGTGCTTTTCATCCCCGCTGCGCGCACGCCGTGGAGCGCTGCCGCGAGGCGGTGCCTCCGCTCGTCCCAGCCGGCCCCGCCCGCGAGGCGGCCTGCATCCGCCTCGGCGAGCTCTGAGGCGGAGGCTGGCGGCGATTCCAAACCTGCGCCGTCAGAGGCGGAGGAAGATGCGGCGGCGGTGCAGCCACCAGCAGGCCAGCCAGAACATCAGGCCCACCACGGTCGCCTGCACGAAGGGCGCATTCGCCGCGCCCAGCACCTTGAAAATATCCGCACCGAGGTGGGTCTGGAACGTCTTCGCCGTCCACGGACGCAGCAGCATCCCCATCGCGTAGATCGCCAAGGAATTCATTCCGACCACGACCAAGGGGAAGGTCCACCCCCGCCACCGCCGAACGTCCACCGCCCAATAAAGGGTACCAAGGATCAGCGCGCACCAGCCGGTCGACCAAAGCGCCCAGCTCGGCGTCCAGATCCGCTTCACCAGCGGAATCCCCACCGCCGCACCCAGCAGGCCCAGCGCCAGACCGGCAAGCCCCGCGAGCAGAAGCCAGCGCGCCTTCTCCCGGGCCTCGCGCCCCGAGCGCAGCAACTCCCCGGCCATCAGGCCGAGCAGCATCGTCGCCAAGGACGGCAGGAAATTGAGCGTCTGGTAGCCGCCGCCGTTGAAGACGAACGGTTCCGCCCGCGGCAGCAGGTTCAGCAGCCAGGTGTCGATCACGTGGCCCACGTTCGCGCTCTTGTGCCACGCCGCGCCGACGCCCGCGAGATGCTGCTGTGCCCAGGCGGCAGTCACGCCCACCTTCGGGGCCCCCGCGGCGGGATCGATCCCCGGCGCCGGATAGGTGGCGTACAGGGCCCAGGTCCCGAACAAAATCGCCGCCACGGCGCCCGCCTGGACGCGCGGGGATCGTCCCCAGAGCAGGAAGAGGAACGGGTAGCCGAGGCCGATCTGCGTCAGCACGTTCATCAGGGACCACTCGGTGCCGTTACGCCCGTTCGAGATCAGGAAAATCCCGAGGGCCGCGAGCGCCACCGCCCGCCAGCAGGCGTGCACGAACATCCGTCCCCACGACTCGCCCTCGCGCTGGCGTCGCACGTACGAGTACGCCATCGAGACGCCCACCATAAACATAAACGACGGCTGGATGAGGTCCCAGTAGCCGCCCCCGCGCCATTCGGCGTGTTCAAATTGGTGGAGTACCAAACCCCAAAATCCGGAGTCGAGCTCGGCCTTCAGGTGGTTGCGCGCCGTCGCGGCGAGGCCGAACCCGTTGCACGCGAGCGAGATCATGATCAGGCCGCGGTAGACGTCGAGGGACTGGAGGCGGTCGGGGAGCGGGGCGGGAACAGGGGCTGGGGCGGAGGAGCTCATCGGAGGGGGAACGCGCCGAACGCCGACGCGCGGGGTGCCCAGAGCGTGTTTGGGCGGGCAGGTATGGCGAGCGCAAACCCCTCGACGCGCCGCCGACGTTTCGGTTCTTGCCCGTCCGCGCGCACCAGCTTCCCTCAGCCCGCGCGTGACCGCCGATCCCCAGTTCGTCCATCTCCACGTCCACACCGACTACAGTCTGCTGGATGGCTGCTGCCGCATCGACCGGCTGGTGGAGCGGGCGGTCGAGATGGGGATGGGCGCGATGGCGCTGACGGACCACGGCAACCTCTACGGCGCAATCGAGTTTTATCAGCAGGCGAAGGCACGTGGCCTAAAGCCGCTGATCGGCTGTGAGCTGTACCTGGTCGAAACCTCCCGGCTGGAGAAACACGGGCGCAACGACGACGAGGGGAAGACCATCTTCCACCTCGGCCTGCTCGCGAAGAACCTCAAGGGCTACCAGAACCTGCTGAAGCTAGTCTCGGACGCCCACCTCAAGGGCTTCTACTACAAGCCCCGGACCGACCTAGACACCCTCGCGCGCCACGCCGAGGGCCTGATCGGGTTCACCGGCTGCCTCGCCTCGCTGGTGCCCCAGCACCTCCTGCACGGCCGCGAGGAGGAGGCGCGCCGCGCGTGCGGTCGGTTCGTGGAGATTTTCGGTCGCGAGAATTTCTTCGTTGAACTTCAGGATCACGGCCTCCCCGAACAGCGGCAGATCATCCCCGGGCTGCTCCAGCTCGCGGAGGAGTTCAGCCTGAAGGTGGTCTGCTCGAATGACGTGCACTACGTGCGGCAGACCGATGCCGGTCCGCACGACGCGATGCTCTGCATCCAGACGGGAGCCAAGATCGAGGAGGAGAAGCGAATGCGCTTCACCGGGCAGGAATTCTACCTGAAGTCAGGCGCGGAAATGGCGCGCCTCTTCGCGGAAGTACCCGACGCGGTGCCCAACACCCGGCTCGTCGCGGAGATGTGCGACCTCGCGATCCCCTTCCCCAAGGGCAGCGAACGTTACCCGCGTTATCCCCTGCCCCCGGAGGTGAAGACGGACCGGACGGGCTACCTGCATCACCTCTGCCTCGAGGGCCTGCGGCACCGCTACGGCTTCGACCCCGCGCCCATTGCCGCGCAACCCGCAATCGCCGAGCGGCTAGAGCGCATCCGCCAGCCTCCCGCGGGCCAAAAGCCACAGGCGCCCGACTATTCCGGCCTCACGCGCGACGAAGAGCTCGTGGTGCGGCTGGAGTTCGAACTGGCGATCATTGGCGTGACGGGGTTCGTCGATTACTTCCTCGTCGTCTGGGACTTCATCGCTTGGGCCAAGGCGCAGGGCATCCCGGTCGGTCCCGGCCGTGGGTCTGGCGCCGGCTGTCTCGTCGCCTACCTCCTAGAGATCACCAACCTCGACCCGATCCGCTTCCGGCTGCTCTTCGAGCGTTTCCTCAACCCCGAGCGCGTCTCCCCGCCCGACTTCGACATCGACTTCTGCATGCGGCGCCGCGGCGAAGTCATCGATTACGTCCGCGGCAAGTACGGGGAGCAGTGCGTCGCGAACATCATCACCTACGGCACCCTCGGGGCCAAAATGGTGATCCGCGACGTCTCGCGCGTCCATAACCTCCCCTTCGCCGAGGCCGACCGGCTCGCCAAGATGGTGCCGGACGAGCTCAACATCACCCTAGAGGACGCCATCACCAAGAGTACCGAACTGCGCGACGAGGTGGCGCGCAACCCGGTGGCCAAGCGCATTATGGATCAGGCGCGGGTGCTGGAGGGAATGGTGCGCAACACCGGGAAGCACGCTGCCGGCATCATCATCACCGACCAGCCGCTCGAGGAGTTCGTGCCGCTCACCCTGCAGGAGGGCGACATCACGGTGCAGTTCGATATGAACGCGGTGGGCAAGCTGGGCCTGCTGAAGATGGACTTCCTCGGGCTGAAGACGCTGACCGTGATCGCCGACGCGGTGGCGCACATCCGGCGCGGGGCGGATCCGGCCTTCGATATCGAGACGATCCCGCTCGATGACCCCGCGACCTACGCGCTGCTTAACGCCGGCCGCACGGTGGGCGTGTTCCAGCTTGAGTCGCCGGGGATGCAGAACGCCTGCCGCCAGGTGGGCGTCTCGAACATCGACGACATCAACGCCATCTGCGCCCTGTACCGACCCGGGCCGATGGCGTTCATCCCCGACTACGCGCGGGGCAAGAAGGACCCGGCGAGCGTCTCCTACCCGCATCCGCTGCTCGAACAATCCCTCCGCGAGACGCACGGGATCATCGTCTACCAAGAGCAGGTGATGGAGTGCGCCAAGATCATCGCAGGTTACACGCTCGGCGGCGCCGATATGCTGCGGCGCGCGATGGGCAAAAAGGACGCCGAGGCGATGGCCAAGGAACGCTTGAAGTTCGTCGAAGGGGCCGGCCGGGTGAACCGCATCGACGAGCGCAAGGCGAACGAGATCTTCGACCTGCTCAACAAGTTCGCCAGCTACGGTTTCAACAAGTCACACTCCGCCGCCTACGCGCTCGTCAGTTACCAAACCGCCTACCTCAAGGCCAACCACCCGGTGGCCTTTATGGCCGCGGTCCTCACCGCGGAGCTGGGGAACGCCGACAAGGTCGCCCACTTCGTCGCCGAGGCGAACGCGATGGGCATCACCGTGCTCGGTCCCGACGTGAACGAGTCGCGCGAGACCTTTACCCCAGTGGGCGGTCGTGTCCGCTTCGGCTTAGGCGCAATCAAAGGGGTCGGCGAAGTCGCCGCGCAGCAGGTGATCGCCGAGCGCGAGCAGCGCGGGCCCTACCGGGACTTCGAGGATTTCGCGCGCCGGATCGACGGCCGCGCGATCAACAAGCGTGTGCTCGAGCACCTAGTGAAGACGGGGGCCTTCGACTATTCCGGCGCCCCGCGGCGCGCGCTCTTCGACGGGATCGACGGCGCGCTCGCCGCCGCCGCCGCTGCTGCCCGCGACCGCGCGGCCGGCCAGCACAGCTTCCTCGACCTCCTCGGCGGCGAACCCACCCCCTCCGCCCCGGCGCCCGGACGCGGGGCCGTCACGCCGCGGCCGTCCGCCGAGGATTTTCCACCCGCGGAGAAGCTCGCGTTCGAAAAGGAACTCCTCGGCTTCTACGTTTCCGGCCACCCGCTTGAGGCCTACGCGGGCCTCACCGAGGCGATCGATACCTTTGCCCCCGAGGCGCTGCTGCAGCAGCCGGATCGCACCGAGTTCCGCCTCTGCGGGATCGCCGGCAGCCTGGTGAAGAAGCTGGCCAAGAAAGACAACCGGCCCTGGGTCGCCTTCACGCTGGCCACCCGGCGGGCGACCCTCGCGCTGAACCTCTTCGCCGACGGCTATGCCGCTTACGGCCAGAGCCTCGGCGAGAATGCGCTGGTGCTCGTGCAGGGCAACGTGCTGGTCAACGCCGAGGGCGCGCGCCTCAATGTGAAGGAATGCTACCCGCTCGACGGCCAGGTCGCGGCTCTGGTCAGCAAGGTCACCTGGCTGCTCCGCCCGGAAGCCCCAGGGACACCGGAATTCCTCACCCGACTGCGCGCGACAATCGACCGGCAGGTCGGGGACACCCGCGTGGAGTTCGCCTTCGCCTTCCCAGATCGCTTCACGCCAGTGGCAGAGGCCAGCCCCGCCCTTACGTGGAAGATCAACGCCGCGTCCTTTCAGGAACTGCGCGCTCACCCCGCCGTCGCCGGCGTGCTGGTGGAGACCCGCCGCCTCGAACTGAAGGAGGACCGTCGCTGGAAGCGCCGGTCGTGAACCGGCGCGCCGCCTCTTTAAATGCACGAATCAGCCATCCTCAATCACGCCGCGCGGGTCCTCGCCGGAGTCACCGGTGAGCTCCCGGCCGACGCGGTCCTGCGCCGCCACCTCGCGGATTCCGGCCGACTGGGCGGCCGCGAGCGCCGGGAGATCAGTCGCGCCGTCTTCGCCGCCTTTCGTTGGCGCGAGTGGCTCAACCCCAGCGACTCCCTCCAGCGCCAGACCGCAGCCGCCCTCGAGTTGCAGGCTCGGTTCAACGCGGACCCGCGAGCGATCAAGCCCGAGGCCCTCGCCGCCCGGGCGATCCCCGAGTGGCTACGCGCGGAGATGGACCTACCCGCGGACTTCCTGCGCCAGCTGCAGCGCGAGCCCGTGCTCTGGCTCCGCGCTCGCCCGGGCACTTCGGTGACGCTCAGCCGTGAACTCGGCAATTGCCGCGCCTCCGATCGCGCGCCGGACGCGCTCCGCTACGGGGGCACCCAAGACCTCTTCCTCACTCCGGCCTTCCATCGCGGGGCCTTTGAAATCCAAGACCTCGCCTCCCAACTCGTCGGCCTCGCCTGCGCGCCCCAGCCCGGCGAAACCTGGTGGGACGCTTGCGCCGGGGAAGGCGGCAAGCTCCTGCACCTCTCCGACCTGATGCGCAACAAAGGCCTGCTCTGGGCGGCCGACCGCAATCCGCGGCGGCTCGCGACCCTCCGCCGCCGCGCGGCCCGCGCGGGCGTTTTCAACTTCCGCCCCGCCACTTGGGACGGCGGCGCGCGGCTACCCACCAAGACGAAGTTCGATGGCGTGCTCCTCGACGCCCCCTGCAGCGGCGTCGGCACCTGGCAGCGCAACCCCCACGCGCGCTGGACGACCGGCCCCGAGGACGTCGCCGAGCTGGCCGTCACCCAGCGCGCCTTGTTGGAGCACACTTTGCCCGCCGTGCGGCCGGGCGGACGCCTCGTCTACGCCGTCTGTACCCTTACCCGGCGCGAGACGACCGAGCTGGCTTCCGCCTTTGGCGCGGCGCACCCCGAACTGGAACCCACGCCTCTCTTCGGCGTGCCCGACGGCCCGGCGAGCCTCACCCTGTGGCCACAGGAACTCGAGGCGAACGGGATGTTCCTAGCCGCCTGGCGCCGGCGCTAAATCGCACGTGGCCCGGATCACCGCCGCCACCGTCCGCGCGGACTTCAATGACCTCGCCGCGGTGCTGCACTACACCCGCGCAGCCCACGGCCTCGGCCTCTGGGCCTCCGAACGACTGCTGATCGAGCGTTTCTTCCCGGACCGAGAGGCGCCCCTGCTCGAAGCGGGGTGCGGTGCTGGGAGGGTCACGCTCGGCCTTTGGGCGCTGGGTTACCGGCAACTGACCGCGTTCGACTTCGCGGCGGAACTCCTCGACCAGGCCCGCAGTCTGGCTGCCGAACGAGGCGCAGAGACGATCCGGTTCCTCGAGGCCGACGCCACTAAGCTCCTGCCCTCACTCACCGCCGCCGGGGTCGCGCCCGCGGCTGGAGCCCTGTTTCCTTTTAACGGTCTGATGCAGATCCCCGGCCGGGAAAACCGCCGTCGCGCCCTCGCCGGGTTGCACGCCGCCTGCCTGCCCGGCGCAACCCTCCTTTTTACCAGCCACGACCGGGAAAGTTCGCGCACGGAACGCGCGCTCTGGCGGCTGGAGGCGGAACGCTGGGCGCGTGGCGAACAGGACCCACGGCTCGTGGAGTTTGGCGACCGCTACTTCACGGACGAGAACGGCCGGACCTTTATGCACCTGCCAGACCGCGCCGAGGTGCTGGCCGATCTGGCTGCGACCGGCTGGACGCACCGCTTTGACGCGGCGCGCCGCGACATCGCCCGCGAGACAAGCGCCGTGCGAGAGTTTTCCGACGAATGCCGCTTTTGGGCGGCGCGGCGGGAGTAACCGAACTGCAGCGACCTATGGCGCGCCGTCGGGGCGACGGACCGTGAAGCTGTCCCGCGTCCGCGCGTAGGCCTCGCCGCCCAGCCGGCCGATCAGGTCGAGTCGCGCCGCGTCCGGCCGTCCGTCGGGCCCGAGCACGTCGTCGCGGACGTGCGTGTGGAGGATGCGGCCGAAGACCACCGTGGCCGCGCCGGGGCCCTCGCCGAAGGGAATCTCGCGCTCGACCACGCATTCGAAAGCGACAGGAGCGATGGCGACCCGCGGCGGTCGCACCCGGGCCGCCGGCGTGGCCGCCACTCCGAAGCGGGCGAACTCGCTTTCCCCGTGTGGCAATGGCGCCGCGGTGGCGTTCATCACCTCCGCCTGCGCGAAGGGCACCAGGTGCACGATGAACTCGGGGACCTCGCGCACGTTCCGCAGGGTATCCTTGGGGGTATCGTCCCGGGTGTTCGCAGCGACGAACATCAGCAAAGGCGGCCGCGAGGAAATGGCCTGAAAATAAGAGAACGGGGCTAGGTTGGACTGGCCGTCCCGCGAGACCGTAGAGATCCAGGCGATCGGCCGCGGCAGAATCGTGGCGATCATCCACGCGTGGGCTTCGCGCGGCGGGAGGGCGGCGAGGTCGAGTTCCATAAGGGCGGAGTTTGGCGGGCTAATTCCGATTGGCGAACCCAGAGCCGTACCCGCCGGGTTCGCTTGCTTCCCGCCGAGGCGCCGACTTTCCTCCCGCCTCGCCGTGGCCGACCGTCCCCTTCCCGCCCGTCTTCGTGCCTGCCTCGCCCTCATCGGGGTGGCGGCGCTCGCCGGACTCTTCGCGGGCGCGACCGGCGGCTGCGGTAAACCCGCGCCCTCTGCGGCGCCCTCCGCGGCCGCCGCCACCACCGTGCCGGCGAAGTCCGCCGATTGCCGCGCCTGCCACGAGGAGATCTACCGCGACTGGGCCGGCTCGCACCACGCCCTCGCGCACCGGGTGGTGGAGGCTCAGGCCGACGCCGCCGCAGTGGGCGAACCCCAACGCATCTCCCTCCACGGCGTCGATTACGAGATCCGCTGGCAGGACGGGAAGCCGACCTTCACCGAGCGCAGGGCGGACGGAAATCCGGGCTACACCTACGCGGCCGACTTCGTCATCGGCCACACTCCGTTACTGCAGTACGTGGTGCCGGGAGAACGGGGCGCGTACCAAGCGGCGGAACTGGCGTGGGATCCGCAGCGCAAGGAATGGTTCAACGTTTTCGCCGATGAGCGCCGCCGACCTGGCGAGTGGGGGCACTGGCGGGGCCGAGGGATGAACTGGAACTCGATGTGCGCCCACTGCCACCTCACCGATTACCGGAAGAACTACGACCTGACCACCGACACCTACCGCACCACCTTCCGCGAGCAGGGGGTCGGCTGCTACCAGTGCCACGGCGACCTGCCGGAATCGCATTTCCGACCGCGCCCCTCACCCCCGGGGGGACGCGGACCGGGCGCCACCGCCGCCGAGCTCCAGCGGGCGCAGGAGACGTGCGCCCCGTGTCACGCGCGCAACGAGCTCCTCACGGGACGCCTCGAGCCCGGCGGCTCCTACCACGACCACTACCGCCTCACCCTGCCGACGGAGGCGAACGTCTTTTACCCCGACGGCCAGGTGCGCGACGAGGACTTCAACTACACCTCGCTCCTCACCAGCCGGATGGGTGGCAAGGCGGGGGTAACCTGCCTCGATTGCCACGACGCCCACAGCGGCAAAACCATCCTGCCGGTGCAGGACAATTCCCTCTGTCTCCAGTGCCACGGCCCCTCCCCGCGCGGCAACGCGCCCGTGATCGACCCCGTGGCCCACTCGCATCACTTGCCCGGTAGCACCGGGGGCCGCTGCGTCGAGTGTCATATGCCGCGCACGACCTATATGCAGCGGGATCCGCGGCACGACCACGGCTTCACGAAGCCGGATCCACTGCTGACCAAGGAGTTGGGCATTCCGAATGCCTGCAACCGGTGCCACACTGACCGCTCGGTGGATTGGGCGATCGAGCAGGCCGAGAAATGGTACGGACCGAAACTCGAGAATCGTCAGCGGCAGCGCACCCGCGTCGTCGCCGCCGCGCAGGCCGGCCAGCCCGGCTCGCTGGACCGCCTGCTCGAGTTCATTGCGAACGAAGACGTGCCGGCCTGGCGCGCCACCCTCCTGCTGCTCACCCGCCCACAGGCGACGCGCGACGCACGCGTGCCCACGGTCGCGAAGGAACACCTCACGCACGCGGACCCGATGGTGCGGTCCGCTGCGGTGCAGGTTCTTTCCGGCGTCCCCGGCCAGAACGAGACGCTGCGGCCGATGCTCAACGATCCGGTCCGACTCGTCCGGCTCGACGCCGCCTGGCCGCTCTCGCCTGAGTTGCCCGCGGGCTCCCGCATCCGACAGGAACTCGACACCTATCTGGCGGCGAGTGCCGATCAGCCGGCGGGCCGGATGAGACTAGGCCAAGATTTCTTCAACCGCGGGCGCACCGCCGAGGCCGAGGCCTCGCTCCGGCAGGCTGTGGCGTGGGATCCCAACTCACCCGGCCTCCACGACACGCTGGGCATCGTGCTCAACGAGCTCGGCCGCCCGGGCGAAGCCGCAGCCTCCCTCTGGCGGGCCGCGCAGCTCAACCCTGCCGATGCGGACGCCGCCTTCAACGCCGCCCTCGCCTACGCCGGGGCCCGGCAGTTGCCGGACGCCGAACTCGCCCTCCGCGAGGCGGTGCGGCGCAACCCGCGCTTTGACCGCGCTTGGTACAACCTTGGCCTCCTCCTGCACCAGACGGCCCGCAGCGCCGAGGCGATCGCGGCCCTCGCCACCGCCGAGCAAATCGCGCCCCGCGTCCCAGATTACCCCTACGCCCGCGCGACCATCCTCCGCCAACAAGGCGATCGCGCCGGAGCAGCCGCGGCAGCGCGACGGGTGCTGGAGCTCGACCCGCGGCACCCGCAGGCGCCCGCCCTTCTGTCACCGTAGCAGCGTCACGCCCCCGTCGATGTCGTAGGCGGAGCCGGTGATAAAGGCTGCCTCCGGAGAGCACAGGAACGCCACCAGCGCGGCAACCTCGTCGGGTTGCCCCATCCGCCCGAGCGGTTGCGCCGCCGCCAGCCGCGCCAGTGTAGCCGCCTCCTCGCCCGGATAGTGCTTGGCCACGAAGCCATCGACAAACGGCGTGTGCACGCGGGCTGGACAGACGCAATTCGCGCGGATCCCCCGATCCACAAAATCTCGCGCCACCGAGAGGGTCATCGCGAGCACGGCGCCCTTGGTCATCCCATACGCGAAGCGCTGGGGCAGGGCGATTTTCGACACCACCGACGCGAGGTTGCAGATTACGCCGCCCCCTGCCTCCAGCAGGCGCGGCACGCCGAAATGGAGGCCGTGGTACACGCCCTTGACGTTCACCGCGTAGAGGCGGTCGAGGTCTTCGGGCGCGGTAGCGAGCACGTCGCCCACGTGGCTGATGCCCGCGTTGTTCACGAGCACATCCAGTCG
>CAIOTK010000428.1 GCA_903861185.1 uncultured Opitutia bacterium | reverse complement strand
CCCGCAGCGGCGTCACGACAGGGCCTGCGGGCGATGCCTTCGAAGTCCTAGCAGCGCAGACTTTGGCCGGCGCCTTCCAAGGGGTTACTTTGGCTGCAGGCAACACCGCGGCTGAGGCGGACCAAGTGCAGATTTGGAGCGGGGCCTCTTGGCTTTCATTCTACAAGCACGCCACGCGCAATCGCTGGGAGGCGGAGCACGACGCGGCGGTCGCCCCGTCGCGCGAGGCGTATGCCTTGCGGCCCGATCGCGGCCTCCGCGTCCGGCGCGGCAACACGGGTCCGGCGGTCTTGTACGTGCATCACGCGGGCCGCGTGGCGGACACCGCGGTGCGGATCGTGCACGACCGTCCGGGCTCGACCTTCGTGGCCCTCGGGTTGCCGGTGGACGCCACCTTGGCCTCCATCGATCCGGGATTGGGCGGCGGCGTGGCGGGTGGTTGGCGCACGGGGGCTTCGCCCGCCTTGGCCAGTACTACCGCGGATTTGCTGATGGCGTGGAATCCGGCCGGCAACCGCTGGACCACCACCTACAAAAACACCGGCACCGCACGCTGGGAGGAAGCGCGCGATGGCGCCCAGCTGGTGCGCGACGAGCTGGTGATTCCGGCCGGCCAGCCCTTGCTGGTCCGGCGGGTAGGGGAGGCGGGTGCGCAGCTCATCGCCGTGCCCCTGCCTTACTCGGTCGCCCGCTGACGGCGGTCTCGGATTACACCTGCAGGCGCGTGGGGAATTGCCCGCCACGCGGGTGGTTTGGAGCATTCTCCTGTTGGCCCAAACCGCCTGGACGAGCGTTTCCTCTGGGTTCTGGAGACCGTCGGGCCTTCGCGGGAGCGCTGGGGGCCCTTGGCGCCAAGGCCATTCTTCGCTCGGCCGCCACGGACGTGAGGCGGAGACCCCAGTCTCCTCCAGTCGTGGAAACACGTAGGCTCAAGGGGGCAAAGATACTAACGTAATAAAATAATAATGAGCTACTTGCGGATTTTTTATTAAAACTAGGTCAAAGACGAGGGCGGCTCGTTCGCCGCTAGACGGGGCGTGAGCAACCGGCGACGACAGGGGCGTGAACTCTCCTTTCTCCGCCTGTCTCGGCCTCCGTCTGTTGGTGTCGCTCGGGTTTGCTCTTTTCGGAGTGAGCCGCTTGGCGGCGCAAGGCGCGTCTGTGGTGCTCGACACCTTCGGCCCGGCCAGCCTTGGCCGAGTCGTCTCGGGTTCGAGCTGGGAGGGTCAGGTCGCGCGCGAGGGCGATGCGCTCGTCGTGGCGGGCACGGCTCGGGATGATAATGGCTGGCAGGCGCGGGGGCTGAGCTTGAACGCGAGCGGAATGACGGCGTTGGCGGTGACCGGCTACCGGTTAGCGGGTAACGCGGCGGGGATGCTGGTGATCGAGTTGCAAGATGCCGCGCTCAACACGGCGGTCTTCTCGGCCCCGCTGAGCGCCTTTGGCACTGCGTCCACCATCGTCCGGATTCCGCTGCAAACTTGGGCCGCGGGCTTTGATTTCACGCGCCTCACGGGCTGGTCGATCGGGGGCGGCGTGCCGCCCCCGGGTAATGACGCCTTCCGAGTCGTCCTCGAGCATCTGGAACTAAGTGCGCAGGGCGGGCCGATCGTGGCCGCCTTGCCCGTCATCACGGTGCCGCCGGTCGATCAGGCCGCGCCCTTGGACGCGGAGGTGCGGTTTATCGTCGCCGCGACGGGCCATCCGGAACCGACCTTCCAGTGGCGTCGCGAAGGTCGTCCGATCCCCGGCGCGACGGGCGCGGTGGTGACCGTGACGGTGACAGCGGACACCGTGGGCCAATACTCGGTCGCGGTGCAGAATAGCGTGGGCTCGGTGCTCAGCGCGCCGGTGCGTTTGAGCGTGGGTGTTGGCTCTTCGGGGGGAGTGATCGCGGGCACGGGTTCGACTGCGGGTCTGGGTTCCGGCGCGAGTGGCGGCACGTCGCTCACCCCAGGAGGTTCGACGGCGGGAACGGGGTCCGGAACGACTAGCGGCAGTGCGCTCACCGCAGGCGGTTCGACGGGGGGACCGAGTGGCGGTATCAGTTCCGGCACGTCGCTCACCGCAGGCGGTTCGACGGGGGGGACTGGTTCCGGGACCACGCTCACCGCAGGCGGTTCGACGTCGGTAACGAGTGGTAGTAATGGTTCGGGCGCGACGCTCACCGCAGGCGGTTCGACCGGAGGCGGAGCTTCCGGTG
>CAIOTK010000427.1 GCA_903861185.1 uncultured Opitutia bacterium | reverse complement strand
GTGGCGGGGGCCGGTGGCGGCCGAAAGGGGCAGGGCTCCCACGGCCAGAAAAACGAACAGCAGTCGACGGAGGAGGTGCATACGGGAGCAGTTTGGATCGGACCAGAGGCCCGGCTTTGTGACCGTGAGGCTAGCCGAACGGACCGCGGGGTCTAGTGGCCGGCGCAGGTGTCTTTTACGCATTCGGGTGCATCGATTGCGTAGCCCTGCGCTCGACTGACACCAGCTTTCCCGGTCCGCCGCGCCTTACGGTACTGGCGCTGTGTACCCGAAACGGCGCAGCGTGGCCTGCGCCTCCTCGCCGGCGAGAAACTCGAGGAACGCGTGCGCTTCCACTCGCGCTGCGCCGCGGCGGGTGAGCACCACCGCGTGGTCCAGCGCGACCCCGGGGTGCAGCTCGGCCGGCACCTCCCGCCAGTACCCGCGTCCCGCGAGGCGCGGGGAAAGCACCGCCGCGAGCGCCACGAAGCCGCCCTCGGCGGCGCCGGATTCTACGAACTGCGCCGCTTGGGCAACAGTCTCCCCGAGCACGAGCCGGGTGCCCGCGGCGGGGGTGAGGCTCAATTCCCGCAGCACTGCCTCAGCGGCCCGGCCGTAGGGCGCGGTCCGCGGCTGCGCGAGGGCCAACGTCGCCCACGGTCGGCTGGTGAGCGCCGCGCGGATGTCCGCTCCGGCAAGCGGCTCGCGGAGGGTCCAGAAAACGAGCCGGCCCCGCGCGAAGACGCGCAACGTGGCGGGGTCGGCGTCGCCCGCGGCGATCAGCGCGCGGGGATAGTCCGTGTCCGCCGCGAGCAGCACATCGAACGGAGCACCCTGGCGGATCTGCGCGTGCAGGCTACCGGAGGCGCCGACGGAGAGGGTGAGCGGCACCGCTGGGTGCCGCCGGCCGAACGCGGCCCGCAGCGGCTCCAGCACGGGGGCCAGATTGGAGGCCGCGGCTACCGCCACTGGCGCGGCGGCCGGGACGGGCACCGCGCCGAACAGGACCAGGAGCAGGGCCGCCCCCGATCGGATCACGGCTGAGCGACGACCTTGACGTCCTCGAGCACCCAGTCGTTGCCCTGGCGGGACATCCGGGCGGTGATGGTCTGCCCCTTGCGGGCGGCCTGCAGCGCCGCCGCGTCCACCTTAAAGAGCATCGTCATCGGCTTCATAAAGCCCGGGATTTCCTCGTGGCGGACGAGCAGGGCGGAGCGGTCCGCGTAGACGTTGGTGACGACGCCACGAAGGTCGTGCCGTTTAATTCCGTCGTTGGCGGCGGCGGTCGCAGCCGCAGGCGCGGCGGGTGTGTCCTCGAAGCAGCAGCAGGCGGTGCCTTTCGGGCGTTCCTTGCAGCAGTCGCAGCCGCAGTTCTTGCCCTCAGCGGCAAAAAGGGCCGCTGCGGCGAGGGGGAGGAGGGGGAGGATGCGGGTGGTTTTCATCGGAAACAGGTTCGGGCTGGAGGTTTACTGGAGCAGGCGGAGAAAGATTTCGGGGTCCCAGGTGGAGCCCTCGACGCGCTGGGTGATGCGGCCGTCGCGGTCGATGAGCACGGTGGCGAGGGTGTGCTTCCAGATATTCTCGCTGGGCTCGGCGATCACACCGAACTGCGCGAGCAGGCGACGGACCGCGGCCTCGGTGCCGGTAAGGAACTGGAAGTTGACGGGGTCGACGCCCCGGGTCTCGGCGTACTCGCGCAGGACCTCGGGGGTGTCGTAGACCGGGTCCATTGAGATCGAGAGCAGTTGGAAGTCTTTGACCTCGCGCGCGGCGGCTTGCCGCTGAAGTGAGATCATCCGCGCGGTGGCCGCCGGACACATCGTGGCGACCGGGCAGCGGGTGAAGATAAAGTTCAGCACGATCCGCTTCCCGCGGTAGCGCTCCAGCCCGACTTTCTCCCCCAATTGGTTGAGGAGCTGGAACTCGGGGGCACGCTCGCCGAGTTCGACGAAGGCGTCGTGCTCGATGCCCTTCTTGGGGGCGCTCCCCGGGGCGGGGGACTCCGTGCGGATGTCCTCCAGCTTGAACTCGCCCGGGGCGGACTCGTACATCCGCGCCCGGATCTTCTGCCCCTCGCGGAAATCCGCGGGCTTCGCGCCCTGCAGGAGAAACTCCATCGTCATCGCGGGCATATAGCCCGGGATTTCCTCGTGGTGGACGATCAGACCGTTCCCGTCGGGGGTGAGCGCGATCACCTCGCCGCGCAGGTCGTACCGGGGCGTCGCGGCCGCCGGGGGTGCGGCTGCCGCCTCGAGCGCGTGCACCCGCAGCGGCTGCTCCGCGGTGTGCCAGAAGACCAGGAAGGAACCACCCCGCGCCAGCACCCGCGGCTGGCCCGTGGGGCCCGCGACAGACGTCACCGCTTGCTCCCGCCACGTCCCGCCGGCGTCCTCGGAGAGCGCCGCGCGCAGGTGCATCCGCCCGTCGGCGAACTCCCGCCACGCCACCGCGACCCGTCGGCCGGACACGGCCACGTCGGCGTGCGCCGCCAGCTTGCCGCCGAGCCGGCGCCGTCCCTCGGGCTGGGCGCCCGCGCCGACCCGGCCGTAAGCGGCGACCCCGCCTTCCGCATCGGCGGTGAACCAGACCGTGTGCGCCGTGCCTTCCGCATCGAAGGCGAGCGAGGGACCGTGGTGCGGGCAGGCGTCGAGGCGCCAGTCGTCCGTGGTCGCCCGCCGGAAGCCGCTGACGGTCCCGTCGGGGTTGAGGCGCGCCGTGGCGTGGTCGCGGATGTTCGGCTCGAAGATGTGGCGCCACAAAGCGTGGACGCGCCCCGCCGGGTCGGTGGCGAGCGCGACGCGGCAGCATTCGCAGGCGTGGTCCGCCGCCTTGAAGTCCCCTTTAAACGTGGCCCCGCGGTCCTCTGAGACCGCGAAATAAAGCGCCGCTCCGCGGTACTTCGGGGTGGCCCCCGCCGCAGCCACGGCGTCCCGCTTGTCGATCCACGCGACGAAGAGCCGGCCCTGGCCGTCGAACGCCATCGCGTCGAAGCGGTGGGTGATCTCCTCGCGGTGGCGATGCACGGTCAGCGGTGGGGTGAAGGTCCGTCCGCCATCCAGCGAACGCGCGAGGCGGATCGCCCCGCTGTACGGCTTGGACAACGCCTGGGTCCAGGTGACGAATACCTCGCCGCCCGCGGAAACGAGCACCTTGGGCCGCGCGTCGCCGCCGGGATCGAGGGTCTCGGCCGCGGGGTTCACCACCACCGGGGTCGTCCACGAGGCGCCGGCGTCGTCGGACCGTCGCACGAGGACCCGCCCGTGCTCCTGCGTCACCACCCACAGGCGGCCCTGCGGGTCCACGGTGGCGGACGCGCGCAGGTCCGGGCCTTCGACCGGGGTCGGCGCGGCGGACGGGTGGGCGTGCGGAGCGTCGGCCGCGGACGCGGTGCCGGCGAGGAGGAGCGTGAGGCTGACGAGCAGGGAACGGGCGGTCATCGTGGGACGGGTGGGTTCACCAGCGGTAGTCCACGCCGCCGTAGGCGGAGCGGGGGAGGCCGGGGGTGAACACGGGGGTGTTGGAGGAAACCGAGGCGCTGTCGGCGTACCGGCGGTCGCCGGCGTTGAGCACGCGGGCGAACAGGCTGAAGCGGGGCGTGGCCTGCCAGCTGGCGCGCAGGTTTACCAGGTCGTGGCCGGGGTAGCGGCCGAAGGCCGGGGAGTTGCCCGCTTCGAGCCAATAGGAGCCGAGGCGAACCCACTCGGCCTGCAGGAAGACGCGGCCGCCGGGGGTCCAGCTGAGCCGGGTGTTGGTGAGCAGCCGGGGGGCGGACTCCATCTCCTTGCCACTGAAGTTGGCCGTGGCGGTCACCCAGTCCTCATAAGTGTGACGGGCGTGGGAGAATGCCACGTCGAGCCGGAGGCGGCCGGGGAGCGGCCCGCCGAGGCCGGCCTCGACGCCGCGGTGGCGGGTGCGGCCCGCGTTGACGCTCGTGGTCAGGTTGGTGGCGAGGTCGCGCTGGCTCACGAGGTCGTCGCGCTTGATGAGGTCGTAGGCGACGACGTGGCCGGACCAGCGGCCGAGGTCGCCGCGGAGGCCGAGTTCCGCCTGCCGGGCGCGGATCGGCTGGAGGGCGAGGGCGAGGCGGGCGCGGTGGAGCGCGTTCGCCGGTTGGGCCTCACCGCCGGCGCGGAAGAGTTGGCTCTCGGAGGGCGCGCGGAACCCCTCGTTGAGTGAGCCGTAGAGGTGCAGCGCCGGGCTCAGCGCCCAGGTCGCGCCCAGCTTGGGGCTGGCGCGGGTATAACGGGCGGCGTGGGTGGCGATCTGCCCGTAGTGGCGCGTCGCGCCGTAGACGTTCGCGGCGACGGTGCCCGCAGGCAGACGGTTGGCTAGATCGAACTCGAGGGTGTCGTGGCGCAGGCCCGCGGTCAGCCGCAGCGGGGGCAGGGGCGAGGTCTCGGCGTGGACGTAGGGCGCGGCGCTGCGGAAGGTGACGTCGTAATCGTAGATCCGGGTGCCGCGGACGTAGCCGGTGTAGACCGTGTTGGCCCCGCTGCCGGTGCGCGTGACGAGGAGGTTGTCCTCGCGGCGCGAGCCCGGGCTGCGGTCCAGGTCGAGGCCGGCGATGAGCCGCGTGCGGCCCGGCGCGAAGTCCTGCCGCCACTTCGCGAGGAGGCCGGCGGAGCGGTTTTGCCCCCGGTCGATACGGGGGTCGGAGCTGAGCGTGAACGACGCGTTCAGCTCCATCGCGTTCTCGCGCAGGTAGGGTGTGAGGGTCAGCTGGCCCGGCCCAAGGCGGCGCTGGTACTCCAGCGAGAGCCGGCGCGCCTCGACCAGGCGGTAGGCGATCGCGAAATTGTTCCGCGTGGGGTTGTTCCGGTAATCAGCGTAGGTCAGCGCGGAGTTCGCGCCCGTCTCCTGGTCGATGTCGGACCAGGCCGCGATGAGCTTCAGGGAGCCGCCCGCGAGCGCGTGGTCCCAGCGGAGGTTGAAACTGCGGCGGTCGTAGCCGGTGCGTTGGCGCCAGCCGTCGGTGTGGGTCACGTTGAGGTCGAGCCGGGCCGCGCCGAGGCCGCCGAGGCCGGTGGCCCCGTGGGCGAGCACCCGGCGGACGCCGTGGCTACCCGCCTCGAGGGCGAGGGCGGCGGTAGGGCGCTCCCCGGGGGACTGGGAGAGCACGTTGACTACGCCGCCGATCGCGTCCGAGCCGTGGAGGGCGGAGCCGGGCCCGCGGACCACCTCGATGCCGCCCGCACCAGGGAGGTTCACCTCGTAGAGGGCGTTGTGGTTGAAGAACCCGGTCGCCCGCACGGGGATCCCGTCCTCGAGGAATAGGTACAGCGGACTGGTCGTGAAGGGTTGGCGGATGGCGGTGGTGTGGCCCTCACCGTTGGTGACGGCGATGGCGACGCCGGGGACCTGGCCGAGCAGTTGGCCGGGGTGGAGCGGCGCGGTGTCGCGGATCGCGGTGGTGGAGATGAGGCCGACCGAGGCGGGCGTCTCGCGGAGCGGGGCGCGCTCGCGGGTGCCAGTCACGGTGTAGGCGCCGAGGACCTGGGTCTGATCGGCGGGCGCGGCCGTCTGCGCGACGGCCAGCGGGGCGGCGGTGAGAGCCAGCCCGAGACGGGAGAGGAGAGGAAAATTCATTTTGGCAGGCGTGCGGGGGAGGCGGCCCGCCCGGCGGCACGCGGGCACGCGGGTCAGGCTCGCGCGGGGCGCGAACGGGGGCGGTCTCAGCCGAGGCGCGCGTCCGATGGACGCGGCGGCGCCGCCCGGTCATCCGGCCTCAGACCCGCGGCGGCCTCACCGGCACCGCCTCGACGCGGCTGGGCCCGTGGAGGGCGCCCGGTTCCGGCCAATCGGGCGCGGGCGGGCGCGGCGTGAAGACCGCGGCCCGGTGCACGGCCAGGGTCAGCTTCTCCGCGGAAAGCTCGATCGCGGCCGGGAGTTGTTCCCGGGCGGCGCGGCGCGCGGCCGCGACCCGGACGCACAGGCGGCACGAGTTGGCCGGGTCGAAGGTCTTGGCGAGCGCTTCCCCCGCCGGCAGCACCGCCGCGTAACCGCGGAACATCTTTGCCCACGCCAGCACCTGCGCCGCGTCGAGGAGCGCGCCATTGGCGCACACCCACGCGAGCAGAAGGGCGATGCTGGGCAGCCTACGTTTCAAGGCGTCGAACATGCTCGGCGGAGGCCTGCCCGGCAAGCGCGGGCACTACGGAGCTGGCCTGCGCAGCCCTGCGCAGGGGGAGCGGCAGATGAATCGCGGTTCATCCGGGATTCACCTCACGTTCATCCCAGCCGTCTAGGCTCTCGGGATGCGCTTCCTCCGCCTCGCCGTCCGTCTGCTACCGGTCCTCGTGGCCCTGCTCGCCGCCCGGCCAGCCGCCGCAGCCCGTCTCGAGGTGGATGTCGCTCGCTCCCGGGTCGAGTTCGCGGTCGCCGCCACCGTTGACTCCTTTACCGGGCAGCTCCGGAAACACGAGGCAGAGGTCACCCTCGGGCCCGCAGGGGAGGTCGCCGCGGCCCGCTTCCGCTTCCGTTGCGCGGACCTCGTCACGGGCAAGGACGCGCGCGACGTGGCGATGCAGCGCTGGCTGGAGTCGGCGGCGCACCCGGCGGCAGAGTTCATCCTCGACCGGCTCGATCCGGGGGAGGGTGGCGCCGGGGGCTGGTTGGCCAAGGGACGCCTGCAACTGCACGGCGTCGAACGCGGGCTCTGGTTCCCAGTCACGGTCACGGCCGACGGGCCGGAGCGGGTGATCACCGGCGAGGCCACCCTCGACACGCGCGAACACGGCCTGCCGGTGATCCGGATGCTCGGCCTGCTCAAGGTCGATCCCCTAGTGCGGGTGAAGTTCGAGCTGCGCGGCCGCGTGAACCCCTGATCCCTTGCGATGAAGACCGAACACGCGTTCCCCGCCGCCGCCCTTTGGCGGCACCTCGGCGCCGGTCCCGACGTCGAGCCTGGCCTGCGCGCGGCGCTCGCTTGGGTCGTGCGCGCGCCCGGCAAGGGCGTCCGGATGAACCTCGTGCAGGCGATGGCCCTACGCTTCGGCCTCTCCGCCGGCAAA
This sequence comes from uncultured Opitutia bacterium, assembly GCA_903861185.1. Lineage (GTDB taxonomy): Bacteria > Verrucomicrobiota > Verrucomicrobiia > Opitutales > Opitutaceae > ER46. Next base: position 7,653 of record CAIOTK010000427.1, on the reverse strand, counting down.
GCGGAGCGCCTCGCCTGCGCGGTGGAGTATTTCCACCTCGCCTCACTCGTCCTCGACGACCTGCCGGCGATGGATGACGCGCAGTCGCGCCGCGGCCAGCCGTGCGTCCACCGCGTCCACGGCGAGGCCTCGGCCATCCTCGCGGCGCTCACGTTGATCAACCGCGGCTATGCGCTGACCGACGAGGCCCTGGCTACAGCGCCGGCGCGGGTACGGCGGGCAGCGCGGGGCTGGGTGGACCGCTGCCTCGGGCTCGCTGGGCTGGTGGGTGGCCAGGCCCGTGATCTCGCTTTCGACCCGCGGACTACGACCGCGCGCGACGTGGCTCGCATCGCCGCGGCGAAGACCGGGGCGCTCTTCGCGCTCGCCGTGTTCCTCCCTGCGGAACTGGGCCGCCCGGCCCCCGCCGAGCGCCGCGCCTTGCGCGCCCTCTGTGTCTACTGGGGTCAACTCTATCAATTGGAGGATGACGTCGCCGACGCCCTCGCCGCGGAGGCGGTCGCCGGCAAGACGACCGGGCGCGACCGCGCGCTGGGGCGCCCGAACCTCGTCCACGCGCTCGGCCTGCCCGCCGCGCGCCGGCGGCAAGCGCGTCTCGCGGCGCTCCTGCGCCGTACCCTCGCTCGACTCGACGAGCTGGGCGGGGACCGCTGGCAGCCCCTGCAGGCGGTGTTTGCCCGTCCCGTGGCGGAGCGTTCGGCAGCCTGACCTTCCGCGCGATGTCGCTCCCCCCCGAATCTCCGGCCAATCCGTGGCGCGTGTACGCGCTGGTGTTTACCAACCTGCGTCGCCACCGCTGGCGGGCCCTCATCGGGATGGCGGGCATCAGCTTCGGCGTCGCCGCGATGCTCACCATTCTCGCGATCATCTCCGGCGCCATCGGGATGTTCCAGCGGATCCTCTCGAGCGATAGCCATTACCTCGTGTTCGAGCGCAACGTTTCCGACCTCTTCTTCAGTTCCGTCACCTCCGCGCAGGTCGCTGCGCTGCGCGCCCGCCCCGACGTGGCGGAGGCACACCCGGTGCTGTTCGGCCTCGTCTCCGCGCCGGGGCATCCGGTGGTGACCTGCTTCGGCATCGAGGCGACCGACCCGCGGCTGGGGCGCGCGCAGTGGCTGGCCGGCGAACGCGCTGGGTTCGGCGCGCGTGCCGGGGAGATCTTCCTCGGTTCGCGTGCGGCCGAGTTCCTCGGGGCGCGGCTCGGCGCCGAGCTCGCGATCGGGCGCGGCACGTTTCGCGTCGCCGGCATTCTCCGCACGGAGAACGGCTTCGAGGACGGCGGGGTGTTCCTGCCGCTCCCGGAGGCGCAGGCCTTCTTCCATCGGGCCGGAGCGGCCTCGGTTGTGACCGTGAAGCTGCGGGACGAGCGGACGGGCGGCGCCTTCAAGGTGGCGGTCGAGGCGGCCGACGCCGGCCTGATGGCCTTGGAGAATCGGGAGTTCAACTCCACCTACACTAGTTTCCGCATCCTGAACTTCACCGGCTGGGCGGTGGGGGTGTGCGCCTTTGCCCTCGGCGGGCTGAGCGTCGCGAACACGATGTTGCTGTCGGTCTTCTCACGCATTCGGGAGATCGCGATCTTGCGGGTGTGTGGCTTCTCGCGTGCGCAGGTGGCCGGGCTGATCTTCGGGGAGGCGGCAGCGGTGGCGGCGCTCGGCGTAGTCGTGGGTTGCGCCCTCGGCGCGGCGCTGCTGGCAGTCCTCGAGCGTGTGCCCCAGTTCAACGGCTACGTGCAAGCGCGCGTCGATCCGGCCGTGCTCGCCGGGATTGTGGCGACCGCCTTTATCACCGCCGCGGGCGGCGCCATTTACCCGGCGCGCTTCGCGTCCCGGATCGAACCCGCGGAGGCGATGCGTTATGAGTGATCCGGCCGCCGCGATCGTCCGCGCCCGGGGCGTGGCCAAGTCCTATGATTCGGGCCGTATTCCCGTGCTCCACGAGGTCGACCTCACCGTCGCCGCCGGTGAACTTGTGGCGCTCTGGGGCGCCTCGGGCTCGGGCAAGAGCACGTTGCTGCACCTGCTTGGCGGGCTCGACGTTCCCGACCGCGGTGAACTCGAGGTGTGCGGCCTCGATCCCCGCCGCGAGGCGGACCGGCTCACCCTGCGCCGGCGTGAGTTGGGCTTTGTTTTCCAGCTCCATCACCTCATCCCGGACCTGACGGTGGAGGAGAATCTCCGCGTGCCCGCGCTCGCCGCAGGTCGGCCCAGCCGGGAGACCGGACTCCGGCTTCGCGAGTTGGCCGCGCAGGTGGGCCTCGCGCACCGGCTCAGCCACCGCATCCAGGACCTCTCCGGCGGCGAGCGCCAGCGCACCGCCATCTGCCGCGCCCTGATGAATCGGCCCCGGCTGCTGCTGGCCGATGAGCCCACGGGCTCCCTCGACGAGCGCAACGGCGAGGTAGTCTTCGCTCTGTTGCGCGACCTTGCCGCTCGGCACGGGTTGACCGTCCTCCTTGCGACGCACGAGCGCCGTTTTGCCGAAGCCTGCCACCGCATCATCCGGGTGCGGGATGGCCGCCTCGACGAGATCGCGGCATGAACGGGGCCGGAGCGAACGGCGGGCGGCCCGGCGGCGGGGCGGCGGCGGCGCACAGCCTTGGTTGGCTGGTCGCGGCGAATGCGGTGGGCGTCTGGCTCGCCGTGTTGCTCGTCTGGCCCGGCGCGGGAGATGCGTTGGCTCCGCTAACGTTCGGCCGGTGGGCCCCCGTGCACCTCAACGGGCAGCTCTACGGTTGGTGTGCCCTGCCGTTGGTGGGTGCGCTCCTCGCTTGGTTCCTCGACCCGAGGCATCCGAGCGCGGAGCGGCACGCGGCGCTCGCCGTCGGAGCCTGGTCCCTCGCACTCTTTCTCGGCTGTCTCGCTTGGTTGGGCGGCGTCGCCAGCGGTAAGCCGTTCGTTGACTGGCACGGCTGGAGCCGACCGCTCCTGCCCGCGGCGATGCACGTGCTCTGGGCCTTCCTCGCGGCCCACACCTGGTGGCGGCGCCGACGCCTGAGCCGAGTCGGGCTCGCGGCGCGGCTCGCGGTGCTGGGTCTGCTGCTGGCGGTCCCTTCGGCGCTTTATTGGGCTTCCGACCGCTCGGTGTATCCGGCGGTGAATCCGGACAGCGGTGGCGCTACGGGTACGGCGCTCCTCGGATCCACCCTCGCACTGGTCGGCATTTATCTCGCGCTGCCGGCAATGCTCGGACTCGCGCCGCACGCGGGCAGCCGCCGCGTCGCTCCGGTGCTGGGCGCGTGGCTAGTCTGCTGGGTGATCTTCGGTCTGGCCGGCAAAGGAGACGTCTCGCATCACGCGCGCGGGCAGATCGCGGCGTTGGGGGCGCTGCTGCTCTGGATTCCCCTGTTGCCGTGGGCGTGGGCCGGCTGGGCGTGGCCCGCCGGTGCGCGCCCGTGGCTGCGTGCGGCCACGTTCTGGTGGGTCCTCCTAGTGACCTCGGGATGGCTGAGTTTCCTGCCGGGCTGGTCCGAACGGTTCAAATTCACCCACGTGCTCGTCGGGCACTCCCACCTCGCGATGGCGGGTTTCGTGGCGAGCGTGAATGGCGCCGTGCTGGTTGTGCTCACGGGCCGCGCGGTCGGGTCGGGTGTCTTCCGCGCCTGGCAGGCAGGCACCGTGGCGTTAGTCGGGCTGATGTTCGCGCTGGGAGTGGTCGAGCACTTGGATCCGGCCGGCTTTCTCGGGGGGGACGGCGTGGCCCGTGTGTTGTTGGCCCTCCGGCTCGTGGCCGGAATCGTCCTCGCCGTGGCGTCTTTCCGCTGGTGGCGGGAAACCTGCACCCGATGAAGACCAAGAAACTTCCCGTTTGGGCAACGCCTTACGCGCTCGCCGTGGGCCTGATGGACCTCGCGACGGGTCTGGCGCTGTTCACCGCGCCGGGATGGACGCTGGCTCGAATGGGCGCGGTGGTACCGGAGGCGCCGGCATTGGCCTACGTGCGTTTCGGCGGGACCTTCGTGGCCGCGGTCGGCGCCACCTACCTGCTGGCGCTGCGGCGTGGCGGGGATTCGTCGCTGCGGGCGGCGTTGGCCGGTACCTTTTTGCTGCGGTTAGCTGCGGGGACCGGTGCGGCCGTGAGCGTGGGCGCGGGTTGGCTCGACGCCGCGTGGGCGCTGGTGGCGGTGACGGACCTCGGTTGCGCGGCGGCGCAGGCGTGGCTGCTGCGGCGGCGAGAGGAGGTGGAATGAAGCCTGAGAAAGACGGCTCGCGCCCGGTGGTGGCGTGGGTGGTGGGCGCGGCGCTCGTCGCGGCGACCTACATTTATTTTCTGATCTTCGCCGAGTTCGCCTTCCTAGAACTGGTGCGCGACGTAGCGGGCCCGCGGCTGCGTGCCGTCATGGCGCTGCTGGGGGGCGGGGGCGTCGCTGGGGCGTGGGCGGCGGCGCGCGTTTTTCGCACTGCACGGGCAGCCACGCTTCTCGCGCGCGGACTGCAGGGGTGTGCCGGCGCGGCGATGCTGGCGCCGTTCGCGGGCGGGCCGGTGGCTGCGGGGGCGATCGCGGCGGCGGTGGGGCTCGCGTTGGGTTGGACCACGGTCGTGTTGGCCGCGGCCCTGCGGAATGGGGTGGGCGGGCGGAGGCTCGGCCTGTGCGTCGGGGCGGGCACCGGCACCGCCTACGCGGCCTGCAACGTGCCCGCGCTTTTCGCGGCCGGGCCTGCGACGCAGGCCCTGCTGGCCGCCGGCATCGCGATCCTCGCGTCGGTCCTGCCTTGGCCCCGCGCGAACGGCTCCACCGAGGGCTCGGAAACGCCTCCGCCCCGTGTGAACCAAGCGCACGTCCTCGCGTGGCTTGCGATGTTCCTGGCGCTGGTATGGATGGACTCCGCGGCGTTTTATATCATCCAGCACACGTCGGGGCTGCGCGCCGTTACTTGGGGCACCCCGGGGCTGTTATGGACGAACGCCGCGGTGCACCTGGGGGCCGCGTTGCTGGCCGGCGCGGTGCTCGACCGGGGCGGGCGCCGCGCGGTGATCGCGGGGGCCACGGCGCTGCTGGGGCTCGGCAGTCTCGCCCTCGCGGAAGTGGTCCGATTGCCGTTGCCCGCGGGCTGGTGGTACACGGCCGGGGTCTCGCTCTACTCCGTGGCGCTCGTGGAGTATCCGGCGCGGACGGGTGGCGCGGGCCGGGCGGCTCTGGTGTTTGCGGTCGCCGGCTGGATCGGTTCCGCGCTGGGCATCGGGATGGCGCTGGATCTCCATCGTGTGCCGGCAACTTTCGTCTTCGCCGCGTCCGGAGTGATTCTCCTGGCGCTCGGACGGGTCCGCGGCGCGGTGGCTTTGCTGGTGGGCTTGTTCGTCCTCGTCCCGGCAGGGCAGGCGGCCGAGGACGCTGATGCGGTGCTCCGCGGGCGGGAGGTGTACATCGCCGAGGGCTGCATCCACTGCCATTCGCAGTACCTCCGCCCGAGGGTGGCAGCCGACGTGGAGCGTTGGGGGCCGGCTGGAGCGCGGGGTACGCCCGCCGGCGATCCGCCGCTGCCCGGAAACCGGCGGCAAGGGCCGGACCTCAGCCGGGTGGGAAACCGCCGCGCCCCGGAGTGGAATCGCCTGCACCTCATCGCCCCCCGCGCGTTCCTGGCCGGCTCTCGGATGCCGTCCTACGCCCACCTGTTTGCGGCCGGGGACCAGCGCGGCGAGGACCTCGTGGCCTACCTCACCTCGCTCGGTGAGGACACGACCGGGGAACGGGCCCGAATGGCCGCCGCGTGGCAACCGGCGGACGTCGCCCCCGTTGCACCCGCCGAGGCCCGGCGGCTCTTTACGCTCCGTTGCGCCCCTTGCCACGGGAACGATGGGTGCGGCGACGGGCCGCTGGCGGTGCGACTGACGGTACCACCCCCGGCTTGGCGCGGCACGGCGTGGCGGCACGTCCCGCCCGGACCGGAAGCGGAGGCGGCGTTGGCCCGGATTATCAAATTCGGCCTCCCCGGCCTGCCGATGGCGGGGCACGAGGCCCTCGGCGACGCCGCACTGCGCGGGCTGGCGCGCCACGCTGAGACCTTGCGTCAGGCGCCGGACCTTGCGTCGCTCCCCGGTGCGCCGCGATGAAGATCCTGATCGTAGAGGACGAGGAAAAGGTGGGCCGCTTCGTAGAGCGTGCCCTCACCGAGCAGGCGTATACTGTCCGCCGGGTCGCGACCGCCGCGGCGGCCCGCGACGCGTTGGCCGAGGAACCCTTTGACGCCGTCGTGCTCGACCTCGGTCTCCCCGATGGCGACGGGCTCGAGTTGTTGCGCGAGTGGCGCGCGGCCGGCTTCAATGAGCCCGTACTAATCCTCAGCGCCCGGGATGCCGTGGCGGACCGCATTCGGGGCCTGAACCTCGGCGCGGACGATTACCTGCCGAAACCGTTCAGCGTGGACGAGCTCCTCGCGCGCGTGCGCTCGCTCCTCCGCCGCCACGCCGCCGCGCCGCGGGCCACCGTGCTCACCCACGGCGCGGTGCGCCTCGACCTCCTCGCCCGTACCGCGACGCTGCAGGACCAGCCGGTGGAACTGACCAGTCGTGAGTTCGCGCTGCTGGAGCTCTTTCTGCAGAACCCGCGGCGGGTGCTGACTCGCACCGTGATCGCTGAGCGCATCTGGGATGCCGCCTACGACCTCGAGACGAACCTGATCGACGTCTATGTGCGCCGGCTCCGCCTGAAGTTTAACCTTCCCGGCGCCGAGCCCTTTATCCGCACGGTGCGCGGCAGCGGTTACCAGCTGGCGTGAGGACCTTTTCCCAGCGCCTGACTCTGCGCTTCGCCGCCCTCGTCGCGGTGACCTCCGCCCTCGTCCTCGCGGGAGGTGGATGGCTGCTCGACCGCGAACTGCGCCGCAACCTCGAGCTGCTCCACGCTACGGAGCAGGCGGAATTGCGGCAGCTCCTCGGAAGCGGGCGACCGCCGACGCCCGAGGAGGTTGCCCGTCGCATCGGCCGGGACGCCGAGAACGATGCGACGCTCTTCCTCGTGCAAGTGCGCGATCCCGCGGGCCGGGTGCTTTTCCGTTCCCGCAACCTCGGTGCCGCCGAATTGCCGCCCTTGCCCGCGGGTGCGGCCCACGGTGAGGTCGAGCTGCCGGGCGTCGGGCCGCTGTTCGTCTCGGAGTACCCCGGCGAGGGCTGGCGGCTCGCGGTCGCCAGCTCCCTCGGCATCGTCGATGGGCTCCTCTGGGATTACCTGCGGATCTCCCTGCTGCTCCTCGGCGGGATCGCGGCCGTGGGGCTCGGCCTCGGCCACGCCTTCAGCCGCGTCACCTTGCGCCCCCTCCGGCACATCGCGGAGACCGCGAACCGCATCCGCTCGGACAACCTCAGCGAGCGCATCCCGGCCCCGGAGGGGCGCGACGAGCTGTCGACGCTGGTCCGTCTGCTCAACCAGATGTTCGACCGACTCCAGGCCGCGTTCGAACAGGTGGGGCGTTTCGCCGCCGATGTGTCCCACGAGGTCAAGACGCCCCTGTCGTTAATCCGCCTGAACGCTGAGCGCCTGCGCGGGCGAGTCGCGGCCGACCCCGAGGCGGCGGCCGCAGTGGCTGACATCCTCGAGGAGATCGAGCGGATCAACCACGTGGCTGACCGCCTGCTGTTCCTCGCTCGGGCCGAGAGCGGCGCCCTCCAGTGTACCCTGCGCCCTGCGGCGGTGGGTTCTCTTCTCGGTCCCCTGGC
>CAIOTK010000426.1 GCA_903861185.1 uncultured Opitutia bacterium | reverse complement strand
GCGTGGTAGAGCAGTTGCAGGTCAGCCGCGCGGGCGAGGTCGGAGTCGGGTTGGCCGGTGAAGGCGACGACCCGGACGCCCTCGCGCTTCAGCAGCGGGACCAAGCGGAGGATCTCCTCGGACTGGCCGCTGTTACTGAGCAAAAAGGCGACGTCGCCGGACGTGGCGAGGCCGAGGTCGCCGTGGAGGGCCTGGGTGGCGTCGAGGCCGCAGGCGGGGAGGCCGGTGCTATTAAAAGTGGCGGCCAGCTTGGCGGCGATGGGGGCGTTTTTGCCCACGCCGGTGAAGAGCAGCTTGCGTCCGGCGCGGGCGGCGGCGGCGACGGCGCGCGCGGTGGCGACGAACTCCGGGCCGAGCCGGCGCGAGGTGGCGGTGAGTGCCGCGCGTTCGAGGCGGAGGCAGGCGCGGGCGCGCCGGAGGAGGGTTTGCGGGGCCAACGCCATTTCTGGTTTGAGTCGCGGGTGAGTCGGCGGAACGTAGGTCGCTGGCGCCGCGCCGCAATCCCTTTTGCCCTCCTTGCCGAGAGTCCACCGCCTTGTCTTCGTCCTTGCCGGGCTGCTGCTGGCCCTGTTGGCCGGCGGCTGCGGCGATCGGGAGCGGATGCCCCTGCCGCCCGAGATTGAGGATCCCTTCTATGTGCAGGGCAAGCAGCTGCAGAAGCAGGGCCGGCCCTCGGAGGCGCTGAATGCGTTTCTCAAGGTCATTGACCGGCGCGGCGAGAGCCCCTCGCCCGAGTCGCACCTCGAGGCGGGGCTGATCTGCCTGTACCACACGAAGGATTTTCCCGCCGCCTATTACCACCTGCGGCGCTACCACAAAGCGCAGCCGAACTCGAAGGAGGCTCCGTTGGTGCTGGGCAAGATCGAGGAGGCCAAGCGTGAGTTTGCCCGCAGCCTGCCGGGTCGCCCGCTCGATGACCAATCCCTGCGTTTGGCGATGGAGGATGAGGTCCACAAGCTGCGGCGCGAAAACGAGGAATTACGGGCCGAGTTGGCCGTGATCCGCGGCGGAGGGGTCGCGCCGGCGTCGCGCGGTCCGCGGATGATCGCCCTGCCCGAGGAGGTGCGGGTCGGCCCCGTGCGCCCGCCCGCGGTGGCGGTTGCCCCGGGGACGGAGTCTGCGGCTCCGGCGGAAGAGGAACGGCCGCCGCTGGTGACCCCCGCGCCCGCCCCTGCGCCGGTGTCGCCCGCCCCGGCGGTGACCGCCGCCCAGCCGCGTCCGACCGCGGAGGCTGTCCGCCCCGCGCCCCGCGCTGGCGGGCGCGCCCACACTGTGGCGCCCAAGGACACCCTTTACAGTATTTCCCGCCGCTATCAGGTCCGCGTTGAGGACATCGTGGCCGCGAACCCGGCCTTGTTGCCCCGGGCCAGCACGCCGCTGCGCGTGGGCACGACCCTGCGTATCCCCTGAACCGCCCGATGCCCCGAACCTCGCTCCGCACCGCCCGCTTTTCCGAGTCGCTCATCCGCGAGATGTCGCGCGTCGCCACCCGGCACGGCGCGATCAACCTAGCGCAGGGCTTCCCCGACTGGGATCCGCCGGCGGAGCTCGTTGCGGCGGGGCGGGCGGCGATGGACGCGGGCCGGCACCAGTATGCGGTGACGTGGGGTGCGCCCGAGTTGCGCGAGGCGCTCGCGGAGAAGGTGGGCCGGTACACGGGGCGGCCCGTGGACCCGGCGACCGAGCTGGTGGTCACCTGTGGTGCGACCGAGGCGATGATGGTGGCGATGATGACCGTGTGCGATCCGGGCGACCGGGTGGGCCTTTTTTCGCCGTTTTATGAAAACTATGGGGCGGATGCGCTGCTGGCCGGGGCGGAGCCGGTGCACGTGCCGCTGCATCCGCCTGAGTACCGCTTTGATCCCGCGGAACTGCGGCGGGCGTTTGCGGGTGGCTTGAAGGCGTTCGTGCTCTGCAATCCCTCGAACCCGTGTGGGCGCGTTTTCACCCGCGAGGAACTGGGGCAGTTGGCGGCGCTGGCGGAGGAGTTCGACGTGTGGGTCCTGACCGACGAGGTGTACGAGCACATCGTCTTCCCGCCGCACCAGCATACCTATTTCTCGACCCTGCCGGGGATGGCGGAGCGGACCCTGATGTGCTCCTCGCTCTCCAAGACCTTCGCCATCACCGG
>CAIOTK010000425.1 GCA_903861185.1 uncultured Opitutia bacterium | reverse complement strand
GGGGTCAGGCCGTGAATCGCTAGAAGGGCACGGTAGCCCGGTGCTAGTGCTATCCGAAAACTAGCGATTCACGGCCTGACCCCTTTCCCCGCGGCTTTAGCCCTCCAGTTCCGTCCAGCGCGCGTAGACGGCCGCGATTTCGGCCTCCAATTCGGGCAGGCGGGCGGCGGCGCGGGCGACCTCAGGCCCACCGCCCTTGAAGAAGGCGGGATCGGCCATCCGCGTGGTGAGCTCCGTCTGCTCCTTTTCCAAGGTCTCGAGGCGCGCGGGGAGGGACTCCAGTTCCGCCCGCTCCCGATTGCTGAGCTTGCGGCTCTTGGCGGCCGGCGTCGCGCTCGCGGGCCCGGAGGAGTTGGCGGTGTTCCTCGCGCTGGGGTTAGCGGCGGCCTTGGCGGCGGCCGCGGCCCGGGCCGCCTGCGCCGCCTGCCAGTCGTCGTAGCCCCCGATGTGCTCGGCCAGCACCCCGTCGCCCTCGAACACCAGCAGGCTCGTGCAGACTTCGTTCAGAAAGGCGCGGTCGTGGCTCACCAGCAGCACCGTCCCGCCGAATTCGACCAGCAGGTCCTCCAGCAGCTCCAAGGTCTCCGCGTCGAGGTCGTTGGTCGGTTCGTCCAGCACCAACACGTTCGCGGGCTTGGTGAACAGGCGCGCCAACAGCAGCCGGTTGCGCTCGCCGCCCGAAAGCGCCCGCACTGGGGTCCGCGCGCGGGTCGGTTCGAACAGGAAGTCCTCCAAGTAGGAGATCACGTGACGCGTGCGGCCGTTGATCGTGACGGTCGTGTTGCCGTCGGCCACGGCGTCCTGCACCCGCATCGATTCGTCCAATTGCGCCCGGAGCTGGTCGAAATAAACGACCTCCAGCCGGGTGCCGGCCTCGACGGTGCCGGCCTGCGGGGCCAGTTTGCCGAGGAGCAGGCGGAGGAGGGTGGTCTTGCCGGCGCCGTTGGGGCCGACGATTCCGATCTTGTCGCCCCGCTCGATGCGGAGGTCGAGGTCGCGGACGATCCAGCGTTCCCCGTAGCGGAAGCGCAGTCCGGTGCAGGTAACGACCTTAAAGCCGGAGCGGTCGGCCTCTTGGGCGGACATCCGGGCGGTGCCCTGGCGCTCCCGCCGGGCGGCGCGCTCGGCCCGCATCGCCTGCAGGGCGTGGATGCGGTTCTGCGCCCGCGAACGCTGGGCCTTCACCCCGCGCCGGATCCAGACCTCCTCCTGCGCGAGTTTCTTGTCGAATTGGGCGCGCTGCACCTCCTCGGCCTCCAAGACGGCCTGCTTGCGGGTCAGGAAGGTGTCGTAATCGCAGGACCAGCCGATCAGGTGGCCCCGGTCCACCTCGACGATGCGGGTCGCCAGCCGCCGCAGGAAGGCGCGGTCGTGGGTCACGAACAGGAGCGCGCCGCCCCATTCGAGCAGGAAGTCCTCCAGTCCCCGGATGGAGTCGAGGTCGAGGTGATTGGTGGGCTCATCGAGCAGCAACAGCGACGGGTTGGTGGCCAACCCCCGGGCGAGCAGCACCCGCCGCTTCTGACCGGCGGACAGGGAGGTGAATTCGGCTTCGGCCGGGAGGGCGAGGCGCTCCAGCAGGCGCTCGACGCGGTCGTGCTGCTCCCAGTCGTTGTGCTCCTCGTAGCTGCCGCCCGGCCCTTCGACCACCGCGCGGACCGTTCCCACGAGCCCGGCCGGCACGTCCTGCGGTAGCGTGGCGATCACGGCGTCCGGGGGCGAACGGAAGATCTGGCCTTCGTCGGGGGCGAGGTCGCCCGCGATCACCTTCATCAGGGTGGATTTACCCGCCCCGTTGCGCCCGACGAGGCACACCCGCTCGCCGCGTTCCAGCTGCAGGTTAACGCGGTCCAGCAGGGGGGCGCCGCCGAAGCTGAGGCTGACATCGAGGAGGCTGACGAGGGCCATAAACCGGCGAGCGTCGCGGGCGCGTCGCCGGGAAGCAAGGTTCGCGCGGGGAAATCCCCGGCCTATTCGGAAAAAAGCTCCCGCTGCTGGAGCGCTGCGCGCCGGCCCGGATCAAGGGTGCTGAGGCTCAGGAGCTGTAACAGCGTGAGCCCGCCGATCTGGGGGTCCTCGGCCAAGGCGATCAGGAGCAGGGCCCCGGCCAGGGCGTCGTAGAGGGCCGCGTGATACCGGCGGCGATCCGGCGGGCAATGTTCCAGCGCGAGGGCGTCCAGCCGGGCCTGCAAGCCGAGCGCGGCGATGAGCGCCTCCAGCCGGCCCGAATCCAGATGCGGGAGCAGCTGTTCGACCAGCCGGGCGGTGTCGACCCAAGGGCCCCAGTCGACGATCCGCGCTCCCGGGCGCGTGAAGTCGGGTACGTTCCGCGGATAGGGCCAGACGGCCTTGAGCAGGCTGTTCTCGACGCCCGCGTAATGCGCCGCGAGGGGGCCCAGTTCCCGGAGGCTCAGGAAGTAGCTCCATTCGTCGGCAAAGGGCGCCTGACCGGCGAGCGCGGCCGGCTCCAGCCCGTGCACGGCCTGGTCTTCCGCGCGGATGCCGCCGGTCGGCCGGCACTTACGGGTGCGCGTCGAGACCACGGTCCCCCGGTGCACCTCGGCGACTCCGAACTCGAGGATGCCCGAGCCTAGGCTGCCTTCAAAATCGACGAAGAAGATCGGTTGGTGCGTCCAAGACACGCGGCGAGCGAGAACGGAAATCCCGCCGGTTCCAAACCCGCAGTGTGGGAATCGGCGACTCGATCGATGGTAGGAGTCCGGCGGAAGCTTGTGCCCGCCCCGCCGCGAGGGTAGCGTGATGCCCGTCCCCGCCTCCCGATGAAGCTCCCTGTGATCCACGGCCAGCCTTCCTGGCCCCTGCGCTCCAGCCACGTCCACGCCCACCTGACCCGCCTCGGCGGCCATCTCGGGCCGGTCCAGTTCCGGCTGGGCCGCCGCACGGTCGCGCCGCTGTCGGTCGCCCCGTGGGCCGAGGAAAAGCTCCCCCGGGAGATGCCCGCGCTGCTGAAGGCACTCCGGGGGGATTTCTTCTGCGCGCCTTTCGGGGGCAATGGCACCCCCTGGCGCGGCGAACAGCATCCGCCGCACGGAGAGACCGCCAACGCCGCGTGGCGGCTCGAGCGGCTGGAACACGCCGAGACTCAGGTAACCCTCCGCGCGCGCCTCGACCTCAAGGTGCGCCCCGGGCGTGTCACCAAGACCATTATCCTGCCGGAAGGCAGCCCCGTGGTCGGACAAAGCCACGAGATCGCCGGGGCCCGGGGTCCCCTGAGCGTCGGCCACCACGCGATGCTGCGCTTTCCCGAGGAACCCGGTTCCGGGCTGATCGCGACCAGCCCGTTCGTCCGCGGCCAAGTGTTGCCCACGCCGTTCGAAGATCCGGCCCAACGGGGCTATTCCAGCCTCCAGCCGGGCGCGGAGTTCACCTCCTTGGCCGAAGTGCCCCTGGCGAATGGGGGAACCACCGATCTTTCCGTGTACCCGGCCCGGCGCGGCTTCGATGACCTCGTAATGATCACCGCCGCGCCCGACCTGCCCTTCGCGTGGAATGCGGTCACGTTCCCGGCCCAGCGGTACGTGTGGTTTTCGCTCCGTGATCCGCGCGTGCTCCGCCATACCATCCTCTGGATCTCCAACGGGGGCCGCCATTACGCGCCGTGGAACGGCCGGCACACCGGCGTCCTCGGGCTGGAAGATACGACGAGTTACTTCCATTACGGGCAGGCAGAGTCGGCCGGGGCCAACCCGCTGCGGCGGCTTGGCCTGCCGACCACGCTCACCCTTGACCCGCGGCGGCCCACGACCGTCCGGACGGTGATGGGGGTCGCCGAGGTCCCGACCCGCTTCGGCCGGGTGGCGCGGATCGAACCCGCTCCGGGGGGCGTCGTCCTCGTCTCGGCCCAAGGGGTGCGTGTGCCCGTGGCCGTCGACCTGAACTTGCTGCGCTGAGCGCCACCGGGGCGGCAGGGGAGGGACAAACCGTCTCAGTTCGGGTCGGGCGCCGGCGCATCGTGTCCCGCTCTGCCCCGGCGGGTAGGGATTCTCCCTCG
>CAIOTK010000424.1 GCA_903861185.1 uncultured Opitutia bacterium | reverse complement strand
ATGACCCCCCGTAAGCGGGCGATCCTCCAGTGCGGGGTGCTGGTCGGGGTGGCCGCCCTGCTGTTCCTCGCGTTTCCGGCCACCCTCCGCTTTGCGGAACGGGCCGCCCGCGAGCTGCGGTACTTGTGGTGGCTGATTCTCCTGCTGGCGCTCGGCGTCTGGCTGATCTGGGGCGTGGGCCGCCGGCCGAAAGGATAACCGGCGGGATCGGGCGCAACCGGGTCAGTCTGATGCGTGTCAGCACCGACCCTGAGGGTTCGCCCGAAAACTGAAGGTCGAAAACCTCAACCCCCTGCGCGCCAAGGTCCGCAGGTGCCGGCCGCTGCACCCTGCACTGGCCTGACCCCTTAGGTTCGACCCTAACCTCGGTTTTCCTTGCCCGGCGGCGAGCCAGCAGGAGGGTGTGACCGGCAATCCACTCCCTTGGCCTCGATCCCGATGAACTCTCTGCCGCGCCCAGCCTCTGCACTCCTTGGCCTTTTGTCCCTCATCGCCGGGCTTCCCGTGGCCGCGTCGACGGCGCCGCGGGCGGGAGCGGTGAAGCCGAACATCGTCTTCATTATGTCGGACGATCTGGGCTGGAGGCATCCCGGGTTTAACGGCGGCGACCCTCGGTTCACGCCCAACCTCGATCGTTTGGCGAAGGAAGGTCTCCGGCTGACACAGTTCTACGCCCAATCGGTGTGTTCCCCGACGCGGACCGCCTTGCTGACGGGTCGCTATCCCTTCCGGACTTGGATGGATTGGCGCTCGGAGGACTTCGGCAAATCGGAATTTCTGCAGCGGCTGGGCCTGACCTTGCCCAAGGCACCGGACGGACAGGATACCCGGCGGATCCACGGTTTGGATCCCAAGGAACGGACCCTAGCCACCGCCCTGCGGGAGGCGGGGTATTACACCGCGATCACCGGCAAATGGCACCTCGGCGAATGGAAGAAGGAACACCTGCCCCTGCAACGCGGGTTCGATCACCAGTACGGCCATTATGCCTGGGGCATCGATTATTCGAGCAAGATGATCCTGCACCATACCCCGGCGCATTTCACCGTCTATGACTGGCACCGGAACGAGCAGCCATTGCAGGAGCAGGGGTATGTGACTGATTTGATCGCCGCCGAGGCGGAGCGGGTCATTGCGGCCCAAAGTCAGGATCGGCCCTTTTTCCTCTATGTCCCCTTCACGGCGCCCCACGGCCCCCTAGATCACGCCCCGCGGTATGTGCAGGAGTTAGGCATCCTCGGCGCGACGTTGAAAATCTTGGATGAAGGCGTGGGGCGCATCCTCACGGCCCTGGAGAGGAAAGATCTGACCCGGAACACCCTCGTTATCTTCACGAACGACAATGGCGGCCTGACCGAGGAAAGTAATCGTCCGTTGCGGGGGAAGAAGGACACCAACTGGGAGGGCGGAATCCGGGTGCCGGCGCTCCTGCGCTGGCCGGGGGTCATTGAACCGGGCAGCACCAGCCACGGGCTGATGCACATGACCGACTTCTATCCGACGCTGATCCAGCTGGCGGGCGGCAGTCTGGCGCAGGCACTCCCGCTCGATGGATTCGATATGACGAAGATGCTGCTGCAACGGCAGCCGAGCCCGCGGGATGAGATCATCTTTGAAGTCGCCGGCAGCGTGAGGGTTCCCGCGATTCGCCAGGGGGATTACAAGCTGGTGGGCCACGAACTGTTCAACCTGGCGCTCGACCCGAGTGAAACCACGGACCTTGCCGCGCTCCACCCGCAAATCGTCGCCCGGCTCAAGGCGCGATTGAAAGCGGCCAGCCACGAGCGGCCGCCGCTGGGGGAAAAGACCGCGTTGATGGTGCCGCCGCTGCCGTACATCTACGGGGAACTGGAAAACCAGCACCCGCCCCAATGGTTGATCGAGGTGGTGGAGGCGCGTCGGCGCCAGCAGCCGCAGACCCTTCCCCCCGGCGTCACCCCCTGGCCCAAGCCGCCTCCGCCGGTTCCGCCTTTGTGGTAGCGCGGGGCGGCCCTTTCGGTCAGGCCGTGGGTTCAGGCGTCCGAGCAATCAGGGCTCGCCCAGCCTGACCCCGTCGAGGCGCCCCTACGCGGGCCCCTCGCGGCGAAAGGCATTGCCGCCGGAGCACCGCCGGAATTGCCTTTCAGGAGGAGTTTCCGGCCGCGCGCGCCGCATCCCCCACCCCTCCCTATGCCCCGTTTCCCCGCCCTGCTGGGCCTAGCCTTGACGCTCCCGGCCGCTTTCGCGGCACCCGCCCTGCCCCCCATCGGCTACCGCGTGCAGCTCGACGTCGTCAGTGAGGGCTTCGACGGCAAGACCTGCTGGTTCCACCCGCGCGCCGGCGCCATCCCGGGCCCCACCCCGACCGTGGTGCTGACGATGCAGGAGTGGAACGTGAAACGCAGTGACGTCTTTTATCCGGTGGCGTCGCGGACCTCATCCGACCTCGGCGCCACGTGGTCGCCCATTACGGTGCACGCGGACACGCTGGGGCGGCACCGGGTCGATGCCGCGCGCGAGGAGGGCATCTGCGACTTCACGCCCAAGTGGCACGCGGGCAGCGGGCGCCTCCTCGGCACCGGACACACGGTCTTCTACCAGAACGACGTCCTCGTCCCCGTCCGTCCCCGTCACACCGTGTGGTCGGTCTACGATCCGGCGGCGCGGACCTGGACCCCGTGGGCCAAGCTGGCGATGCCCGACCTGCCGCGGTTCGCCAACGCCGGCGCGGGCAGCACCCAGCGCGTGGACCTGCCGAACGGCGACATCCTGCTGCCAGTCTACGCCAAGGAAATGGCCGCCAAGGCCTACTTCTCGACCGTGGTGCGCTGCCGCTTTGACGGCCGCGAGCTCCGCTACGTGGAGCATGGGACGGAGCTGACGAGCGACATCGACCGCGGCCTGTACGAGCCGAGCCTCGCCCGGCTGGGCAACCGCTTCTTCCTCACGCTCCGCAACGACCAGGCGGCCTACGTGGCGCGCAGCGCGGACGGGCTCAACTTTGAGGCGCCCCGCCGCTGGACCTTCGATGACGGCACCGATCTGGGCAGCTACAACACCCAGGCGCACTGGGTGATGCACGCCGACGGCCTGTTCCTCACGTACACCCGTCGCGGGGCGGACAACGATAACGTCGCCCGGCACCGCGCGCCGCTCTTCCTCGCCCGGGTGGACCCCGACCGGCTGGTCGTGCTCCGCGCGACCGAGCAGGTGGTGGTGCCCAACCGGGGCGCCCAGCTGGGTAACTTTGCCGTCGTCGACGTCAGCGAGCGCGAGACCTGGATTACGAGCTCCGAGGGCATGGGCCCCGGCAATCCGGCGCGCTTCGGGGCCAATGGGCGGGTCTACGCCGCCCGCGTCCTCTGGGACCGTCCCAACTCGGGGTGGAACCAACACTGAGCCGCGGCACGGCGTAAGGAGTCAGGCCGGATGGGGTGGTTTGAGCCCTCGCCTGAGCTAGCTACACCGGGCACTCCCGCGGCGTCTATGGACGCCACGCACACCTGGTCCTCGCCCTCGACCCCTTTTGCGCCTTTTGTGGCTATCCCAGCATGATCAGGCCCGAGCCGATGGCCACAAAAGGCTCAAGGGGCGCTGGGACGCGGACCAAGTTGCAAGAGGCGTCTATAGACGCCGCGGCAATGATGAGGGGAGCGCTCGGACGGGAGGGCTCCGGACGGAGGTGCTTGGGATCGGGTTTGGCCTCATCCCTACGCAAGCGCCGTGGCTTGAACCCTAGCCTGAGCTCTCCCCACCGGGCACTCCCGCGGCGTCTATGGACGCCACGCACAGTTGCGCCGCGCCCTCGACCCCTTCGTGCCTTTTGTGGCTATCCCGCCTCGGGCCATAGCCTCCGCAAGGGCCGGACCCCATCAGGGCTGGGACTCAAGGCGGCCCTTTAGGTCCGGCGCTCCACGGGCCTGCCTGGGAGGCTAGCCTACCAGATGGCAGGTTTGGTCACATGGTTGCCGCTGGGAAGGCGAACACGATCCGGGAAGGGATGCCGGGCATAGCTCTCCCGGCTGAAGGTGAAGGAACCGGGGGCAAGCTTCGCGAGCTCGTTGTTCTTCCGATGATAGGGGAAGGCGAAGAGCAGCCGCTTGCCGGGATGGGCGAGCCGGAAGGCGCGGGCAGCGGGAGCGAGATCGGAATCCCCGCTGACGATCACCCCCGCGTCGAGGGCATCCGAGGCCGCCAGGGTAAGAAGCTGACAGGCGATGGCGACGTCGGTCTCCTTCTCCTCGTGGGTGGCGTGAAAGGCGCGGCACCGGGGGCACCAGACATCGCGAACCTGGAATCTGGCGAGGTGAGCGTGGACGCCATTGGCGGTGAGGGCGCGGACGTAAGCCCGGTGCCGCTCCACCTTTCCGGGGTTGTCGGCCTGATGGTGATGGGCGTAAGCGCTGAAGTAGTGGATGCCCACCAGCCGGGCGCGGGAGTCGACCAAATGCAGGCTACTCCCGAGCAGCGCGGGCAGGTCGAGCCACTTCACGGAGGTGCCGGGCAGGTCGCGCGCGGCGCGGGCGAGCGAATGGTACAAATTGAAGCCATCGACCAGGAACACGGTCCGCACGATGGCAGGGGCAGGCTCAGTCAATGGGGGAGGCTCGGCCGCCGCCTGCCGGGCAAAAAAAACCCCCGGACCGTAGCCCGAGGGGGGCCGCGGGACTCGGCAGTGAAGCCGAGATCGCCACGGGGGGGAATTCACGCGAAACCACGCGAAAGGCGCGGGATGTCAAGCCGCCGGGCTTGCCTGGCCGGACACGCGGAGACGGGGCCCCCGACCGGCAAGCGGACGCCTGGCCTTGGCAGCTTGGCCCAGCGGGCACATCCCGGCCGAGCGCTTCTTCCGCCCGCCGGAGCACCCTGATCTCCGGTGGCAGGCGACCGCGATGGCCCCAGCGGTTACTGCCCCTCGGATCCTGCTTTTGCCAGCGACGTGCCATCGAAGGATGGAGGAACCCCAGCCCGCGAACGACCAACCTGCGTTGTACCGGAAATCCGGGCCGAGCGCGGGGATCGCTTGCCCGGGATTCAACAATCAGCGGACCGCCCCCTTCGAGCTGCGCTCTTGTGTGGCCCTCCCGGCATGATCGGGCCCGAGTCGATGGCCACAAAAGGCTCAAGGGGCGCTGGGACGCGGACCAAGTTGCAAGAGGCGTCTATAGACGCCACGGCAATGATGTGGGGAGCGCTCGGACGGGAGGGATCCAGACACCTGACAGGTAGCCTGCGCGATCGTCGGACCGGGGAAGGATTCCCCAGCTACATCCGGCCAAGGGGGATTGGCCTCCTTAGAAGGAAACCAATCGGATTGGTGTAGCTGGGGCGCGTCGCCCCGGTGGTGGCGGACGAAAGCCTAGTCCAGGCGAAGATCGCT
>CAIOTK010000423.1 GCA_903861185.1 uncultured Opitutia bacterium | reverse complement strand
TGCCATACTCGATGAAGTTCTTATACTTTTTGCGTAGTGCGTTGAGCACCTTGCGGTTAGCCTTATACTTATACTCTTGCACAGGGTTGACCACATTGTAGGCGTCCATCATTCCACCATTTGTCTGAGAAGACTTCGTCGAGGAGGAAGGCGGCCCCGTCGTCGGTGCCCAGCGGGTCGGCCGGCGTGGTGGAGGTGCGGCCGTCGGCGCCGCGGTGGGTATAGGGCACGGTGCCGCCGCGGATATCGCGGGCGGACTCGCGGATGTCGGCGCCGAGCTTGAGCGAGATCGGCACCCGGCCGACCTCAAAGTCGCGGCGGACGTTCGCGAAGGCGCTGCGCTGCAGGTCGGAGGATTCCCGGAAGTCGCTGCTGCTGGTATTCAGGACATAGGAGCGTAGGTCGTAGGGGTCCACGGGCGTGTCATTGGGGCCTTCGGTGACCTCGATCCGACCGGGGCGCAGGTAGAAGATGTCGCGGAAGCGCACGGTCACGCCGGTGCGGCGGGCGGAGGCGCCGTTGAAGTAACCCTTGTCGATATCGCGATAGTGGTTGCTCGCGTGCGAGTAGCCGGCGCCGGCATCGACCTTCCAGATGGGCCCATCGTGGAAGAAGCGGAGGGTCGGCATAAAGGTCGTGCCGGACTTCTCGCGGGCGCCATTGCCCACCGTGATCTCGCCAAAGCCGCGGTCGCCCAGCGTGTCGCGGGTGCTGAAGTTGCCCGGCAGCACGCGGTTGGTGTTAAAAGTGAGCGAGCGATTGTTGAACATCGCATCGAAGAACGCGTACTGGAAGGAGAAGGCCACGCGCGCATTGCGGGAGAGCTTGTAGTCGAGGGTGGTCCCCAGCGAAGAGCGGGTGGTCACCTTGGTACCGTCCCGGACCTGATAATTGGACAGGTAGGGCTGATCCGGCGTGGTGTCGGGGTAGCCATTGAGGGCATTGGCCGCGACCGTCGTGGCGTTGCCCGCGCCGCGCCACGTGTTCAGCATATAGTCCTGCATCGTATACTGGGACGTCGTGCCGCCGGAGAGGGTGAAACCGAACCGCTTGTTGACCGGCACCACCCAGGAGAAGTCGAGGCCCGGGTGGATCTTGTAGGAGGGTTCGCGGATCGGGCCGGGGGTCTTGCGCAGGCTGCGCTCGGCGTCGCGCATCATCAAGTAGACGCTCCCATTGAACTGCGGCTTGGAGCGCTCAAAGGCGCCCCGCGGCACCATATTCACCCCGCCAGCGAGGGCGGAGCCGGGGGACTCCGGGGTGGGGGAGTGGTAGACTTCGATGCGCGCGATATTGTTGATCGAGACCTGTTCGAGCTCGACCGAGCGGCCCGTACCGGAGGAGGCGGCGCTGGCCAGATTGAAGCCGCCGACCGTGACGGGCACGTTGCCGGACGGCACCCCGCCCATCGAAATCGTGCGGGCATCGCCACCCACGAAGTCGATCGCCATCCCCGGGAGGAATTTCAGGAACTCGCCGACATTGCCCTCGGCGATGTGGCCGAACTCGTCGGCCGCGACGACATTGACGATGTTACTGGCGAAGCGCTGCTCATTGATGGCGATGGCGGCGCCCTCCATTTCCTTGGAGGTGGCCACCACGAACTGGTCCAGGCGGACCGTGCCGTCGCTCGGGCCGGGCGTACGGTCCGCGCCGATGAGGTCGAAGTCGCGGGTGACGATCTGCCCGGCGCCTACCGACACGCTGATCGTCTGGGGGGCGAGGCCGGTATGGAACACGCGCACCCGGGCCTCGCCGACCGGCACCCCGGTGACCCGGTACTGGCCGGTGGCGTCGGTGAAGACCTCGAGGCGCGTGCCGAGGACGGTCACGCGGGCCTTTTCAAGGTACTCGCCGTTGCGGGTGTTGAGGACGCGGCCCTCGATCGTGCCCGTGGCGCTCTGGCCGCAGGCCAAGCTGGCTAGCAGGAGGAAAAAGGCGGCGGGCAGGACGTGGCGCAGGAACGCGCGGGTCGACAGGGGTGAGGTCATACGGCGGTAAGGGGCGAAAGCACCGGCCACAGCACCGGCGCAATTGGGAGTGAGTGAGTGGGCTGGGTTGGGGATGAGGGAGGCGGACGGTGACTCAATGCGAAAATGGCCACGCGCCCATCGCCTCGGGGTCAGCCGTTGATCGCTAGATTCGGCCCGCGCGAGCGCCGGCGGATCGTGTGCTGGTAGCAATTAACGGCCTGCCCCCCTCGGATGGCCCCCCGAATCAAGGGGCGCCGGGACCGGAAGCAGGGCGGCTAAAGCGAGGGCAAGCACGAGGCCGGCTGGGCGCGGGAGTTTTATGGAATTTACCCGGCATCGTGGCGGGGAGGGGGACGCGGGCAAAGGCCGCGCTCGGGAAGAGGCCGTCGCGGTGTTTGCCTTCCCCCCCGATTCGGGTTTCAGAGCTCCCCAGCATGAGGATTCTTAAATTAGTCCCCCTCTTCGCAGCGTCCCTGGTGCCCGCCTTGGCGGCTGATGCCGCCGATCCGGGGCCCGGCTTCAGCGTGAAGCATATGGACCTTTCGGTCGCCCCGGGCGCCGATTTCGCGAAGTTCGCGGCAGGAGGCTGGTACGTGCGTACCACGATCCCTGCCGACAAATCGCGTTGGGGCGGGTTCGACGAACTGGCGGAACGGAACTGGGGACACGTGCGGGCCCTCGTGGAGGCGGCGGCCGCCAAGCCGGGCGCGCTCGGTTCCAACACCCAGAAAGTCGGCGATATGTTCGCCGCCGCGCTGGATGTCGCGGCCATCAACGCCCGCGGCTTTAAGCCGATCGAGCCGATGCTCGGGCGGATCGCCGCGGTTAAATCGC
>CAIOTK010000422.1 GCA_903861185.1 uncultured Opitutia bacterium | reverse complement strand
CGCCACCCCCGTGCCATCCGCCTCCAAGGTCAGCCGCGGCTCCGCCCGCTCCGCCGCCCGCCCACCCAGCGTCGCCACCGGCGGCAGCCACCGCAGCAGCCCCGCCTCCCCTTCCCCATAGGTTAGGCGCACGGGATCCTCGTCCAGGAGCGACCGCCCCGCCTCCCGGCGCGGTTCCGCCGCCCGCGCATTCACCGGCGTCGGCAGAAAAAGGGGCCGCAGGTCCCGAATGCTCGCCTCGTCCCGCAGGAATCCGTCCGCCTCGGCCGACCGCGCCAGCCGCACAGCCGCCGGCGCCACCGCCTGCCCCGGCGACACCACCGGATCCAGCCCCCGGATCAACAGCAGCGCGGCTCCGACCACGACGCCCGCCGCGACCGCCGCCGGCAACCAGCGCCGCACGCGCTGCCCCCACCGTTGCGCCCGCGCCGGGTTCACTTACGCCCCACGGGTTCGCCCGCCGCCCAGATCATCTCGAAGCCCGCCGCCCGCGCCAAGCTCGCGACCTCCGCCAGCAAGTCCGCGGCCACGTCCGTCCCCGCCCGCACCAGCAACAGGGGCTGCGGCGTCACCCGCGCTTGCGCCCGCAGCCACTCTCCGAGCTCCGGCAGCTTCCGCAGGCCCTCCGGCGTGAAGATCTGCCCGGAACTGATGATGGTCACCACGTGGGTCGCCGGCCGCGCCCCGGCCTCCGCCCCCGCCACCCGCGGCAGCCGGAAATCCACCGCCAACCCCGGCGCGAGCACAAACCGTGATCCAAATACGGTAAAAAACAGCGCCAACAACCCCGCGGCAGTCAGGTACAGCGCCACCGGCGCCGTCGGCGGCGGCCGCAACCGCGAGGCCAGATCCAACGGCCGCGTGATCACCGGCTCCCCTCCCCCGTCGCGCCCGCCGCCGCCCCCACCCCTCGGTACTCGGTCACCAGGTAGCGCAGGATCTCATTCCCGGACCACTCCAGGTCGTGCGTGATCGCCCTCACTCGCGCCGCCAGAAAATGATGCGCCACCAGCGCCGGAATGCCCACCAGCAGGCCCCCGCCGGTCGCCAGCAACGCCTGCCACATCCCCCGCGACAACCCCGCCGCCATCGCGTAATTACCGCCCTGCTCGAACGCCTGAAAGGTACCCGCCATGCCCAGCACGGTGCCCAAAATGCCCACGAGCGGCGCCACCTGCGCGATCGCCCCCAAGGCCGCGATCCGGCGCTCCAGCAACGGCAACTCCAACAACGCCGCCTCCTGCACCCGGAAACGCAGCTTGTCCTCGGCCTCGCCCGCGTGCAGCAGGGCCACCTTCACGACCGCCGCCACCGGACCGGGAGTCTCCTCGCACACGGTCAAGGCCTCCACCAAGCGCCGCTTGGCCAGAATGTTCCGGATGCCCTCGAGAAACTCCCGCGCCCGGATCTGCCCCCGGTGCAAAAACAGCAGGCGCTCCACAAAGACCATCACGCCCAACAACGCCAACCCAGCCAGCACCGGCATCATCGGGCCGCCGCGGGCGAGCAGACTGAAGTCAGGTCCGGACATAAGTGCGAAGCCTTGGCGCAGGTCGCCGCACGGCAAACCTGAAAGCACACGCGCTCACCGCCGCGCGCCCCCACCCAGCTGCTCCAGCCGCGCCCGCGCGATCGACTCCCCCGCCGGCAACCGCTGGTCCAATAGTAATTCATACGCGCGCCGCGCCTCGTCCGTGCGCCCCAGTCGCTCCAAAGCTTCGCCCAGCTCCCGCAACGTCCGCGCCAACCAATACGGCCGCGTCGCGCCCGGCTCAAAAGGCCCCGCCTCCTCCCGTAGGTTCGGCTGGATCACATCCCGCCACCACACCGCGATGGCCTCCTCCACCCGCCCCCGCCGCGCCAACAGCAGGCCCAGCTTGTGCCCCGCCTCCACCCGCACATCCCGCGGCGCGTCCACTCGGTCCCGCAACTGTTCAAACAACAGCTGCGCCGCATCCGCGTGGGTCGTGTCCGCCGCCGACGACTGCGCGCTGTGCGTGTCCGCTAAGGCCAGCTGCGCCAACACGACGTCCGGCCGCCGCGGGTAGCGGTTCACGAGATCCTCGTACGCCCGCTGCGCCGCGGGAAAATCGTTCAGCTTGCGGAAGATATTCCCCTGTCGCAGCCGCGCCGCGAACACCATGTCCGGCTGGAGCGCGGCCGCCGGGCTGGCCACGAGCTCCTCGATGCGCTTGTTCGCCTCCTGTAGGTTCTCCGGTCGCCCCAAACGCTCCGCCAAGGTCGCCAACCGAAACAACGCGAACGGCACGTAATCACTGGTCCGGTAAGCGGGATTGTCCGTCAGGCTGATGAGCCGGTTGCGGGCCTCGTCGATCTTGTCCTGATCCGCGAAATGCTCCGCCTCAGTAAGGAAGGAGGACGCGGCGGCCTCGGATCCGGGATGCTCCGCGCGCAGGCGCCGCAAGGTCTCCAGCGCCGCCGGCTCCCGCCCGAGCGCAAACTCCGCCCGCCCCCGCAACAGCGCCGCCGTCGACGTGAGTTCTGTTCGCAGGGCCGCCGGCAGCTCCGGCGCCACCAGCAAAGCGCCGCTCAACTCGACCGCCCGCTCGAGTTCCCCGGAATCGAAGGCCAGCCGTGCCTGCAGCCACGCCATCCGCGCGCGCAACTCCCCGGGCAGTCCAGCCGGGGGCGGCACGCTCAACAGTCGGTTCACGCGGCCATAGGCCTCGCGCACGCCGGCGGCGCCCTCCGGCAATAAGGCGCGCGCCAAGCTCCACTCCGCCCGCCAGCGGTTCTCGGCATCGAATGCCGCATCGGCCGCCAATTCGTCCAGCACCCGCCCTGCCTCGCCCGAGCCCGCGCGGATCTCGGCCAAAATCCGCTGCAGCATCAGGCCACCCCAGCGTTCGACCGGAATCTCCGCAGTCCGCGCGCGCACCACCGCCGCATACGCCGCCGCCGCCCCGCGGTAATCTGCTCGATCCCCCGAAGCTAGCCCGGCCCGGAACCACGCCTCCGCCTCCAGCAGCGCCAGCGCCGCCTCGCCCTCGCGCGCCGGCCCCTGCG
>CAIOTK010000421.1 GCA_903861185.1 uncultured Opitutia bacterium | reverse complement strand
GACAGCCTCTTTCAGGTTCTTTCGAGCAGCGGGCTCCCGGTAGTTGGCCAGCGCGAAATCGACATAGAAAGACAGCGAATGCGACTTTCCGCTCAACCGTTTGAAAGTCGCCTCAGCTTCGTGCAATTGGTCTTCCAACAGGCGCGTAAACGTGGGTCGCAGGCCGGTCTCCCCTTGTAGTCGCTGGATCTCCAAGGCGTCGGTTTCAGCTTTGGCTTCGGCTCGAGTGGGGAAATTCTTGCGGATGCGCTTTCCGTCTAGCCAACCGGAAACGCGAAAAACGACCTCCCCGGAGGGATTCGTGAATTCAGAGATAGTGAACGAAGCGGCGTGATTCATGCCAGATTTGCCACGTCAACTGGCAAATCGGCTGTCAGGTCTGGCCCTCAGAGGTAAAAACTGGCGGAGAGGGAGGGATTCGAACCCCCGGTGAGCTTTCGCCCACAGAAGTTTTCAAGACTTCCGCAATAGACCACTCTGCCACCTCTCCGGTCAGACCCAGCGACGCTCGGGCATCCGGACGTGAGGGTCGAGCTTTCTCCGGCCGCGCCCCCCGCGTTTCCGGGCCTTGCGTGGCGTGCAACCGCCCCCGCCGCCGCCAACCTCCCGCCCGTGCACGCCGTCGCCTCGCTCGCCGAATACCAGGGACTCTACGGGGGATTCATCTTCCCGGAAAAGCTGCTGCAGAAGATCTGGTGGCGCGGCGACTTCGAACGCGGCGCGCTCGCCACCGCCGCGGGTTGCCCAATCCGCGTGCTCGATCCTGGCCGCTGGAACCACCTCGCCGGACCCGATTTCCTTGGGGCGCGAATCGCCTTCGGGGTAGATCCGCCAGTGACCGGAGACATTGAGGTGCATCTCGATCCGCGCGACTGGGACGCCCACGGGCACGCGCGAGATCCCGCCTACGCGGGCGTCCTGCTCCACGTCGTGCTCTTCCCGCCGACGGCCGGTCTGACCACCCGAGGCTGGGGTGGGAGGGAAATCCCGGTCGCGACGCTCTTGCCGCTGCTCCACCGCGGGCTGGAAGAGTTTGCGGCCGACGACGCCGTGGAAGCGCTGGCCGGCGATGCTTGGCTCGGGTGCGTGGAGGCGTTGGTGCCGCTGTCCCCCGGGGAACTCCGGGAGGCGCTGATGGAGCGAGCGGCGTGCCGCTGGGCCCAGAAGGTCCGTTTCGCCGGCCTACGCTTACGCCGGCTGGGTTGGGACGACGCGTGCCATCACGCCGCACTTGAGGTCTTGGGGTACGGCGCGAACCGAGCGCCGATGCTGCGGGTCGCGGCGGCCTTTCCGCGTGTTGAATGGGTGGAAGGCCGCGTTGATCCCGGGATTGCGTGGAGTGCCGAAGCGGCCACGTGGCGAGTGCAGGGCGTGCGGCCGGCTAACCAGCCGGCGCGTCGGCTCCGGAGTTACGCGGCGTGGCAACGAAACGCCCCGGACTGGCCCGGTTGGTTCCGGGACTGGGCGGACCACCGGCCCGCGGCCGACGAGAAGGGCGAGACAGCGGTGGAGCGGCGGCGTTTGGCGCTGCCAAGAATCCGTGGCGAATTGGCGGCCGGACTCGGTGTCGCCGGCTGGACGGGGGGCAGGTTCGACAACCTGATCGCCGACGCGCTGCTGCCGCTGGCAGCGGCGGAGGGCAGCGCGAAGCTCCGGGGCTGGTGGTTTCATTGGTTTCTGGGGGATGCCCCGGCTGGGGTAAGGTGGGCGCTGCGCCGGCTTCGCGTCACGGACGGCCGCGTGCAACCCTTGTGCCACGGTTTGGCGCAGGGACTTCTCGGCTGGCTGCTCGAGCGGGAGGCGGCCAAATGCTCCCTTGCCAGCGCCGAGGCGCCGTCCAAGGGTGGCGAGTCGCTATGAGCCCGACCCTCAAGATCTACGACACGACCCTTCGCGACGGCACGCAGGGGGAGGGGATTAGCTTCTCGGTCGCGGACAAGCTGCTGATTGCGGAGAAGCTCGACCAGTTTGGCGTCGATTACATCGAGGGCGGTTTCCCGGGCTCCAACCCCCGCGATATCACGTTTTTCCAAGAGGCGCGCCACCTGCGCCTGCGGCACGCGCGGCTGGCTGCCTTCGGGTCGACCCGGCGGGCGGGCGTCCGGCCGGAGGAGGACGCGCAATTACGGACGCTGTTGGATAGCGGGATGCCCGTGCTGACGATCGTGGGTAAGACGTGGGACCTGCACGTCACCGAGATCCTGCGAACAACTCTGGAGGAGAATCTCGCGATGATCGAGGACTCGGCCCGACATTTGGTGGGGGCGGGGCGCGAGGTGATTCACGACGCGGAGCATTTCTTCGACGGCTATAAGGCGGATCCGGACTACGCGCTGCGGACTCTCGCGGCGGCGGTCCGGGGTGGGGCGAGCAACCTCACCCTGTGTGACACGAATGGCGGCACGATGGTCGATGAGTTCCGAGATATTGTCGCGCGCGTGGTGCAGGAGTTCGGCGCGGAGCGGGTCGGGGTGCATTGCCACAACGATAGCGGGCTGGGCGTGGCGCTTTCCTTGGCGGGAGTCACTGCGGGAGCGTCGCTCGTGCAGGGGACCATCAATGGGTATGGGGAGCGGGTGGGGAACGCGAACCTCACGACCATTTTGCCCAACCTGTTCCTGAAGCTGGGCCGCACGGCGCATTGCCAGCCCCAACTCGGGCAATTGCGGGAGCTCTCCCTGTTCTTCGACGACCTCGCTAACCTGCGTCCCGATCCCAAGGCGCCCTATGTGGGTCATTCGGCCTTCGCGCACAAAGGGGGCTTGCACGCCAACGCCGCTGGCAAGGTGGCGCGCAGCTACGAGCACATCGATCCGGCGCTGGTCGGCAATCGCACGCGGGTGCTGGTTTCCGATATGGCGGGGCGGACCAGCCTCACCCTCAAGGCCCGTGAGTTGGGCATCGAACTGGACGAGCGGCGGCCGGAGATGAAGGGCCTGATCGACGAACTGAAGGACCGCGAGTTCCGGGGTTACGAGTACGAGGCGGCGGATGCCTCGTTCCGCCTCTTGGTCGAGCGGCACCTGGGGTCCCGACGTTCTTTCTTCGAGGTCGAGGGCTACCGCGTGATCATCGAGCAGCACCGCGGGGAGCTCGTGGCCGAAGCCACCGTGAAGCTCAAGGTCGAGGGCCGCACGGTCCATACCGTGGCCGAGGATGCGGGCCCCGTCGGGGCCCTTGACCGGGCGCTGCGCCTCGCACTCGAGGGGACTTACCCCGTGCTCCGCGATGTCGTGCTGCGCGACTACAAGGTCCGGATCCTCGAGGGAAACCGCGGCTCCGGAGCCCGTACGCGGGTGCTCATCGAAAGCGGAGACGGCGCGCGCATCTGGGGCACGGTCGGGGTGAGCGACAACATCATCGACGCGAGCTGGGAAGCCCTGCGCGAGTCGGTGGAGTTCAAGCTCACGACGGCCGGCGTCGGCGCGGCCTAACGGTCCCGCCGGGTCAGACTCGCGACCAGGGCGCGCAGGAAGGCAGAGTCTCCGGGCACGTCCGCGAGCGCGCGGAGCGCAGCCTCAGTCTGTTCGGCCGCGAGTTTCCGTGCCGTTTCCAGCCCGTGGAGGCTGACATAGGTCGCCTTGCCGGCGCGGGCGTCCTTGCCCGGAGTCTTGCCGAGCGTGGCCTGGTCCGCGGTGGCGTCGAGGACGTCGTCTACGATCTGAAAACAGAGGCCGAGGTGTTCGCCGGTCCGGCGGAGCGCCGCGAGAGTACTTGCCGTGGCGCCGGCGATTAGCCCGCCCATTACCAAGGAGGCCTCAAGCATCGCCGCCGTCTTGTTGCGGTGGATGAACTCAAGATCCGTGGCGGTCACGTCCGTCCGTTTCTCAGCGAGCACGTCCTCCATCTGGCCGCCGATGAGCCGGCGGCTGCCGGCGGCGTCGGCTAGCTCCCGAATGAGAGCGTGCGCCAGCGTGGGGCGATCAGCGTGGGCGGTGCTCAGCAGCACGAAGGCGTGGGTGAGCAGGGCGTCCCCGGCCAGCAGCGCGGTCGCCTCGTCGAAGGCCCGGTGCAGGGTGGGGCGGCCGCGGCGGAGGTCGTCGTTGTCCAGACAGGGCAGATCGTCGTGGATCAGCGAGTAGGTGTGGACGCACTCCAGGGCCGCGGCGGCGGGCAGGGCCTCATCCGGCAAAGCGCCACAGAGCTCCGCGGCGGCGACGCAGAGCACCGGGCGGAGTCGCTTGCCGCCCGCCTCCAAGCTGTAGCGCATCGCCTGGTGGAGGCGCGCGGGACGGGTGTCCGCGGGCGGAAGCAGGTGGTCGAGCGCGGCCTCAAAGCGGGCGACGTGCCGGGCGAGTAGCGAGGCGGGATCCATCGATTCAGGCAGCAGGGGGGATGCCGGCCCGGTAAGCTCGGCCCCGCTCGAGGACCGCAGTCACGGCTGCGAGGTCGCCGCCGGCCAAGGCGGCGCGGAGGCCCTGCAGTTCGCTGAGGTAGGTATCGAGGGCCGCGAGCACCTCGGGCTGGTTTTGGGCGAGGATCGTGCGCCACAGCTCCGGATCACTGCCGGCGATGCGGGTGGTGTCCCGCAGGCCTCCGCCCGCAAATTCCCGCCAACCGGGATCGCGGCCGGCGAGGGCGGCGCAGAGGGCCGACGCCGCCAGCTGCGGCAGGTGGCTGATGTGGGCGACGATTCGGTCGTGCTCGGGCGGAGGCACCGCGGTCACCCGGCAGCCCAGCGCGCGCCAGAAAGAAGTCACCGTCTCCACGGCCGCCGCGGGGGTTTCCGGCAGTGGCGTGACGAAGCAGGCCCGGCCCTGAAACAGGTCGGCCCGCGAATGTTCCCAGCCGGTCTTTTCCGACCCGGCCATCGGGTGCGCGCCGACAAACACCGCCCGATCCCCGAGCGCGGCCGCGGCGGCGCGGCAGACCTCCGCCTTGACGCTTCCGACGTCCGTAACGAGGGAGCCTGCGGGCAGGGCCGGCCGGATCCGCGCGGCGAGAGTCGCGATCTGGTCTACAGGGCTGGCGATCACCACGAGGCTCGCGCCGCCGGTTGCCTCTTCGAGGGTGTCTGGGGCGGCGTCGCACCAAGGTTGCGCGCGCAGCGCGGCTCGGGTCTCTGGCCGGCGGGCCCACAGCACGATGCGGCGGGCGAGCCCCGCAGCTCGGGCGGCGCGGGCCACGGAACCACCGAGCAGTCCGGGCGCGAGGAGAGTCAACTGGTCAAGGGCGGCCACGGGGGCAGGCACGCAAAAACGGCGTCTGGTGTCGAGCGGCGAGGCCCGGTTCAGCCGGCGCCCAGCCGCACCACGCGGGCGAATGCGGCGGCGGTGACCGGCTGGACCGAGAGTCGCGAGAGCCGGAGCAGGGCCATCCCCTTCAGGGCCGGCTCGGCCTTGACCCGGGCGAGCGTGACCGGGTTCGCCAGCGCTGCCCCGGCCTCGAGTTGCACCGCGACCCAGTTCTCCCCGGGCGCGGTGGCATCCGGGAAGGCGGTGCGCACCACCCGCGCGGTGCCGATCACGGCCTTGGTGGAAACGCTCTCGTAGAACAGGACGTGGTCCCCCTCGCGCATCGCGAGCAGGTTCAGCCGTGCCGAGTAGTTGCGCACCCCGGTCCAGGCGGTGGAGCGTTCGCGCTGGAAATCGGCCCAAGAGTAGGTCTCGGGCTCGGACTTCACCAGCCAGTGCTGGGGCGGGGCAGGGCGGGAGGGCATCCCTTTCCGGTGCCACGGACGCCCGGGCAACGCCAGCGAAACCTCCGCGTACGTTTCGACCTTGAGTGCGTCGGGAGGGCGGGTTGCGCTCCGCGGCGATGGAGCCCACGGAGCAGGAGCGCGCTTTGGCCGAGCGGGCGCGGCGCTGGCTGCGCCGGGTCACACTCGTGCTGATTTTGGTGCCGGTCATCCTGCTGGTCGCACGGCACTTGCTCGGCTGGTGAGCGCGGACGAAAAATGGTGTTTACTTGGCAGGCGGTTTTCTCAGAACCTCTCCCTTCACGCGGGCCAGTAGCTCAGTTGATAGAGCGCATCGTTCGCAACGATGAGGTCGTCGGTTTGATCCCGATCTGGTCCACCACTTTCCCCCGCTGGGCGCTGAGCCGCATTTGGCTTGGGGCGCGCTGCTCGTTGAGCTTGGCTCGGTCCACGTGAGCTTCCGTATCGCTTCCGGCCCCGGTGCCGCCCCCCCGGAGATGGGTTTGCTGCTGTTTGGTGGCCGGAGGGCGCAGCGTTGAGTGCGCCTTTTCCACCTCCAACGGCTCCGGACCGGAGTCTCTCGCCGTTGCTCTGGGGCGTCGCGGGGTTCGCCGCGGGGGCCGCGATCCTCTTCGCGCCGCTGGCGGGGCTCGCGCCCGAGGGCCGCCGCGGCCTCGCCTGCACCGTGGTGGCGGTCGTCTGGTGGGCGGCGCGGGTGATGCCCGCCGGGTACACTGCGCTCGGCCTGCTGGTTGCTCTGACGGTCCTGCAGGTCGCGCCGGCCCCCCTGGTGTTCGGGATGTTCACCAGCCCGCTGCTCTACCTTGTTGTCGGCGGGTACCTATTGGCGGCGGCGGTGACTGCGTCCGGCCTCGGGCGTCGCATCGCCTACGCTTGGCTGGGTCGGTGGGTGACCGGTTACCGCAGTCTGATCGTTTCCTGCTATGTGCTGACGTTCCTGTTGAGTTTCCTGATCCCGCAACCGTGGCCGCGGGCGTTTCTCCTGATGGGGGTGATGGCGGTGGTGATTGGGGCTGCCGGCCTATCGCGGGAGCACGGCGCCGCGGTCGGTCTAGCGGTGTTCGCGGGCTCTGCGCCGATCTCGATGATCCTTCTTACCGGAGACAGCGCGATCAACGTGCTGGCAACCAGCCAGCCGGGCATCGAGGCGCCGGGGTGGCTGGGCTGGCTGCGGCTGATGGGCGTGCCCGGCGTCGTCGCGAGTGTGCTCTGCTGCGTGCTGCAACTCCGGCTTTTCCCTGGCCCCGTAAACTTTCGCCTCGACCGGGAACGGGTGCGGCGGGAGGCGGTGGCCCTCGGGTCCCTCGCGCCAGCGGAGGCGCGCACCCTCGGCTGGCTTGCCGTCGCCACGATCGGGTGGCTGACCGGGCCGTGGCACGGGATCCACCCGGGCTGGGTGACGGTGCTCGCTGCGCTGGGTCTGGCGCTGCCCGGGCTGGGCGGCGTGCTCGGGCCGTTGCATTGGCGGCAAGTGCCGATGGAGACCCTGATCTTCCTGGCCGCGGCGGTGGCCTTGGGCCGGACGGGCGGCCCGCCGGAGATCAGTGCCGCGACGGGCCTGAACGTCGGGGGCACCGGACTCAACGCGTGGCTGGCGGCCCAGCTGCTGCCTGCCGCGGTCCCCGGGAATCCCTTCCTGCTCGCGGCCCTGATCGCCGCAGTCGCGATGCTGCTGCACCTCGCGCTGGGCAGCGTGGTTGCCGCGATGAGCATCGCCACGCCCGCGTTGATCGCGTTCACGGCTCCGGCCGGCATCAATCCGCTGGTGCCGGCATTGATCACCTACACAGCCGTGGCCTGCCATTGGCTCCTGCCGTTTCACCACATGAACGTTCTGGTCGGGATCGGCGAGGGCAATGGTGGCTACACCCAGCGCGAGGCCCTCCGGCTCGGCGTGCCAATGACCGCGGTGGTGTTCGTGGTGGTCCTCGCCGTCGAGGTGCCGTGGTGGATGTGGCTAGGGCTGCTGTGAGCGCGCGGCCGCGCCGGCCGGATCAGGCCTCGAAACCGTAGGGGGAGCGCCAGCGGCCCTCGGCGAGCTGGCGCGCCGCTGCCAGTTCGACCGCGCTTGCACCCTCGACCGCCGTGAGCGCCCCGGTGTCCGGTGCCACCTCCAGCCAGGGGCCGATACGGAACCGCGCTTGGCCTAGGTCGAGCTGGTTCGCCCTGAGGTGCCCAGCCAACTGGTCCACGAGCTCCGCCGCCCCGGCGTGCGGACGGACGGCCTCACGGCAGGCCGCCAGCGCGTCCTCGCGGCCGAGCCGCCACGACAAGTTGCCGAGATGGCAGACGGCGGAGGAGGCGTGGCCTTCCGCGAGCGGCGCGTTCAGGTCCCCGCCGCGCCGGGAGCGCACCGCGTCGAGGAAGTTTTCCAGATGGCGCCCGCCGCCCTCGCCGGGGAACTGGCGGAGGCGTTTGCCCTCCCGGTCGTAAATCACGCCCCCGCCCTTCAGGCCCACAAAGGAGCCGCCCTCGCAATCCAGCGCGAAGCCCTCGCGGATACCGCGGAAGGCGTCCATCGCTCGCTGGCCCGCCTTGGCCGGCAGGTTGCGGTTCTCCACCAGCATCGGCAGACCCGGGTAGTCGACCAGCGTAAGCTGGGTGTTGGGCGTCTCCGCGGCGTCGTCGACCCCGAACCGTCCGCCCAGACAGCGTACGCGCCGCGGTAGGCCGGTGAGCCCGGCCATATAGCGGCAGGCGTCGATCGGGTGCACGCCGCTGTTGCCGAGGTCGCCGTCGCCGGTCGACCAGAACCAATGCCAATCGTAATGCAGCTTCGGACGGGTGAGCGGATCCGCCGGCGCGGGACCGCAATAGAGATCGTAGTCGAGGCCCGCGGGCCGGTGGGGGGCCGCGCGGCCGATGCCGGGGCGGTACTCGTACCAAGCGACGTGCGCCGAACGGGGCCGGCCGATGTGACCCTCGCGGATCCAGGCCGTGGCCGCCCGGATGCCCTCGTCCGAGCGGTACTGCGTGCCCGATTGCACGATGCGGCCGTGCCGCGCGGCGGCGGCGAGCATCCGCGGACCCTCGCCCAGGCTGTGCGAGACCGGTTTCTCGACGTAGACGTCCTTGCCTGCGCGGCAGGCCCACGCGGTCAGCACGGCGTGCCAGTGGTTGGGCGTCGCGATGACCACCGCGTCGACGTCCGCCCGCTCGAGGATGCGCCGCGGGTCGGTCGCGCCCGCGACGCTCACGCCAGCTTCTTTGGCCGCCGCGACCTGTTCCGCGAGGCGCTGTGGGTCGACGTCGCAGAGGGCGGTGAGTCGGGCGCCGGGGAACTTGAGCAGCGTCCGTGCGTGGCCGCGGCCCTTGCCGCCGAGCCCGATCACCGCGAGGCGGATATCCTCGTTGGAACCCGCGGCGCCGAGGCGCAGGGCGGGGAAGGCGAGGGCGGCGCCAGTGGTCGCGCGGCGGAGGAAATAACGGCGGAGTAGATTTTTCATCGGGCTGGGAAGACAGGGGGCACGGGCATTGCTAACTTTGGGGCGTGCGGTCCAAAATTACACCGCAGCACGCGCGGCACATCCGGGCTGCTGGGCGAGGAGCACGCGGCGCATCATCGCCCCGCCTCCCCGGCCGCGTAGGCCGCAAACTCGGCGGCAATGCCGGCCGAGCGTTCGTCCCCGCGATGGAAGACGAGCCGGTAGCGCAGGAGCAACTCGCCCCCCGCGGGGATCACGTGGTCGCCGGCTTTCGGCTGGTCCTTGAGCTTCTCGAAATCGTGCCGGCCGAAGGGATTCGCCGACAGGAGGCCG
>CAIOTK010000420.1 GCA_903861185.1 uncultured Opitutia bacterium | reverse complement strand
GGGCACGAGCCGCGCGTGCGGGGCGAAGGCGAGCACCGTGGCGACGAAGGGCAAGTCCGGGGCGGAAAGCTCAAGGCCGGGACGCAGGTCCGCGAGCGGGCGGACCAGCACGGCTGGCGCACGTGGATCCGCGGCGTCCGCGACCGCAAGTTCCAACTCCCGCGGTACCTCGAGCCGCGCGGCGGGTTCCCCGGGCGTCAGAAGCAGCCGGTATTCTGTGCGGATCAGCCCGGCGAGCAGCGATCCCCCGAGGAGCAGCAACACCCCCAAGTGGATGGCCCCTAGGCCGGCGCTACCGCGACCGCGCACCCGCGCCGCCGCGGCCCCCAGGTTGGCGAGCAGCAGGAGTCCGAGCGTGCGGCCGCCCGGGAAGACCGGCACGGCGAGGCCACCCGCGCGGACGTAGACCACCCACGCGTGGAAGTACTCGGCCTGCACCGACCAAAGGCCCTGCCGCGCCTGCGCGAGCGTCCCGGCGACCACCAACAGCGCGGCGGCCGCGAGCAGCCCGACGGTCAAACGCAGCGAACCCAGCGCGGCCCAGAGGCGCAGCGGCGAGGGTGTGAGCGCGGGGCGAGGCGTCATCCGGGCCCCAAGGGTCGCAGTCCCCGGCGCGGCCGGCTCCGCACGCCTTGCGCAGCGCTGCGCGGGACTTGGGAACTCCACCGCCGCACGCAAGCCCTGCGGCCAACAAGCCAACCCGTGCACAGCAGGTCGCGCGCGTTTCCGCCAAGATGGCGCCACTCCCACTCACGATGACCAACGACCTCAAATCCCTCCTCCTCGGCGGTCTGGCCGCCGTCGGTGCCGCCCTCGCCTTCGCTGCCCCCGCGGCCGAGAACTGGGAGAACCATTGCGCGAAGTGCCACGGGGCCGACGGCAAGGGCCAGACCAAGGCCGGCCGCAAGCTGCAGGTAAAGGACTACACGTCCGCCGCGGAGCAGGCGAAGTTCACCGACGCCGAGGCGATCCGCGCCACCACCGAGGGCATCAAGGACCAAGCCGGCAAGGAACGGATGAAGGGCTACGGCGACGAGCTCGCCCCCAAGGAGATTGAGGAACTCGTCGCGCACGTGCGGAAGTTTAAATCGTGAGGCGGCGCTGAAGCCCCGTCGCCGGCCCACTCCGTCCCGTTATGCCGGACCCCGCGCCTCCCTCTCCCTCACCGCGCGCGGCGCCGCGGCACCGCTCGCACTTTAACAACTGGATTAGTGCGATCGGCGGGGTCATCGCGCTCGGCGCGCTGTTCTCGTTCGCGCTGCTGGTCTGGATGGACTTCACGCAGGGCGAGAAGAACCCGTACCTCGGAATCTTTACCTACTTGGTCGCGCCGGCGTTCCTGCTCAGCGGTTTGGCGCTGGCGCTCTTCGGGGCGTGGGCGCAGCGGCGGTGGGCGATCCGCCACGCATCCGCGCCGGATCGCTGGCGGTTGGACTTCCACAGTCCGGCGCAGCGCCGTGGCCTTGCCGCGCTCGCCGCGGGCGCCCTCGGATTCGTCATCCTCAGCGCGTTCGGCAGTTACCAGACCTTCCATTACGCAGAATCCAACGCGTTCTGCGGCCAGGTCTGCCACGAGGCGATGAACCCCGAGTGGGTCGCCTATCAGCGGGGCGCGCACGCGCGGGTCGCCTGTGTCGAGTGCCACGTCGGCGCGGGCGCCGAATGGTTCATCAAAGCCAAGCTCAACGGGGCCCACCAGCTGCTGACCTACACCCTCGACACCTACGACCGTCCGATCGCGACCCCGGTCCGCAACTTGCGCCCCGCGCAGGACACCTGTGCGCAGTGCCACTGGCCGGAAAAGTTTTCGGGCAACGTCGAGCGCGTGTTCAACCACTACCTCTCCGACCGCCGGAACACCCCCTATACCGCTCGCTTCCTGATGCACGTAAACACCAACGTGCCCGGCCACCCGCCCGGCGGCATCCACTGGCACGTCAGTGCGGACGAACGCGTCGAGTACTACGCCACCGATCCCCAGCGGCAGACCATTCCCTGGATGCGGGTCGTCAACCGGCGCGATGGGACCACGCGCGTGTTCCGCACCCGTGACTTCCCGGGCGAGCCCCCGGCGGAAGGAATCCGGGTGATGGACTGCATCGACTGCCATAACCGTCCAGCCCACGCTTTCCCGACCGCCAACGACGCAGTCGAGGCGGCGCTCCTCGCGGGGGCGCTCCCGCGGAACCTGCCCAACCTCAAACGCGTCGCCGTCCAAGCGATGACCCAGCCAGCGATCACGCGGAACGCGGAGGCCCCGCAGCGGATCGCGGACTTTCTGCGCGCGAAGTACACCGAGGAAACCCAGCGGGCAGAGCTCCCCGGCGCCATCACGACGGTCCAGGAGATTCACGCGCGGACGATGTTCCCCGAGCGGCAGGCAGACTGGCGGGTCTACCCGGACAACATCGGGCACAAAGACTGGCCCGGCTGCTTCCGCTGCCACGACGACAAGCATCAGGACGCGCAGGGTCGCAAGGTCCGCGCCAGCGACTGCAACTCCTGCCACACCCTGCTCGCCCAAGGCAGTGGGCCGCAGCTAGAGGAGCTCCACGCGCGCGGCCTCGACTTCAAGCATCCCGGCGGCGACCTCGACCCGGAACTCTCCTGCGTGGACTGCCACAACGGCGGCGTCCAGAAGTGACCGCCGGAGCTACTCGACGACGAAGCGGAAACCGATCTCGGGGGAGCGGGTCGACTTCGCCACGAGGATGAGCGGCATCTCGGCGGCGCCCTCGGGTGTGAGATAACTGCCCCCGGCGGCGCGCGCCTGCGGCTCGTCGCCCGCCGTCAGCCACTCCGCCACGTTGCCGAGCAGGTCGCTGAAATCGGGCGGGCCGCCCCGCACGTCGGGGACCGCCCGGGTCAGCGCCAACCCCTTGCCGGCGAGCCGGGGCGCACCGCGTTGTTCCCGGAGCGCGGCGCGGTACTCGGCCTCGTCGGGCAGGCGGACCGTGCGCCCGAGCACCAGCGACGCGCGCAGGCAGAATTCCACCGCCTCGGTCCAGCTCAGGCTCTCGACCGGGAAGAACGGTCCTTGGCGCTGGCTAGGGTTGTGGTTCATCACGCGTTCGTAGAGGCGTTGGGGTACCTCGGAGGCCAGTAGACGGCGATCCGGGGCGCCGGGCAACGGAGCGAGCCGTTCAAGCAGGCTGTCCTGCAGCGTGGCGAGGTCGGCGGCGGGCCGGTCGAGGAAGACGAGGCGGCGGCGGAGCTCGGGATCGAGGCGGCGGCTGAGGGGAAAATCGGTGCGCGCGGCGTCGAGGCGGGCGAGCGCCGCGCGCACGGTCGCAACGGCGGCGGGGAACCGGCGCTCGCGCAGCGCCGCG
>CAIOTK010000419.1 GCA_903861185.1 uncultured Opitutia bacterium | reverse complement strand
CACGACGAGGAGGGCATCAACACGATGGCCTACAACCGGTGCATCGGGACCCGCTATTGCGCGAACAATTGCCCGTATAAGGTCAGGCGCTTCAATTTCTTCGATTGGAACCAGCGGCGGCTCGAGAGCCTCTACCTCGGGCCCGCCGGGGACTACGGGATGCCGGAAGTCCTCCAGATGGCCAAGAACCCGGAGGTCACCGTCCGCATGCGCGGCGTGATGGAGAAGTGCACCTACTGCGTGCAGCGGGTGCAGAACGGGAAGATCCGGCACAAGGTGAAGATGGCCCAGGCGGGCCGGCCGGGCGACGTGGTGGTGCCCGACGGCACGATCAAGGTCGCCTGCGAGCAGACCTGCCCGGTGGGCGCGATCGTGTTCGGGAACATCCTGGACAAGGACAGCGCCGTGAGCCGGGCGAAGGCCCGCGAGCAGGATTACGCGGTGCTGGGCTACCTGAATGTCCGCCCCCGCACGACCTACTCCGGCAAGCTCCGCAACCCGAACCCGCGCATGCCCGACTTCCAACCGCTGCCGTTCAGCCGCGTGGAATATTCCCGCAAGAATGAGCCGGCGGCCCACGGCGACCACGGGGCCCACGGCCACGGTCACGGTGCGGCGCCTGCCACCCCAAGCCACGGAGGAAAAAGCTAATGGCGCACGCCGATCCTAAAGCCGCCGCGCACCCGCTCCTGCAGGAGGTCAAACCCGCGGCCCTGCCCCGGGCGGTGCTGGTGGAGAACGACCGCAGCTTCTCGTGGATCACCGAGAAGATCTGCGGCATCATCGAGGGTAAGACCCCCACTTGGTGGTGGGTCTGCTTCATCCTCGCCTGCTTCGTCGCCTCCTTCACGGTGGCCGGCATCACCTACCTCGTTGCCACCGGCGTCGGGGTGTGGGGCCACGCCAATCCGGTCAACTGGGCTTGGGACATCGTGAACTTCGTGTTCTGGATCGGCATCGGCCACGCCGGGACGCTCATCTCGGCCATCCTCTGCCTCCTGCGGCAGAAGTGGCGTACGTCGATCAACCGGGCCGCCGAGGCGATGACCATCTTCGCGGTGGTCTGCGCCGCGATCTTCCCGGTCTTCCACGTCGGCCGCGTCTGGTTCGCTTGGTACCTGTTCCCGATCCCCAATTCGAACGCGATCTGGCAGAACTTCCGCTCGCCGCTCGAATGGGACGTGTTCGCCGTTTCGACCTACGGTACCGTTTCGGTCCTCTTCTGGTACGTGGGCCTGATCCCCGATTTGGCCGTCCTCCGGGACCGCTTCTACGCCGCCGGCAACAAGATGCGGGCCACCCTTTACGGCCTGTTCGCGATGGGCTGGCGCGGTTCCAACCGCCACTGGAGCAACTACGAGATGGCCTACCTGATCCTGGCCGGCATCTCCACCCCGCTCGTGCTCTCGGTGCACACGATCGTGTCGTTCGACTTCGCCGTTTCCCTGATTCCGGGCTGGCACACGACTATCTTCCCGCCGTACTTCGTGGCGGGCGCGATCTTCTCTGGTTTCGGCATGGTCATGACGCTCAT
>CAIOTK010000418.1 GCA_903861185.1 uncultured Opitutia bacterium | reverse complement strand
GCGCACCCATTGGATCGGGGTGGGCGAGACGAAGGCGGGGATCCAGGTCGTCGGGTACGACAGCCGGCGCGAGCAGGCCATTCTCAAGGTGAATGGCGCGGACAAGGTGCTGCCCCTGCGCAAAGGGTCCAAGCCTACTGGGACACCGGTCGCGGCGCCCGCTCCAGTCACCGCCCCTGACGCGCCGCCGCCGGGCGTCGTCTTCGCCCAACCCTTCCCCGGCCTGGGCCGGCCCGAGGCCATCGGGGACACCCCGACCACCCTGCAGCCCGTGCCGCCTGCGCCGCCGCAGCGCCAAGAGGCCGAGGCGCGGATGCTGGTCAGCGATCTATTGGAGATCGGGATGGCGCAGCGCCGCGCCTACGAGGAAGCGCAGCGGCGGCAGGCGCAGGCCAACCCGCCCCCGGCTCCGCCGCCCGGCGGCCAGCCCTGAGCGGCACCGGGGAACCCGAGGATCTTAACCCTCCTTGCGGCCCCAACCGTAGGCCCAAAAATCGAGCCGGCCGGCGACCTTGACGTCCGCGAAACCCGCCCGCCGTAGGAAGGTCTCGATCTCCGGCTGGGTCGAACACTTGGAAATCTGCGCCGGCCGCTGGCCCGGCGGGAACCGCAGCCGGCTCTCCTCGAAGACTGCCCAGCCCGCGGGGGAAGCGAGATCGACGTTGTCGCAGTAAAAGCGGCCGCCCGGGCGCAGGATGCGTTTCGCCTCGAGGATGTAGTTATAGCGGTCCCATTCCTCTAGGTGCATGAACACTACCGTGGTGTAGACCACGTCGACCGAGGCGTCGGGGATCGGGCGCAAGTCGTAGCCGGAGACCTCCTGCAGCCGGATATTCGGGAGCCCGAGGAGCCGGCGGGACGCGATGTGCAGCATGTTCGCGGAGACGTCGCAGCCGATCCACTCGCGCACGAAGGGGGACAGCACCCGACCCACGCGGCCGACGCCACAGCCGATCTCCAGAAAGGTATCCTCCGGGCGGATGCCGACCGTGGCGCGCAGGATGTCCAGCGTGTCCTCCGCATCCGCGTGGAACTTGTCCTCGTCGGTGTACCCGGAGACCACGAGGTACGCGTCGGTCTTGGAGCCCGAGAGGGAATTCCAGACCGCCTTGTAGTCGCCGCGGAGAGAGCTCATCGCAGGCGAGCCAACGGCAGCGCCGGGGGGCCGTCAAGGGCCCGGCCAGATCGGCCTTCACCGGCGCCCGATTTTCCGCCTCACTCCCGGCGTGCGTATCCTCATCTCCGGCATCTGCGGCTTCGTGGGCAGCACGCTCGCGCGCGCCTTCGCGGAGCGCGGAGCGGGGCATAGTATCGCCGGGTTCGACAACTTTATCCGTCCCGGCAGCGAGGCCAACCGGGAGGACCTGCGTCGCCTCGGAGTGAAGTTGTTCCACGGCGATCTGCGCGCGGCTAGTGACCTAGAAACGTTGCCGGCCGCCGACTGGGTCATCGATGCGGCCGCGAACCCCAGCGTGCTGGCCGGGGTAGACGGGCGCACCAGTTCCCGGCAGTTGGTGGAGCACAACCTCGGCGGCACCGTAAACCTGCTCGAGTACTGCAAAGCCCACCGCGCGGGATTCATTCTGTTGAGCACCAGCCGGGTGTACGGCATCACGCCCTTGACCCAGCTGCCGCTGGTCGTCCGCGACCACGCCTTCACTTTGGCGCCCGACGCCCGCGGACCCGGCCTCGGGCCTGCGGGGATCACCGAGGACTTCCCCACGACGGCGCCGCTCTCGCTGTACGGCGCCACCAAGTTCGCCAGCGAGGCGCTCGCCTTAGAATACGGTGAGGCCTTCGGGTTGCCCGTCTTCATCAACCGCTGCGGCGTGCTCGCGGGCGCCGGCCAGTTCGGCCGGGCGGATCAGGGGATTTTCTCCTACTGGATCCACTCTTGGCGGCAGCGCCGCCCGCTGCGCTTTCTCGGTTTCGACGGCCAGGGCCACCAGACGCGCGACTGCCTGCACCCCCGCGACCTCGTCCCCGCGCTGGAACGGCAATTCACCGCCCCCACCCTCCCGGCAGCCGACCGCATCGCGAACTTCTCCGGCGGCGCCGCCTCCGCGTGCTCCCTGCGGCAGCTAAGCGACTGGTGCCGCGCCCACCTCGGCGAGCATGCGGTGGCCGCCGACCCCACGCCGCGGCCTTTCGACCTCCCGTGGCTGGTGCTCGACGCCACTAAGGCCCGCCGGCTCTGGGACTGGGCCCCGGCCACCTCCCGAGCGGATATCTGCGCCGAAATCGCCGCCCACGCCGACACCCATCCGGACTGGCTTCAGCTCTCTGCGCCGCTCTGAGACCGCCCGATGTCGCCCCCTGCCCCCCTTTCCCTCCTTTCCGTCGTCATTCCCGCCCGCGACGAGGAGGAATCCCTGCCCGCCACCCTCCGCGCGATCGCGGACACTTTCGGCCGGGCGGCCGTCCCCCACGAGATCGTGGTCGTGGATGATGGGAGTCAGGACCGGACGTGGGCGGTGTTGGAGGAACTTCGGCGCGAGATCCCCACGCTCGCGCCCACGCGCAACGCCAGCGGCGCCCACGGTTTCGGTCGGGCAGTCGTCTGGGGCCTCGACCACAGCCGGGGCGACGCCGTGGTGATTATGATGGCGGACGCTTCGGACGACCCCGCTGACGCCGTGCGGTACTGGCAGCTGCTGGCCGCAGGAAACGACTGCGCGTTCGGCAGCCGGTTCGTCAACGGCGGACGCGTCATCGATTACCCGCGGGTGAAGCTGCTCGTGAATCGCATTGCCAACCTGCTGGTTCGGATCGCGTTTCGCCTGCCGCTGAACGACACCACCAACGCCTTCAAGGCCTACCGGCGCACTGTCATCGATGGCTGCCGGCCGTTCCTGGCGCCCCATTTCAACCTCACCGTGGAGATCCCCCTCAAGGCGATCGTCCGGGGCTACACCTACGCGATCACGCCGATCTCCTGGCGCAACCGGAAGTACGGTGTCGCGAAGTTGAAGATCAAAGAGATGGGCAGCCGCTATTTCTTTATCTGCGCCTACGTGTGGCTCGAGAAGTACTTCAGCCGCGGCGACTACCGGCGGAAGTGACCGGCGGGCGGGCTACGTAGCGCCCGCTAGGAGCGGGGTCGGGTTTCTCCCGGAAAAAGCCTTGTCGGCCGGGACCGCCTGCCGCCTTTATTGCAACCTCTTTTCAACCCGGAATCCCGCCGTTGCCGATGTTATCCACTCCTTACTCGAATCTGACCCCCAGCCGCCCGGCGACCGGGCCAGAGGTGAGCCCGTGAACGTCATCCGCGGCGAGATCGAGGGTCCGCTCATTCTGGAGCCTCGCGTATTCGGGGACGCCCGGGGATTTTTCGTCGAATCCTACAATCTGGAACGCTACCGCCAGGCCGGGATCACGGCGGAGTTCGTGCAGGACAACTTCTCGTTCTCCGGCCGCGGCACGCTGCGCGGAATGCATGCCCAGAACCCTTCGCCGCAGGGCAAGCTGGTGTCTGTCTGGCAAGGCGAGGTCTGGGACGTCGCGGTCGATCTGCGGCGCGGGTCGCCCACCTTTGGCCGCTGGATGGGTGTGACGCTCTCCGCTGAGAACAAACGGCAGTTCTGGGTGCCCCCCGGCTTCGCCCACGGCTTCGTTGTCACCGGCGAAAACGCCCTCTTCCACTACAAGTGCACCGCGCTCTACGCGCCGAAAGACGAGATCGGCTTCCGTTGGGATGACCCCGATGTCGGCATCCCTTGGCCCATCACCGTTCCCCAACTGTCGGCCCGCGACGCGGGTGCCCCGCTGCTGCGGGATCTGCCGACCGAAAAACTGTTCTGAACGCGATGCCCCGGAAACGCATCCTCCTGTTCGGTGAGCAAGGCCAGGTCGCTTGGGAGCTTCGCCGCACCCTCGCGCCGATGGCCGACCTGACCTGCGTGGGCCGGACCGAGGTCGACCTCGCGGACCCGGCGGCGATCCGCCGGGCGATCGCCGCCGCCGCGCCCGAAGTAATCGTCAACGCCGCCGCTTACACCGCAGTAGACAAGGCGGAGACCGAGACCGCGCTCGCCACCCAGATCAACGCCGACGCACCTGGGGTAATGGCTGCGGAAGCCGCCCGCCGCGGCGCCCTGCTGGTCCATTACTCCACCGACTACGTCTTCGCCGGCACCAAGGGCACACCCTACACCGAGGACGATCCGACCGGCCCGCTCGGCGCCTACGGACGCACCAAGCTCGCCGGCGAGGAGGCCGTCCGCGCCGCCGGCGGCAGCCACCTCATCTTCCGCCTCTGCTGGGTCTACGGAAACCGCGGGGCCAATTTTCTGCTCACGATGCAGCGCCTAGCCCGCGAGCGGGACGAGGTCCGCGTCGTCGCCGACCAGCGCGGCTGCCCCACCTGGTCGCGAATGATCGCTGAAGCGACCGCCCAAGCCCTGCGCTGCCTCCACACCCGGGAGGATGCGCGTGCCGTCTCCGGCACCTACCACCTCTGCGCCTCCGGACAGACGAGTTGGCACGAGTTTGCCCGCGCGATCATCGACGCGGTGCCGGCCGAGCGCCGCCGGTGCCGCGAGGTCCGCGCCATCACCACCGCCGAGTACCCTACGCCCGCGCGGCGTCCGGCGTACTCGGTCCTCGAAACCA
The DNA here is from genome assembly GCA_903861185.1 of uncultured Opitutia bacterium. Classification (GTDB taxonomy): domain Bacteria; phylum Verrucomicrobiota; class Verrucomicrobiia; order Opitutales; family Opitutaceae; genus ER46. The sequence continues at coordinate 4,318 of CAIOTK010000418.1, read as the reverse complement.
CCAAGCTCGAGCGCGTCTTCGGGCTGCGCCTGCCCGACTGGCGCGAGAGCCTGCGCCACGTCCTCGAGGGCTGAGCCCGCGCCCAAACCCTTTCGCATATGAACCTCCTCGTCACCGGCGGCTGCGGCTTCATCGGCAGCAATTTCATCCGGCAGCGTCTCCTTGAGGCCGGCTCGCCGCTGCGGCGCCTAGTCAACCTCGACGCGCTGACCTACGCGGGTAACCCCGCGAACCTCTCCGACCTCGCGGGTGACCCGCGGTACCGATTTGCGCACGGCGACATCGGTGACGCCGCCCTCGTGGCGCGCCTGCTGGCCGAGCACGACATCGACGCGGTAGTGAACTTCGCCGCCGAGTCCCACGTTGACCGCTCGATCGATTCGCCCGAGCCCTTTGTGCAGACCAACGTGGTCGGCACCTTGCGCCTGCTCAACGCCGCCCGCCAGCACTGGGCCCGCCTGCCCGAGCCACGCCGCGCCGCCTTCCGCTTCCTGCACGTCTCGACCGACGAGGTCTACGGCACGCTCACGCCAACGGACCCGGCGTTCACCGAGGAGACCCCGTTTGCCCCGAACTCCCCCTACGCCGCCTCCAAGGCCGCCAGCGACCACCTCGTCCGCAGCTACCAGCACACGTTTAAGCTGCCGACGCTGACCACCAACTGCTCGAACAACTACGGGCCGTACCACTTCCCGGAGAAGCTGATCCCGCTAATGATCCTCAACGCCCTCGAGGGGAAGCCGCTGCCGGTGTACGGCGACGGCCAGCAGATCCGCGACTGGCTCTACGTGGAGGACCACGCCGCCGCCATCTGGCTCGTGCTGCAGCGCGGCCGCACCGGCGAGACCTACAACATCGGCGGCCTGAACGAGAAGCCGAACCTCGAGATCGTGCGCACGATCTGCGCCCTGCTCGACCGCAAGTCGCCGCGCGCCGACGGCCGCTCCTACGCGGAGCAGATCACCTACGTCGCCGATCGCCCCGGTCACGACCGCCGCTACGCGATCAACTGCGCCAAGCTCCAAAGCGAGCTCGGTTGGGCGCCCCGCGAGTCCTTCGCCACCGGGATTGAGAAGACGGTCGACTGGTACCTGACCCACCGCGGCTGGGCCGCCGACATCACCGCCAACCGCTACGCCCGCGAGCGCCTCGGCGCGAAGTCCTGATCCCCCGTCCCCGCCTTCCCCGATGAGCCCGGTCCCGTCCTCCTCTTCCCGCCCCCCCTTCACCTCCCGCAAGGGCATCGTGCTCGCCGGCGGCTCCGGCACCCGCCTCTACCCGCTCACGGTGGCGGTCTCCAAGCAGCTGATGCCGGTGTACGACAAGCCGATGGTGTACTACCCGCTGTCGGTGCTGATGCTGTCCGGCATCCGGGAGATCCTGATCATCTCGACGCCCACTGACCTGCCCCTCTTCCGCCGGCTGCTCGGCGACGGCTCCGCCTTCGGGGTGCGGTTCGCCTACGCGGAACAGGCCCGGCCCGAGGGTCTCGCGCAGGCCTTCCACATCGCGGGCGACATCGGATTCCTCCGCGACGAGCCCGCCGCCCTCGTGCTCGGCGACAATCTGTTTTACGGCCACGACCTCGTGAAGTCCCTCGAGCGCGCCACCACGCGCACCGAAGGCGCCACGATCTTCGGCTACCACGTAGCCGACCCCCGCAGCTACGGCGTGGTGGAGTTCGCCCCGGACGGACGCGTCGTCTCGCTCGAGGAGAAGCCGGCGCAGCCCAAGTCAAACTACGCCATCCCCGGAATCTACTTTTACGACGCCGAGGTCGTGGCGCGCGCGCGCAGCCTCCGTCCCTCGGCCCGCGGTGAGCTCGAGATCACGGACCTGAACCGCCTTTACCTCGAGGCGGGGCGTCTGCACGTCGAGCTCCTCGGTCGCGGTACCGCCTGGCTCGACACCGGCACTCACGACTCGCTGCTCGAGGCCGGCCAGTTCGTCTCCGTGATCGAGAACCGCCAAGGCCTGAAGATCGCCTGCCTCGAGGAAATCGCGTGGCGTCAGGGATGGATCGACCGCGCGACGCTGGAAGCCAACGTGACCCGCCTCGGCAAATCCTCCTACGGGGCCTACCTGCGTCAGGTGGTGCTCGGGGCCTGAATGCCCGTCTTGTCAGGAATAAGGGATTGAGCGCCGCCACCGGGGCCGGGATACCTCGCCCGCCCCCGCACGGCTGATGCGCCTCCTCCCTTGCAGTTCCGCCCCGCCCCCGGCCGGCCCCGCGCCCAGGCTGAGCGTGGTCGTGCCGCTGCACAACTGCCTCGCCCTGACTCAGGCGATGTTGGCCAGCCTGCACGCCACTCTGCCGCCGGACACGACGGCGGAGCTGCTGCTGGTGGATGACGGCAGCACCGACGGTACCCGCGCGTGGCTTGAGGCGATCGCAGCCCATCCCCCCAGCGGCTGGCTGCCGCTGCGGATTCTGGTCAACGAGCGCAACCGTGGGTTCGCGGTGAGCAACAACCGCGCCGCCGCCTTGGCCCGGGGCGAGCTCCTGCTCCTCCTGAACAACGACCTCGTACTGCTCCCCGGCTGGCTCGAGCCCCTCCTCTCCGCCCACCGCCGGCTGGGCGCAAGGGCCGGTCTGGTCGGGAATGTCCAGCTCGACGTCGCCACCGGCGCCGTGGATCACGCCGGGCTCGAGCTAACCGTCACCGGCAAGCCCGTCCACACGCGGGAAATCCCGCGGGAGGCTTCTTCTGGGGACGGGGTGCGCATCGTGCCCGCGGTCACCGGGGCCTGCGTCGTGCTCTCCCGTGCGCTCTGGGAGGAGCTGGGCGGTTTCGACGAGGGTTACGTCAACGGCGGCGAGGACATCGACCTCGGCTACCGGGCGCGGGCCGCCGGCCGCGTCAATGCCGTCGCGCTGCGCAGCGTGATCCGGCACCACGTGAGCAGTTCTCCGGGCAGGAAGGCACGCGACGAGCACAACTCGCGCCGCCTCGCCCTGCGGTGGCGAGAGCAGTTGCTCGCTGACAGCCTCGTGCCTTGGTGCCGCGCCCACTTGGCCGAAGCCTGGCTCCGGCCGGACCAGCAGGAGTACCTCGTGACCCTCCGGACCGCCGCCTTCCTCGCCGGCCTGCGGCGCACGCCGCCCCCGGAGGCCCCGCTGCGCGTCGCGCGGGCGATGCGGCGCGAGTTCACGCGCTGGGACGAACTCTGCGGTCAGGGCGTCTGAGCGGCCGAGGGCGACGCGAGCACCTCGCGCACGACCGCCTGGGGGCGCTGGTTCACAGTGATAAACATCCGGCCCACGTACTCACCGATCAGGCCGAGCATCACGAGCTGCGTGCCGGAGAAGATGAGGATCCCCGCCATCGCCCAGCCCCAGCCGTACTCCGGGCCGATGCCCCGGATCCAGAGCCACGCGATGGTGCCGAGCGCGATCAGCCCGAGCACGGCCACGCACAGGCCAAGCGCGGTGGCCAGCCGCAGCGGGAGCAGGGAAAAGTTCACCCACGCACTCAGCCACAACCGCACCAACCGGCCGAGGGTGTAGGTGCTTAGCCCGGCTTTCCGGTCCTCGTGCCGCACCTGGATGGAGCCGATCCGCTGCGTCACCTGTAGCAGCAACCCATCGAGATACGGGTAGGGCCCCGCGTAACCCACCACCTGGCGCGCGGCGAAGGCGCTCACGCAGCGAAAACTCGAGAGGTAGAAGCCCGCCGGCTTATCCAGCGCCCAGTCCGTCATCCGGTTGGTGAACCAGCTGCCGAGGTTCCGCCACGCGGCGTGGCGTTTATCCTCATAATGGCCGAACACCACATCGAGGCCGGTGGCGCAGGCGTGCCGCCACATCCGCAGGGCCTCCGCCGGAGGATTCTGGCCATCATCGTCGAGGTTGACGAGGTGCGCGCCGCGCGCGTGGCGCCAGCCGGTCAGCACCGCGTTATGCTCGCCGAAGTTGCGCGCGTGCTCGACCAACGTCACGGGCACTCGCGCCGTCCGCACCAGCTCCCGGGCCACGCGACTGGTCTCCTCGCCACTGCCGTCGTGCACCAGCACGATTTCGTGCCCGCCCGGCACTTCCATCGCCTCGATCTCCCGCACGACCGCCCCGATGGTCTCCGCACTGCGGTAGAGGGGGATGACGAAACTCAGGGCCGGGGCTGCCATCCCGTGATTAGCCGCCAAAGGACCCCGCGGCGCAAGTCCCGGTTGCTGGCCGACCTGTCAGGCGGCCGCGGCTGGCGTCAGACGTAGTGCCGCAGTTCTTTGCGGTAATAGGCGAGCGTGCGCCCCAGGGCCGTGCGCAGGTCGACCCGCGGCCGCCAGCCAAGGCGCCGGCGGATCAGGCGGTCGTCCGCGT
>CAIOTK010000417.1 GCA_903861185.1 uncultured Opitutia bacterium | reverse complement strand
GCGAACGAAGCGTTGACCGGACCCGCGGCGGGTGGGGCCTATGAACTCTCCGGCACCATCAACTTCAATCAGGACGGACCGACCAGCGGCATCGTGGGGGAGGGAGGCTTCCGCCCGGACGAGGCGTTCCCCGGCATTCCGGGAACCACGGGACACGCCGACTTCTTCACCACTGAGACGTTCGCCTGGCTGGAACTACCGGCCGGATATGTTCGTCTCGGGGTCAACAGTGATGACGGCTTCCGCGTCACGCTCCATGAGGGCCCGGATCCCGCCGCGCCGCTGTTGGGCGTCTTTGAGGGCGGCCGCGGTGCGGCGGACACCGTGTTCACGTTCGTCGCCCCCGCCGCGGGGCTGTACCCCTTCCGGCTCGTCCACTACGACGGCAACCAGGGTTCCAGTCTGGAGTGGTTCGCCATCCTTGGCGGGGCCGACGGACGCAAACGACTCCTCAACGACCGCACACACCCGGAGGCTCCGCGCGCCTGGCGTGCGCTGCTGGCGGCAAGTCCGCTGGCGTTCAGCCAAGTCGTTCTCGAGGGCGAGGGCGCTAGAATCTCCCTTAAGTGGACGGCGGCGGCCGGAGTGCGGCTCCAGCGGCGATCCGCCCTCTCCGGCAACGCGTGGAATGATGTGCCCGGCACCAACGGGCAGGGCGACTACGCGGAGGACACCGCCGTCGCCGCCGCCTTCTACCGCCTGTTCCAGCCATGAACCGCGCTGGACTCCATCCCACCACCGGATCGCCGTCTGGGGCTGCCTTCACCCTCATTGAGCTGCTGGTGGTCATCGCCATCATTGCCATCCTGGCGTCCCTGCTGCTGCCCGCGCTGGGCAGGGCCAAGCTCCAGGCGCAGCGCAGCGCCTGCCTCAACAACCTCCGCCAACTCACCTTCTGCTGGACGATGTACGCGGATGACCACGGGGACCGGCTGATCGGCAACCGCGAATACACCAACCCGGAGACCGCCGACCGCACTGCCTCGTGGATCTTTGGTGATCTCGCCCTGCGCCCGCAGGATGCGACCAACGACCACCTGCTGCGGATTGGCCTGCTCTTCCCCTACAACCAGTCGGTCGGCATTTACCGCAGCCCGGCCGATCCCGCGCGGGCCAATGTGGGAGGGCGCAAGTTCCCGCGGAACCGCAGCTACGCAATGAACTGCATGATGAACGGGCGCAATCATTCCAGCGCCCGCTTCCGCGTGAATGCCCGTGCCGGTGACATCCAGTTTCCTCCGCCGTCGCTGGCGTTGGTGTTTTTGCCGGAGCACGAGCGGAGCATTGACGATGGCCACTTCGGCCTGAATGCGGAAGGCAACGCCTGGGTGAACAACTGGCCGGCGTCGTACCTGGGTCGGGGTGCCACGCTTTCTTGCGCCGACGGTCATACCGAGTTCTGGCGCTGGCGCGACCCGCGCACGCTCGCGATCCGCAACCAGGGAGCAAGCCAGCCGGGCAATCCCGATTTAAAGCGGCTGCAGGCCGCCGTCGGCCAGCCGATGCCGTAGCGGCTCCAGTCCCCATGAATCTCATTTCCCTCCATCCCACTCCCTCTCGCCGGGCGAACCTCTCCAACCTCAAGCGCTGGACCCGCGAGCTGCTGCGCTTGGATGGCGACGCGACGCTCACGATCAACGAAGTCCGCTGTTCCGAACCGGGGTGTCCGGATCTCGAAACGGTGATCGGAATTTCCTGCACCCCCGTCCGGTGGCGGCGGTTGCGGGTTCCCCGTCCGGTCGCCGACGTCACCGAGGAAGATCTGCGGATCGCCGCGCAAGACCTGCTCACGGAAATGCCATGAATCCTGTCCCCGCCCACCCCGCCGTGATTCGCCCGCTTCCCGCCGTGCCGCCCTTCGCGGCGCGCCCGGTCCGACGCTGGGTGTTGTGGCTGCACCTGGGGGTCGGGCTGGGGCTGGGCATGCTGCTGGTCGTCGTGTCGCTCACCGGCAGCCTCATCATGTTTCGCGCCGAGCTGGAGGATGCCCTGCACGCGTCCCTCACGCGGGTTCCGCCGGGCCGAGAGTGGACAGCCCTGCAACCGGTCCTCGACCAGGTGCGGGCGTCGCATCCCGGGGCCACGTTTCACACCGTCAACCTGCCCAGGGCGGAGAATCAATCGGTCTCCTTCTGGGGCCATGACGCACAGGGCCGTTCGTTTCACGCCTACGCGAATCCATTTACCGGGCGTCCACTCGGGAACGATCTCGCGGACGACAACTTCACGGAGTGGCTCTACAACCTGCACGCGAACCTGCTGGCGGGCGGCACCGGTG
>CAIOTK010000416.1 GCA_903861185.1 uncultured Opitutia bacterium | reverse complement strand
CGCTTGACCTCGGTCCGCGCCCGCGCGCTCTCCCCGATGCCCCCGCTCCCCCTCACCCGCGCCCTCGCGGGCCTGCTGCTCCTCGGCGCGGTCCACGCCGCCGAGACCCGGCCCCCAGCCGCCGCTCCCAAGGCCGGCCGCGACCTCAGCTACAACGCCCTCGGCTCCGCGCCGCGCACGCCGGAGGAGCAGCGCGCCGCGTTCCGCGTGCCCGCCGGCTTCGAGGTCGAGCTCGTCGCAGCCGAGTCACCCGGCCTCGGCAAGTTCATCGGCCTCAGCTGGGACGCGCGGATGCGCCTGTGGTCGATGACCGCGCTCGAGTACCCGGTCGACGCCAACGAGAACAAGGCGGAGTCTGACGCCCTCTTCGCCCGCGGCGGCCGCGACCGCGTGGTGGTCATCGATGAGCCCCACGCCGCCCGGCCGGGCCCACCCCGCATCTTCGCCGACGGCCTCGTGATGCCCCTCGGCGTCCAACCTTGGGGCGACGGCGCGCTCGTCCAATACGGGCCCGAGATCCGCCAGTACCGCGACACCGACGGTGACGGCCGCGCCGACCGGCACGAGGTCGTCCTCACTGGCTTCGGCACGCAGGACTCGCACCTGTTCCCGCACCAATTCCTCCGCCAGCCCGGCGGCTGGATTTTCGTCGCCCAAGGGCTCTTCAACTACTCCCAAGTTCGCCGCCCCGACGGGCAGCCTTTCGCGGATGGCGCCACCGCGGTGCCGTTCAACCAGTGTAAGCTCGCCCGTTTCCAGCCCAACGGCTCCGCCTTCGAGACGCTCACCGCCGGGCCCAACAACATCTGGGGCCTCCTCACCAGCCGGGAGGGCGAGACGTACCTGCAGGAGGCCAATGATCAGGGTTACCCGGTCATCCCCTACGCGCCCGGCATTTGGGTCCGCACCGGCTCCAAAGATCTCCTCCGTCCCTACCAGCCGCTGATGCCGCCGCCGCTCGCACCGGCTCAGATGGGCGGCACCGGCCTGAGCGGCCTCGCCCTCGCGGAGGACCGCGACACCCCGTTCCGCGCCCCCGCCGGCGCCACCGCCCCCGGCACGAAGGTCTTCTACCTCGCCAACCCGATCACCGGCGCGATCCAACTCGTCACCGCCACGCCCGACGGCCCGCGCCTCCGCTACGCGAAAGGCCCGGATTTTCTCACGACGGACGATCGTTGGTTCCGGCCGATCGCGATCGCGTTCGGGCCCGACGGCGCGCTCTACGTCGTCGACTGGTACAACCGGATCATTTCGCACAACGAGGTGCCGCGCACGCACCCGGACCGCGACAAGGCGCGCGGGCGGATCTGGCGGATCCGGCACCGCGACCAACCCCGCGTCGCGCCCCCCGACCTCACGCGGCTGTCCGCCCCGGACCTCCTCGCGCAACTCGGGCAGCCCAACGCGCTCGTCTCGCGCCTCGCCTGGCTCGAGCTCACCGACCGGCGTGCGACCGCGCTCGCGCCGGACCTCTCCCGCCTCGCGGCCGACCGTGCGGTCGCGGTGGACCGGCGCTTGGCCGCGCTCTGGGCGCTCGAGGGCGTGCAGGCGCCGTCCGCGGAATTGCTGGCCGCGCTCGCGGCGGACGCCGATCCGGCGCCGCGCCGGGAGGCTGCCCGGCTCGCGGCCGCGGCGGGCGAAGAAGTGTTTCTGCGGATCGCTGGCCCCCTCGCCGGGGACCCGCATCCGGCGGTGCGCGCCGCAGTGGGCGATGGTCTCCGCCGCGTGCCGGGCGCGGGCCCGCGCCTGATGGCAGTCGCGGCCCGACTCGGCGCCGCGCCCCTCGGGGCTACGGCGGGTGAATGGGAGCGTTACGAACGCGAGTTCGAGCGCTACCTCGCGCGCTGGGCGATGGAACGCCACCCGGACGCCACCCGCGCCCTGCTCGCCACCCCCGCCGGCCGGGCCCTAGCGGTCGAAAACCGCGTGCTCGCGACCCTTGCGCTCGGGGGCCGGGAAGCGGCGGCGGGCCTCGCCGCCCTCGCCGGGGAATTGGCCCGGCCGCTCGCGACCGAGGAGGTCCGCGTGCTCGCCGCGCATTTTGGGGAACCCGCGGTGCGTACCGTGCTCGCGGCGGCGTTGGCGGGCGACCCCACGCGGCGCCCCGTGCTGCGCGCCCTCCTCGCCGTGCGCACCGGCATCGACCCGGCGCCGCTGGCCGCGGACCTCGCCGGCGCGGCTGGTCCGTTACTCACCGCCCCCGCCCCGGATGACGTGCTGCTCGGGGCCGAGGTCGCGGGCGCGTTTCGCCTGCGGGCGTTGGCCGAGCCCCTGCAGCGCCTCGTCGAACGGGAGGGCGGCGCCACGCCCGGCTCCCTTGCCGCGCTGCGGGCGCTGCGCGAAATGGGCGAGGGGCGCGCGGACCAGCTCGCCGGCCTCCTCCCCCGTACGCCCGCGGGGCCGATCCTCGACGAAGTCATCGCCGCCCTCGCCGCCACGCGTGATCCCACTGGCCCGGCGACCCTCGCGCGGCTCCTGCCCAACCTAGGGGTCGGCGCGCGCGGACGCGCGTTGGAGCACCTCTCGCGCACGCCGGCCGGCGCCGCCGCGGTCGCGGCCGAGTTCACCGCCGGTCGCCTGCCCGCCGGCGACCTCGGGCCCGCCACCCTCGAACGCCTCCGGCTCCAGTTGCCCGGGGACGCCGCGCTCGCCGCGCTGGCCGACCGCGCCGGCGCCACCGGACTGGGCGCGCTGCGGCTGGGGGGCGCGGACGCCGATTACGCGGCGACGCAGCTGACCCTGCGCGGGCCGTTCACCGTCGAGGCCTGGGTGAAGCTTGAGGCCCCGATCTCGAACCACGACGCCCTTCTCGCCGCGCCGGGGCGGTTCGACCTCAACTTCTCGGGTGGCCAGCCGCGGCTCTGGCTCGGGTCGGTGCGGAAGGATGTCGTCGTCGCACGGCGGCGGCTCACCCCCGACGTCTGGACGCACTGCGCGCTGACCCGCGACGCGGAGGGGGTTTTCCGGCTCTACGTGAACGGCGAGCTCGACGCGATGGGCACGCACGCGGACCAGACGGAGCACACCGGGCTCGACCTCGGGCGCAGTTCACCCCGCGCCGGCGGCACCGCGGGATGGATCGCGGAGTTCCGCGTGTGGGACCGGGCGCGCAACGCGGGCGAGATCCGGGCGGCGTTTGACCGGACGCACGCCGCGGACCCGGTGCCGCCCCGGGCGCTGACCCGCGTGTTCGCCGGCGCCGACTGGGGGCCGTTGCACGGCGCGGCGCGCTTGGAACGGGTCAACGACGGTCCGACGCTGCTCACGCCGGCGGAAGCGGCCGCGCAGGAGGAGAAGTTCCGGCGCTACCGGGCGTTGGCCGGTGCCGGGGGCGATGCGGGGCGCGGACGGGCGTTGTTCGCCGGACTCTGCCTCGCGTGCCACCAGCAGGGCGGCCAGGGCGCGCAGGTGGGCCCGGCTCTCGACGGCGTGGGCCTCACCGGGATCGAAGCGTTGCTGCGCAACCTGCTCACCCCGAGCGCGGCGATGGAGAGCGCTTATCGGACGTACCGGGTCGTCACCCGCGATGGCACCGTCCACGAGGGTTTCCTCGCCGCCGACACCACCGAGGCGCTCGTGCTCCGCCTGCCGGGGGCGCCGGACCGGCGGATCGCGCGGCCGGAAGTGCGTAGCGCGGGCTACCTCGCGCGCTCCCTGATGCCCGAAGGCTTGCTCGAGGGCCTCGCGCCGGAGCAGGCGGCGGACCTGCTCGCGTACCTCCAGGCCCTGCGGTGAGTGGCGTGGCGCTTGACTTCAATGGGTCGGGCGACAGCACCGGGGCGATGCTTCCGCACCCCGTCCGCCCGGCCCGCCCCGGCTGGCGATCGCCCTTTGGCGGGGTCGTCCTAGGGCTGGTCGTTCCCGTGCTGCTGGCAGCCGCGGCCCCCGCGCCGGCGGAGCCCGAAGTGCGGGCGAATCTGGCCTATGCGGGCACGGCGAATCCGCGGCAGACGCTCGACCTCTACCTCCCGCGCGAGCGGCCCGCGGGGGCGCGGTGGCCCGTGATCGTCTACTTTCACGGCGGCGGCTGGGTCGGCGGCAGCAAGGCGGCCGGCAAGGCGACGCTGCGCCCGTGGGTGACGGAAGGCGGCTACGCGGGCGCGGCGGTGAACTACCGTCTCGCGGGCGAGGCGCAGTGGCCGGCGCAGCTCCACGACGCGAAGGCGGCGCTCCGCTGGCTGCGGGCGAATGCGGACCGCCTCGGACTCGACGCTGGCCGGATCGCGGTCGTCGGAACGTCCGCGGGCGGGACCTTGGCGACGCTCCTCGGTACGAGCGGCGGCGATCCAGCGCTGGAGGGCACGGTCGGCGAGCATCTCGGCGTCGATACCCGTGTCACCTGCGTGTTGAACCGTTTCGGCCGCCTT
>CAIOTK010000415.1 GCA_903861185.1 uncultured Opitutia bacterium | reverse complement strand
GCGCCGTCCACGGTCGCGGGTCCGGAGACGACGGTGAACGCCACGGGCAGGCCCGAGGACGCGTTGGCCGTGAGGGTCAGGGGCGCGGTCGTAAACGCTTGATCCGCGGGCCCGGCGAATTGGAGGGTTTGGGGTACCCGGTTGCTGACCCGCAGCTCCCGCGAGACGTTCGCCGCCGGATGGTAATCGAGGTTACCCGGCTGGCTCGCGATCAGGTTGGTTACGCCCTCCCCGACGATCGTCACCACCCGGCCCGCGACAGTCGCGACGGCCGGGTTCGAGCTGGTGAAGCTGACGGCAAGCCCAGAAGAAGCGGTGGCGTCCAAGGTGAAGGGCGCATCGCCGACGGACTTGACGGTCAGCGGCACCAAGATTTGCGGACTACCGAGCTTAAGCTTGGCCACCTCCGATTCCGCAGTGCCTTGGGGATTGGTTACGCGCGCGGTGTACGCGCCGGCCTCGGCCGCGGAGAAGTTCGTGAGCGCAAGCGTCGCCGTAGTGGCACCGGGGACAACGACCCCGTCCTTGCGCCATTCGTAAGTGAACGGGGCGCCACCCTCCGCGGAAACCGTCAGGGTCACCGCCGCCGCGGCCGGCACGATCCCAAGTTGGCCGAAAGGCGGAAGCTCAAAGGCGATCGTCTGCGCGCGTAGACCGCGCGTGACCACGAGGGTTTGGGTCACTTCCGGCGCCGCCAAGAAATTCGCATCCCCGGCCTGTCGTGCGGCGATCACCGTCGAACCCTCGCCGATCAGGGTCACCGTACTGCCGCTCATCGTGGCCACCGCCGGATTGGCACTGCTGTAGCTTACCCCGAGGCCCGAGGAGGCCGTCGCCGTCAACGCGAATGGAGCATCCAACGTGGTCTTGGCCGGCAGGGCAGCGAAGGTGATCGTCTGCGCCACTCGGACAATCGAGACAGCGAAGGACTGCTCGACGGGGGCCGCGGCCGCGTACTCGTAGCTACCGGCTTGGCTCGCCCGGAGGGTGACCGTGCCGCCGCCAGTCAAGGTGACCGTCGAACCGGAAAGGGTGGCGGGCCCGCTCACCACACTGAACGTGACCGGCAACCCGCTGGAAGCGGTGGCGGCCACGATAAAGGGCAGATCTTGATTGGTGCGCGCAGGCAAGGCGGCGAAAGAGATCGTCTGCGCGAGGCGCTGCACCGTGAGGACCGCCGCGTTACTGATGATCGTCTGGGTCGGGACTAGGGTGCCATTGGAGACCTCGACCGTGTAGCTTCCCTCGTCGAAGCCCGTGACGCCCGGGAGATTGAGGGTGGAGCGCGTGGCTCCGCTCAGCACCGCGCCATCCCGCCGCCAGCGGTAGGTCGGGGCGGGGTCGCCGGTCGCGACGACGCTTAATGATACGGCCCCATTGAGTGCAACCGTCTGGCCCGCCGGATGCGTCGTGATCTGCGGCACGGTGCCGACAAAGATATTGGCTGCCGGCGAGGTCGTGCTGCCGCTAGCGTTGGACACCCGGACCGTGTACTGGCCCGAGTCGGCCGCGGCTGCCACCGGGATCTGGTAGGTAACTAAAGTGGCGCCGGCCACGGAAGCGCCGTTCTTGAACCACTGGTAAGTGAAAGGAGGAGTGCCCCCGGCCTCCGCCGTGAGCGTGACGCTCCGTCCGGGCGCGACGGCCACCGCCTCTTGGGCACGCAATGCCGAGGCCACGCCGACAAGGAGCAAGGCGGGGAAAATGAGCGGTCGGATGAGGCGCTGGAAAGTCACGGTCGGAATGGGCAACGGATGGCAAACGTTGGCGAATGGAAATCCCAAATGCTAGTTAGGGTGAAGTTTACGGATTTATCACAGGGGCGCGGGCAACCTCAGGGCACGTCATAAACCTCCAGCAGGGCCTCGCCGCGCGCAGTGCCGACCGCGGCGACCTCCACGGTGAAAGCCCCGGGCGGGAGGGTAAGCAGCATCGCGACGTCGGCCGCGGCCAACGGAAAAGCGCCCACCGCCGCGGCGGCATCCGCCAGCGCGGACCGTGCCCCACCGGTCCAGCCTGCCTCGCTGGCGAGCAGCCGCCCCGCGGCATCGCGCAAGCGCAGGGTCGGCTGCGCCAGCGGACTCGCGACCCCGAAGGCGGCCAGACCAGGCCCCACGGCGCGGATGAGTAGCGTGCGGGCCCATTCCGGCGGGATGACTACCCCGCCGATGAGGGCCGCTTCCGGCGAGACCAAGCCGCGGGTCGACAAGTTCACCAAGCCGCGGGGCGCGGACCCGCTCCGCGGCGTGACCTCTGCGGAAAATTCGTCCCGCCCCGCGGTCGTTAATCGAAGCTGATACGCCGCGACGGCCGCGGGCCGCACCACGAGGACGGAGTTGGTGGCGCCAGCGATCGGCTGTCCATCCCGCAGCCACTGCCACCGGGCATCCGCGGGGGCTGGCGAAGACGCACTTAGGGCGAGGGTCCCGCCCGACACCACCCGAGCAGGGAGCGCGGCTAGGGGGAGCAACGAGGCGGCGTCAATCGCTAGGGAGATCGGCGGCGCTTCCGCGCCACCCAACGGGTTGAAGACCCGCACGCCGTAACGGCCCGCCTGACGAGCGTTGACGCGCTCTAGGACTAGGGAAGCGTTCGTCGCCCCCGACAGTGTCTGGCCAGCAAAGCTCCATTGGTACTGGAGGGGGGCGGCGCCGTCGGCAGTCGCGGTCAGCGTGACGGTAGCGCCAGCACGCGCGGTCACCGCTGTCTCCTGTGCGGCCAGCGGAGTGAATGTGAGGACCATCGCCCCCAGGGCGCTCCCGAACTTTCGTGCAAACTGAGATGCGACCCACATCCCCCACTCTCTTCGCAGTCCGGCGCACGGGTCCAGCCCCGAGCACCGTTCGTCCCGCGGCTCGACTACGGACCGAGCGTAAGCATTATCCGTATTGAAAGATCGTTGCAGCACGTTTTATCTAGGGAAAAACCAGCAGACGTTC
>CAIOTK010000414.1 GCA_903861185.1 uncultured Opitutia bacterium | reverse complement strand
TGTTGCTGCTGCTCCTGCTGTTCGTTCTGCTGCGAGGGATCGGACGGCTGCTGGTTCTGATCCTTTTGCTGGTCCTGCTGCTGCTCCGGCTGGGGAGGTGGCGGCTCCTGCGAACCATCGAGGTACGCCTCAAGCTCCTTCCGCAGTGTCGGCCAATCGGCGGCGTTCCGGTCGAGCGCCTCGCCGGTGTCGACGGCATCCAACGCGGACGTGATCACCCCGGGGCTGAAACCCTCGCCGCCCATCGCCTTGCGGCGGGCGAAGTCGAGGGTGGCTTCGGTGAGTCGGCGGTAGTCGCGGGCTCCTGGAGCCGCCTTCCCGGAAATGTCCGCGACCGTCTGCACGAGCGCCTCGCTGGTGGCGTCGGCCCCGGCCCCGGGACTGGCGGCGGGGAGCGGCGAGCCGCTGCGGCTCAGCGGAGGCGTGGCGACGGATTGCGCGGACGCGCTGGAGCCGATGAGCAGGAGGAGGGTGGGGACGAGGACGACGGGCTTCACGACGACGCGGACTTGAGGGTGACGGGGCGCGGGGTGGGCCGCACGGGGAATTCGCGCCAGAGGCCGGCGAGCAGCAGCAGCACGGCTGGCGCGAGGAAGAATTGGAAACGCTCGGCGAGCCGCACGCGGTTCACCTCCTTGAACTCGCCCCGGCGGCCCGCCTCCACCGTCTGGCGGAGCAGCTCGGCGAGATCGACCCAGCCCGACGCGTCGGCGTAGCGCCCATCGGTCGTCGCGGCGAGGGATTGCAGCGTGGCGGGCTCGAGACGCGAGAGCACCACGGCGCCGCGGTCGTCCTTGACCAAGCCGCCGTCCGTCTCGGGGATCATCGCGCCGTCGCGCGTACCGATGCCCAGCGCGAGCACGCGGATACCGCGGGTCTTGAGCTGCTCGGCAAACGGCCGCCATGTGTCGTCGGCCGCCTCGCCATCGCTCAGGATGATGAGGTAGCGGTCGGCGCCGCCGTCGCGGCTGAACGCCTCGAGTGCGGCGGTGAGGAGGGCTTCGTAGTTCGTGCCGCCGGCGGGGAGAAAGTTCGGCTGCAGTTCCGGCAGGAATTCGCGGAGGATCTCGTAGTCAGAGCTCAGCGGACTCTGCAGAAACGCGGTGCCGGAGAACACGAGCAGGCCGACCCGTTCGCCGGCGAGTCGCTCGAGCAGCGACTGGATGAGCAGCTTGGCGCGGTCGAGGCGCGTCGGCTTGACGTCTGGGGCGAGCATCGAGCGCGAGAGATCGACCGCGATGAGGATTTCGCGTGACTGGTCGAAGACCGGTTCCTCGATGCGGCCCCACTGCGGCCGGGCGGCGGCGACGCCGACGAGAATGAGACCGAGGCAGACGAGGATGCGGCGCGGGGACGCGGCGGGCGTCGAGCGGCTCAACCGGACCACCCCGTGCGCCGCGGAACCCCCGAGGATGCGCGCGGGCGCAGTCTCCCGGTCGCGCCGCAGGCGCAACAGCTCGTACCCCAGCAGCACGAGCGGGAGGAGCGTGGTCAGCAGGAGAAGCGGCGCTGCGAACGTCATCGTAGGGGCGGCGTCGATACCGTCCGAATCGTCCCGGTCGGCGAGGAGGAGGCGGCCGCGGAGGAACGGGTGCTGGCGGCTGCGGTGCTAGCGGGGTTCGCCGGACCGGATTTGGCTGCGCCGCCGTTGGCGGTGCCGGCGGTCGCGGACGCGGATCCGGTGGGCGCGAAGCCGGTGCGGGAGCCGGAGCCAGCGGCGCTCGTTCCGCGGGGTCGGCGCGGCAGCGTGAGGGCGGCGCCGAGGAGCAGCAGTGTTCCGCCTGGCAGTGCGAGCCATGCGAAGAGCTCGGTGGTGAGGAGGTGGCTCTTGGCCTGGAATTCGATTTTCTTGGCGCGGTCGATTGCGGCGAAGGCGAGTTCCACGGTGCGCACGTCGTCGGCGCGGAAGTATTGCCCTCCGGTCTCGGCGGCGATCTGACGCAGGGCGGACTCGTCGAGGTCGGAGGGGCGCCGCTGGTAGCCGATCTTGTTGCCCTTGTCGTCAAAGACCGGGAACGGCACGAAGCCGTCGCGCCCGGCGCCGATGGTGTAGACGGGGATGTTGCGGGCGCGAGCAATCTCCGTCGCCTGGGGCGGCGTGAGGGTGCCGCGGTTGTTGGCGCCGTCGGTGAGCAGCACGACGAACGCGCCGAGGCGTCGGCCGCCCTCGGCCGCGCGAGCCGGTTGCTCCAGCCGGGCGAGCGCGACGCCGAGACCGTCCCCGATCGCGGTGCCGTCTTCGATCAGGCCGATCTTCAACCGCTCGACCTGGCGTCCGAGCCAGGCGTGGTCGAACGTGAGGGGAGCGAGCGTGTAGGCCCGGCCCGAGAACACCACGATCCCGATGCGGTCGCTCGGGCGGTCGCTGATGAACGCTTGGATCACCGGCTTGATCGTTTGCAGGCGATTGATCCGTTCCCCGTCGCGCTCGAAATCCTCCGCCTGCATCGAGCCGGAGAGATCGATCGCGAGCATCAGGTCATAGCCCTCGGCGCGGACCTCCTGCCGGCTTTCCACGCGCTGGGGTCGGGCGAGTCCCACGATGAGGAGGGCGAGCCCGATGGTCGCGAGGGAAACGGGCACGCGTGACGTCCGGATGAGGCTCGGGCGGTGCCACGCGGCGGCGAATGGGACGATCAGCACCGGCACGGCGCGGCGTCCGCGGAGCCAGATCAGCACTGGCAGCGCGATCAGCGCCAGCAGCCAGAGGGGGTCCTTGAAGACGAAGTCGGACACGGCGATCGGGGCGAACGTCTCAGCGGCCAGCGCGAAGCCGCGCGTGAAAGAACCGCACGAGCGCATCGAGGCGGTTGTCGGCGGTCGACACCGCAAGCCGGCTCTGCGGGTCGGGGAAGAGGCGGGTCCATGCGGCTTCCCGCTCGGCGCGCCACGCGGCGTGGGCGGCGCGCTCCCCGCTTGATCCTTCGAGCGTCACCAGACGCCCGCGGGTCGGATCGTAGGCGACGCGCAGGCCGTCGGAGGGGAGTTCGCGTTCCCACGGATCATCGACGCGGAAGCCGATCGTTTGGTAGCGGCGTTGGAACACCGCCCAGCCCTCGGGCGGCTCGGCCGGCGCGAAGTCGCCGAGCCAGACCAGCACCGAATGCTTCGGCGCCGCCCGCGAAATGAGCCGCCATGGGATGGCGGGTCGACCCGCGGCTGCGCGTTCCAGCGCCGGCGGCGGCGTCCCGAGGAGGTCGGCGGCGGCGTGCAGGATCGCGCCGCGGCCGCGCACGGGTTGGCGGAACGTGTGGCCGGCGGGGCCGGCGATCACGCAGCCGACCCGGTCCCGGTTGAGGGCGCCGAGCACCATCAGCAGGCCGGCGAGTTCGAGCAGCGCCTCGCGCTTCGAGATCTCGCCGGACCCGAACTGCAGGCTCGGCGTGTCCTCGAAAACGAGGAAGACCGTGACCTCGCGCTCCTCGACGAACTTCTTGCGGTACGGCTCGCCGAGCCGCGCGGTCACGTTCCAGTCGATGTCGCGCACATCATCCCCGAATTCATAGCGCACGACCTGGTCGAACTCCATGCCGCGCCCGCGCAGGGCCGAGCGGTATTCGCCGCTGAGCACGTTCTCGACCGCGTGGCGCACCCGCCACTCAAGCTGCCGGAGCAGGGCGAGCGCGGACGACGACGTCGGGAGTGCGGAGGGAGGCGCGGCGGACACGGAGTCGGGACGAAGCGGGAACGCGGGCCGCTCAGAGCGGCGGGATGGCGGTCTTGTCGATCACCTGGCCGATGATCTGGTCGGGCGTCTGCCCCGCCGCCTCGGCCTCGTAGGTCAGGGCGATGCGGTGGCGGAGGACGTCGGGGGCGATTTCCTGCACGAGCGCGGGGGTGACGAAGTCGGCGCCGCGCAGCCACGCCAGCGCGCGGCTGGCGGTGTAGAGAGCGAGCGAGGCGCGCGGCGACGCCCCGAACGTGAGCAGCCGGTAGCCCTTGTCATCCGCCACGGTCAGCGCGCGTGTGCCGCGGACAAGCGACAGGATGTACGCCTCGATCGCCGGGGCCACGTGCACGGCATCGACCTGGCTCCGCAGGGCGATCAGTTCCGGGCCACTGGAGACGGCCTTCACGGACGGGGCGCGCGTGACCTGGCCCCAGCGGGACAACATCAGGGCCTCCTCCTGCGCGGAGGGGTATTCGACGAGCAGCTTGAAGAGGAAGCGATCCGTCTGCGCCTCCGGCAGCGGGTAGGTGCCCTCCTGTTCGACCGGATTCTGCGTCGCCATGACGAGGAACGGGGACGGGAGCGGGTGGGTCTGGCCCCCGATCGTGACCTGCCGTTCCTGCATGCCCTCGAGCAGCGCGCTCTGGACCTTGGCCGGGGCGCGGTTGATTTCGTCGGCGAGCACCAAGTTG
>CAIOTK010000413.1 GCA_903861185.1 uncultured Opitutia bacterium | reverse complement strand
GCCCGGGCCGCCGCGAGGGGTTTCAGGACCACCGCGACCACGCCCTCGCTCAACGCAATGCCGTCCGCCCCGTCGTCGAACGGCCGGCAGCGGCCGTGCGGCGACAGCATCTGCAGCCGCGCGGTGGTGAGCATCTGCTCCGGCTCGAGGATGAGATTAACCCCGCCGACCAGCGCCAGCTGGCAATCCCCCGCCTGCAGGGAGCGGCAGGCCTGGTGGAGCGCCACGAGCGAGGAGGAGCACGCCGTGTCGATCGCGAGCGCGGGTCCGCGCAGGTTCAGCAGGTAGGCGAGCCGCGCGGCGAGGATGGAAGGCGTGAGGCCCGTGCCCGCGAACGCCGACTGCGCCAAGAGCGGATCCGCCCGGCGCAGCGTCGCGCCATAGTCACCGGTGCCCGCACCGACAAAGACGCCGCAGGACACGCCCGCGAGGGAACGCGGGTCGTAGCCGGCGTGCTCGAACGCGTGCCACGCCTCCTCGAGGAAGAGGCGCTGCTGCGGGTCCATCACCTCGGCCTCGGCGTGCGACAGGTTGAAGAACAACGGATCGAAACGATCCACTTCCGCGATGAAGCCCCCTCGGCGGCTGTAGAGCTTACCTGGCGCCTCACGGTCGGGACTAAAGTACGCATCGACCGCCCAGCGTTCGGCCGGCACCTCGGTCACGCTCTCCACACCCCCTTCCAGATTGCGCCAGAAGGTTTCCAAATCGGGCGCGCCCGGTAGCCGGCACGCCATCCCGATCACCGCCACGGCTCCGGCCTCGTCCAGAGCGCCAGCGGACGCGACGGCGGGACCAGCGACGCTGGGTTCGCGGAGCGCGGCGAGGCGCACGGCCGGGCGCACGCCGGTAGGCCCGGGGACCGCGGGAGCCGCCGGTCCGGCCGCGGGCGTCCGCAGACGCAGCGGCGCGGGCGCAGCCGGGGCGGTGGGGGCGGAAAGCGTGGTGGGCGCGGGCTCCGGCGGAAGGGACTCCGGAGCCGGGGGGGGAGCGGCGGCGGCGAGGAGCGCGCGGACGTGCGCCGCGAGCGCGTCGAGCGTGACCACGTCATAGACGACGGAGGCGTCGAGCCGCAGGCCGAAGTCGCGGTTGACCCGGTGGATAAATTCCACGCCCAAAATCGAATCGAGGCCGAGGTCGCGGAACGTCGTGTTCCCATCCAGCGCGGAGGGCTCGAGGCGCAGCTTCTCACAGAGGTTAGCGCGGAGGGAGCGGCTGATGGCGGCTAACTCGGGCCCGCCGGCGCCGGGGGCCGGGACCGCCGTTGGCACGAGCGTGGACGGCGCGGGGAGCGGAGGCAGCGCGGCGGGCGGCGGGGGGGTGCCCGAGGCCGGTTCGGCCTCACGGATGAAGTGTCGGATGCGGGCCTTCACCTCGGGGTGACCAAAGGTCTCGCCGTGCATCCGCACCTCGTCGGCGATTACCGCGGGCAGTCGCGCGAGCTGCCGCCGCGCGAGGCCCTGCTTGAGGGTGCGCAGGGTGTGAGCCGGCTTTTCCGCCATCTCCCGCGCGATCTCGAGGGCCGCCGGCAACACCTCGGCCGCCGGTCGGAAGCGCACTCCCGCGCCTCGGCGCCGCAGCTCCGCACCGGGGTAGGTTCCGGCCGTGAACATCATTTCCGCCGCGAGGTCCGCCCCGAGTTTGTCTCCGAGGATGTGCGTCGCGCCGAGCCCCGGCGTAAACCCGTACTTGGTGAAGACCGCGCTGTAGAGCGCCTCCTCGGCCATCACCACCACGTCCGCGTACAGGCCGAAGACGAGCCCGCCCCCTTGCGCGTGCCCCTGCAGCGCCGCGACCACCGGCACCGGGCACTGCAGCAGCCCCTTGAAGATGAACTCGAGGCTCGCGAACGACCGGATCTGGTCCGAGAGCTCCAGCAACTCGTCGCGCGTGCCGCCCATCGCGAACACGCCGTCCTCGCCGGTGACCACCGCCACTTTGACCGCCGGATCGTCCTCGAGGCGGGCAAAGGCGTGCATCAGGCCTTCCAGGAGGGCCGGGGTGAACATATTGCGGTGCACCCGATCGCGCATCCGCACGAGCGCGATGCCCCCGGGAAGGACCTCGAGCCCCACCTCAGGATACGCCCGGAAAACGGCGCCCGGGGCCCGCCAAGGCGTGTTGCCGCCGTCCGGAGCCGCCGCGGCGG
>CAIOTK010000412.1 GCA_903861185.1 uncultured Opitutia bacterium | reverse complement strand
GGCCGTCTTCTTCGATGACCCGCGGCCCGTACCCACCGGTCGATCGTGAAGGAAGACGGTCACCGTGTAGGTGCGGGCGTGGTCGGCTCCTTCGGTGGCGACCACGGCGTAGCGGAGCGCCTCGTTCCCGTGCACCGGTTGGACGCGCTCCTGCAGGCGGCCCTTCGGGTTGTCCGCCGCGGCGGCCGCGAGGCGCGGGCCGAGTGGCCCGTAGAGCCCTTGGACGGCACGGCGGGCGCCTTCGAGGCCAGCTTCGAGAAAGATCGCACCGAGGAGGGCCTCAAGAGCGTCGGCGAGGGCAGTGGGGCGCGTGCGGCCGCCGGCGGCTTCCTCGGCGGGGTTGAGGCGCAGCGCGGCGTCGACCCCCGCCTCGCGGGCGAGGCCGGCGAGGCAGGTGCCGTTGGCGAGCGTCGCGCGCAGGCGGCTGAGTTCGCCCTCCCGTTCCCCGGGGAACGCTTGGAACAGGGCCTCGGTCAGGACGAGTTGCAGCACGGCATCGCCGAGGAACTCCAGCCGCTGATTGCTCTCGGCCGGCGTGGGGTCCTGCCGGAGCGACGGGTGCGTGAGCGCCTGCGCAAGCAGCGCGCGGTCACGGAAGACGTGGCCGAGGCGGACCTCGGGGGGCGTGGCGGAGCTACTCATGAGCTGGCGCTGGCGTAGCGGCGGAGCCCGCGATGAAAGACAAACACGGCGAGGCCGAGCCAGAGCGCCGCGAAACCGGCGAGGCCGAGCGCCCAAGCGGGCTCGAACCCGTGCAGGAGGACCCGGGCCGGCGCGTTGCTCACGACCACGACGGGGAGCAGCCAGACGAAGATCACCTCGGCGGCACCGCGGAACGCCTCCCGGGGCATCCGCGAGAACTCGATCAGACTGAAGTAACCGCCCTCGACGCCCTGCGCGCTGGTCAGCCAGAAGACGCTCGCGGTGGAGAGCATCAGGACACTGTAGTGGATCACGAGGCCGCAGCCCACGAGCACGGCGTAGAGCGCCAGTTGCCCCGGGCTCGGCCGGAGCCCCAGCTCGCCGGCGGCGTAAACGACTAACCCGAGCGCTACGACCGAGTTGACCAGCCCGTCGGGATCCAGTTTCCGCGTCGAGACCATAAACATCACGCTGCCGGGCTGGGCCAGAAAGAAGTCGAGGTGCCCATTGCGGACGTTCCGCCCAAGGTCGTAGAGCCCACTCCAGAAGAAACCCATCAGGAGGCGCTGGATCAGGAGCGAGGTGCCTAGCAGCAGCAACATCTCGGGCCGGCTCCAGCCCGCGATCGAGTCAGTGTGCCGGTAAATCACCTCCACCAGCAGGAGGTTGACCCCCATCCAGAAGAGCTCGACTAGCGACCAGATGACGAAGTCCCCGCGGAACATCAGCGCCCGCGTGAGCGAGTAACGCGCGCTGGCGGCCCAGACGCGGAAGTGGTGGGCGAGCGCGCTCATCCCCCGACGGCGGTGTGGCGCCGCAGCCCCCGGACCCACAGCGCGTGCGCCAGCAGCAGCAGCAGCACGACCCAACCGGCCTGGAGGGCGAGGCCCTCGGCCGTCTCGGTCGGCCCAATGCGCCCGGTGAGGATCGCGGCGGGGAAATACATCTGGTAGTAAAAAGGGAGAAAACGGGCGACGGCGTGGAGCGCCGGCGGGAGCAGATCGAGCGGGAAGATCTGCCCTCCGAGCACCGCCTCCACCGCCATCGAGAGCACCACGAGGCCTTGGATCTCGAGGAACCAGAACGTCATCAGCCCGAAGCAGTAGGCGATGGTGAACTGGACGAGCGCGGAGAGGAAGAGGGCCGGCACCGCCGCGGCGAGACGCCAGGGTTCACTCGGGAAGGACAGCGCCTCGTGGATAAAGGGATAGGCGACGGCGAGGGGCAGGAGAATCAACGCTCCGGACACCAGCCGAGCGGCCGCGAAGATGCTTAGGCGGTAGAGGAAGTAGTTGATCGGCTTGAGCAGGAACTGGTTGATCAGCCCTTGGCGGATTTCCTCGCTGATCTGGTAGTCCTCGTTGAAGGCGCTGATCAGGAACTGGAGGAAGAGGATGGTGGTGAAGTAGGTGAGCGTCTGGCGCAGGTCGAAGCCGCCCACCTGCTCCCGCCCGGCGAAGGCGGCTCCCCAGAGGATGAAGACCGCCGCGAGGTGGAACAGGGAGAAGAACCCGCGCACGGCGAAGTTCCAACGGTACACGAGGCTGCCTTGCAGCCCGAGGAGGAAGGCCTGGCGGTACTTGCCGGCGGCGCGCAGCATCGCGGGCCTCAGGGCTGCAGGCCGAACCGCTGCACGACCTCGTCCGCCAGCCCCCGGTAGGCGGTTGAGCCCAGGCCCTGCGGATCGTAGGCGAGGATCGGCTTGCCGAAGCTCGGCGCCTCGCTGAGCCGGATGCTCCGCGGGATCAGCGTGTCGAAGACCTTTCCCGGCAGGTGCTGACGCACCTCTTCCACCACCTGGCGCGCGAGTTTGGTCCGCCCATCGAACATCGTCATCACCACCCCGCCTAGCTCGAGGCGGTCGTTCACGTGCGCCGCCTTCAGCCTCTCAACGTTGCGGAGGATTTGGCCGAGGCCCTCGAGGGCTAGGTATTCACACTGCAGCGTGATCAGCAGGTAATCGGCGGCGGCCAGGCTGTTCATCGAGAGCAGCCCCAGCGCGGGCGGGCAGTCGATGAGGATCACCCGGTAGCCGTTGGAGTCGCGGACCGGATCGAGCACCCGCCGCAACCGTGCGAGGTAGTTCTCCCCTTGGGCCAGTTCGATCTCCGCGGCCGCCAGATCCTCCTCGCTCGGGATCAGGGCGAGGCACTCGTGCGCCGTCGGCGTGATCATATCGAAGGCGGAGCCCTCCCCGTGCAGCGGGCCGTAGAGGCTGCGCCCCGCCTGCTTCTCCACGCCCACGGCGCTCGTCGCGTTGGCCTGCGGATCGAGGTCCACCAGCAAGGTGTGGATCTTCCGCTCGGCCAGCGCCGCGGCGAGGTTGACCGCGGTGGTGGTCTTGCCGACGCCCCCCTTCTGGTTGGCGATGGAAAATACGACGGTGCGCATAGCTGTGAGGGTTCTGATACGCGGCACCGCTCCCGGCCGCAAGCGCGGCCTCGCCGCTTCCCGCTCGCGCCTCCGTCCGCCCCGCGCTTTACTAACGCGATGGAAACGCCGCGGGTCGAACCGCTGGAACCGGCCACTCCCGAGCCGCCGGAGGAACTCTCGGGGGCCGCGACCTTGCCCGATGGCACCGCCCTGCTCGTGCGTCCCATCCGGCCGGAGGACGAGCCCCGCCTCGCGCGATTCCACGCGGGGCTCTCCGACCGCAGCGTCTACCAGCGCTACTTTCGGCCGATCCCTCTGGCTCAGCGGGTGCGTCACGCCCGGCTGAGCCGACTTTGCTTCGCCGATTTCCGCACCGAGATCCCGCTCGTGGTCGTGCGCGGCGCCGGGGGGCCGGACGAAGAGATTCTCGCGGTCGGCCGCCTCCACCGCGACCCGGGCCGGCCCGAGGCCGAGTTTGCGCTGGTGGTGGCGGACGCGTGGCAGCGCCGCGGGCTCGGCACGGTGTTGCTCGCCCGGCTAGAGGCGGCCGCGCGCGTGGCCGGCTGCGTGCGCCTGCGCGGCACGCTGTTGGCGGACAACCTCCCGATGCAGCGGCTGTGCCGCCAAAGGGGCTTCACGCTCCATTTCGGGAGCGGCGGGGAGGTCACCGCGGAGCTGGCGTTCGCCGCCGTTCCGCGGCCCGCGTGAGCCGAGCGTGGCCGCTCAACCGTCCCCGAGACGCGACCAGACGGCCGTCAGGCGCTCGCGCAGGAGGCGGGCGCTCGCGGGCGGCAGCACCGCGGGGGTCAGGGGCACGTTCTTGGTGTCCTCCCGGTCGAGTTGGCCGGGCAAACGCCCATACTTGTAGTCGCGCTCGAGCCCTCCGTCGGCCGCGAGACGGATGCCGGGGTACTCCTTGCGGGGCACGGAGAGGTAGAACTGGTCGCGGGCGATGGCCGGTCGTTCACCAGGGCTGAGGCGCAGCCGGGCGCGGGTCAGCTCCCGGAACAACTCCCGCGCCGTGAGGGTGGCCGGATCGACGAACGCGGGGCGGGGGGCAACGACGTCGCGCCACGCGGGATCCGCGGCCAGTTCCGCAAACGCCTGCTCAATCTCCGTCTTCGCGAGAGGATAATGGGTGCACCCGAGCACGACCGTCTCGAGCGGCCGGCCGGGGCGCAGGTCGCGGTAGGCCTCCGCGAGGGAACGCACTTCGCGACGCGCGTAAACCGCGACCGGTTCGGTGAAGGCCGTATCGCCCTCGATGGCCCCCGCGAGCGTCGCGCTACCTTGCTGCGCGATCGGCGGCGGGCCGAAGCCGGCGCGGCCGAGCGTGGCGCCGATGGTCCGCGGGTACACGCCGCTGGCGCAGGTCCCGACCGTCGCCATCACGCCGATGCCGCCGGCGGGATTGGTCTCGAGCACGCCGCGCGCCCCCGCCTCCACCACGCCGACCACGATGACGGGGATACCCCACGCCGCGACGGCCGCGCGGATGTCCTCCAAGCCGTAGGCGGTGGCGGTGTTGCAGGCGATGACGATGGCTTTGACCGGTGGCTTCGCGAAGTGAGGCGCGTCGCCCTGCGCGGGCCAGGCGCGGCGGCCGAGCAGAAAGATCGTGTCCTTCAGGATGAGCTCGCGCAGGTAGTCCGTGCGGCCCACGGCGCCGTAGTTGCCGTAGGGCATATTGGCTTGGTCGCCAAAGTACACGAAGCGCTCCGCGGCGAAGTCCGGCACGCCGTCGGGACCGGGCGCGAGGGTCTGGTTGTTGCAGGCGTCGAGTGTCAGGATTGCCTCGAGCACCGTTAGCCCGCCGATCCCGGAGTCGAAGACCCCGATCGGCAGATGGCGCACGGCGGCGGGATCGGCCCAAGCCCCGGCATCGAACGTGAAGGCAGCGCGGCCGTCGCCGGCGGCACGGCGGACGAGGGCGCTGGGATCCGCGTGCGCCGCGGTCGGGATGAGGAGGACGAAGAGCAGGGAGGGGAGCAGACGCATCGGAATAGACGAACGTAGGGTTTCCTGGCCGGGACGGGCAAGCGGGGGCGAAAAAAAAGCCCCCCGCGGTTGGGCGGGGGGCGGGGGGCTCACTTCTTGGCCGGGGCCGGGGCCGGCGCGGCGGGGGCAGCGGCGGGCGGCGACTTGATGTCGAGCAGCTCGACGTCGAACACGAGGGTCGAGCTCGGCGGGATCCCGGGGCGGCCGTCATCGCCGTAGCCGAGCTGCGGCGGGACGTGGAGGCGGATCTTACCCCCCTTGTTCATCTTCTGGATGCCCTCGGTCCAGCCGGGGATCACCTGATCGAGCGGGAACTCGGCCGGCTCACCGCGCTTGATGGAGCTGTCGAATTCCGTGCCGTCGATCAGCTTGCCCACGTAGTGGACGCGCACGGTGTCGGTGGCCTTGGGGGCGGGGCCGGGGCCGGCCTGGGTGATCTCGTAGCGCAGGCCGCTGGGCAGCTCGACCACGGCCTTGTTCTCGCGCAGCTTGGTGAAGTACGCCTCGTTCACGGCCGAGTTCTTGGTCTTCAGCTTCGCGGTGTAGGCGTTCTGCTTCTTCTGCATGAAGTCG
>CAIOTK010000411.1 GCA_903861185.1 uncultured Opitutia bacterium | reverse complement strand
GGAAAGGGCTGCGCCCTCTGTCGTGTCCGCCGAAGGCTTTCCGAAGGCGGAAGCCTTGGCGATGTAGGGAAAAGGCGCCTGACGGCGCAGCGGGGCCAGTTCGGGAGGGCTGCGGGGATGGGAGGTGGTGTGATTGGTCCTCGTATGCAGGGACCGGGGCAAGATGCCCCGGCTACAACAGACCGGGGCCGGAGCGTAACTGGCGCCGTTTGTGGAGTCAGGGCGCTCGCAGGGCGGCGACCAGATCCGGGATGAGCGTGTAGCGGCTCAGGTGCAGGCCCACGGCGCCACCGCCGGGATGGGTCTCCACAAACTCGGGGTCCGGGTTCAGCCCGAAACGGGCGTAGTAGGCGCGCCGGAGGAATTCCTTCACCCGCTCCGGATCCACCTGCCGGGTGTCGAGATGCACCTGGAAATAGTCGCCTTGGCCCGCGGCGTTCACGCGGACGGCGACCGCGGAGGGGCCGAAGGCACGCTGCAGCATCGCTTCGGCCAGATCGATCAACGCGAGGCCCCGGAAGAAGCTGCCACCCCGCCAGAGGTGGAATTCCGGTGGCTCGGTGCCCGCCAAGGCCGCGTCGTCCAGACCTTGATTGAAATCGTACGGCCGGGCGCCGTGGCGTTCCAGCCAGGCAGCGAGGAGCGCTGGACCGGTCAGACCTGCTTCCCACGGGAGGGAGGTCTCCAGTTCCGCGGGGGGAGGCAGAGCGGAGGGCTCGATGGCGATGCTGCGATCCCCCCATTGGGAGCGGGTCACGGAGGCGATCCAGTCCTCGGGGTGGTGGATCAGGTGGAAGTTCTTGGCCACCTCGCTGAACAGATACGCTACCATCGCGCGCAGGGGAATCCCGCGAGCTCCGAGATGGGCGAACGCGGGTTCGCGCCAGCCCGTGAGGAGGCCCGCGAAGGTGGCGTCCGTCTTGGCCAGGGCGGCCGGAAGCGGCAGCCCGTCCCGCTGCGCGAGCTCCCGGGCGTAGGCCTCGCGCTGCTCCTGGAGGCCCTTGCTCAGATCGTCGCGGGAAAGGAACAGCGGCAGGGAGCGCAGGAGGGTCGCGACTTCGCGGCGGGTGGGCAGCGAGAAAGTCCCGTGGGCGAGCAGGTCCGGCTCGACCAAGCGGAAGAAGTCGGTCGTGAGCGGCAGGCGGGTGAGGATCGCGGCGATTTCGGCCGCCTTGCCGGTCAGCTTGCGCCACTCAGTTGAAGTGAGGATGCCATCACCGGCGGGACCGATCGTCTCGGCGTAGAGTCCCCAGGACCAGCGCCAGGAGCTGCGGTCGCGTTCGACGCTGTTCGGAAAGATGACCTTGAAGCGATCCGTGGGCACCGGATACGTGCCGAGGGTCCGGTAATTGTCGGCGGGATTGGAGGAGATGAGCGTGCCCTGATGGGCGATTCCCTTCTGTTCGGTCGCCTGATCGAGCGAGCCGGCGCGGACCCCGGTGCCGTATTCGGCCTGGCAGGCGAGGTGGACCAGGACGTCCTCGGGTACCTCGAGGTGAAAGAGTTGGTTGAGGGCGTTCTTGGTCGCGACGGTGAGGGCGGAAGAGCTGGAGAAGCCGCCTTGCGGGATATTGCCGACGCAAAGGAGGCGGAGGCCGGAAAAGTGGGCGCGGTCGAGGTGCCGTTGGACGCGGGCGCCGAGGTGTCCCTCCCGCAGCGTGCGGAAGGAGGCCAGCGCGTTGGCGACCAGCGCGAAGGGCCGCCGGAGGTTGCTGCTGACCCGCAGGGAGGCGGGTGGGAGGGGGAGCCCGCGTTGGCGGCGGGTTTCCAGTTCCTCGTCGCTGAAGTAGCCGAGGGAGAGCAGCAGCGTTTCGCTCATCCGGGTGCCGAAGCCCTCATAGGAATGCCAGTCGCTGACGTTCTGCCCGGGGAACATCGCTGCGTCGTCCGCGGGGAGGTGGTTGATGCTTTCGCGGAACTTGGCGTTCAGAGGGAACAGGTGCAGGCGATGGTCTTGGGTGGACTGGGCGAGCACCACGATCTGTTCGCCGCCATCGGGGGAACCGGCGCCGATGGGCATCTGCCAGGCCGGCCCGTAGAAGCGGGCCATATCCGGGTGCATAAAGGCGATGCGGAGCCGGCCGCCGGAGATGCCGAGGGCGACCGGGGCGTCCGGGTCGCAACCGATCTTTTCCTGTTCGTTGGCGGCGAGCAATTCCTCCAGTTGCCGGGCGATGGCGGCGACCTGAACGGGCGGGCGTTGGTGGCGGAGGGTGGCGGCGGCGCGGGCCACTTCGTCGGGGTCCGGGGTCGGGGCGGCCTGCCGGCGCATCACCCCTTCGAGCACGGCGAGGTCGGCGGGGCGGGTGACGTCGGCGCAGAGCAGGTCGTAGGCGGGGTCCAGGGGGTTGACCGTGAGCGTGCGGAGGTCCCCGCCGGCGGCGGCCAGGGAGGCGATGATGTCCGTCAGGTAGAATTGAGCCTGGGCGTTTTGGTTCGTGAGGGGGGAGAGCGTCCGGTGGAGCGTGCGGGCGCGGATGGCGTAGAGGGGGCAGTTGCCCTCGGTGAGTTGGAGGAGCGCTTGGCGGGTGGTGGGGTTAGGTTCCGCGGCGATGTCCTTTTCCTCGATGATGCGGCAGACGCGGCCGGTATCGTCGCGCAGCACGCGGCCCTTGCCGAGGTGGCGTGGGGGTTCGTAGCGGGCGGTGAGGAGGGTGAGGTCTGCCTCGCGTTCCCCGGCCTGATGAATGGCGAGCAGCTGTTGGAACGTGGCGGTGGGGACGACGCGGTCGCCCATCGTGATTACCAGCAGGGGGTTTTCCGCGAGGAGGTCCGGGCAGCAGAAGGCCTCGTAGACGGCGAAGGCGGTGCCCCCGGCGGGTTCGTCGGAGAGAATGTAGGTCGGGCCGGGCCCGAGGGCGGCGCGGACCTCCTCGTGCCGATAGCCGACGAGGCAGAGGGTGGAGGAGAGGTCGGGCTGGCCGGTGGCGGACTGGAACGCGAGGAGCGAGTGCCGGGCAAGCGGGACGCCGAGGACGGGCTGGATGCATTTCGGCTGGGCGCCGAAGCGGGTGCCCTTGCCGGCGGCGAGGACGAGGAGCCGGGGGGAGGTGGCGGAGGAAGCGGCGCGGGGCGGCGTGAGGACCTTATCGGGGGAGAGTCGAACGGTTTCCGCGAGCGTGGCCACGCGGGGACGGTTGGCGGAACCAGCCGCGGCTCAACGCTGAAAAGAGGCGGAGGATGGCCTGCCCGCCGTCTCGTCCGCCGTCTTGTCCGCCGTCTTGTCCGCCGTAGGCTCGGCGAAGGTGGAAGGCTTGGCGAAGGTGGAAGGCTCGGCGAAGGTGGGAGGCTCGGCGAAGGTGGAAGGCTCGGCGAAGGTGGGAGGAAGCGCTGGACGGCGGAGCGGGTGGGATTGGTAGGGCGGTGGGGATGTGGGAAGAG
>CAIOTK010000410.1 GCA_903861185.1 uncultured Opitutia bacterium | reverse complement strand
GCCAGCAGCGGCGCGACCTCACCGACGACTCCTACCGGGGCACCTACGTGGGCCCTGACGGCGTGATGGGGGTCAACCCGGCGACGGGGATCAACGACGATAACCTCGCGCAGTTCGGTCGCGGCTTCACCGTGCCCGCCACGGAGCTCTCCCGTTACACCAACCTCCCCTACGCAAACTTCCCGGGTAACGGCCGGGACGGTATCGACCCGATTTTTGCCCGCAGCCCGCAGTTCTTTAAACCCGACATCACCACCAACACGACGGTGCGGTACACGGGCCGGCAGAACTTCAAGGAGACGATCTCCGCCGCTTATGTTATGGGCAACGTCGACCTCGGTGCCCTTTCGGTGCTGGGCGGCGTCCGCGTTGAGCGCACCGACGTCTACGGCGAGGGCGCGCTCCAGTACGTCTCGCCGGCCGAGCGCGCCCGCCGCGCCGCTTGGAGCGGCCCGGTGACCGACGCTGAGTTGGAGCGCCGGCTCCGCGCCGAATACGAGGGCCGCCAGTCGACCAGCGGGGAGACGCAGGACGTATTCCCTGGAGTCCACTTCAAGTACTCCCCAAACCGCAACCTCATCACCCGCCTGAGCTACGCGACCAACATCGGCCGTCCCGCGATCGGCCAGCTTATCCCGCGTACGACGGTGAACGACGACAGCCAGACGATCGTGACCAGCAACCCCGGGCTTAAGGCGCAGAAAGCGAATAACTTCGACCTGAGCGCCGAATATTACTTCGAGCCTGCCGGTGTGGTCTCGGTCAGCCTCTTTCTCAAGGAGATCAGCCGCTTCATTTATACTGCCAGCGGCGCCGTCGTCGCCGGTGGTCAGGACAACGGCTTCAACGGCAACTACACCGGCTACGTCCTCACTACCCAATACAACGGCGGCTTCGCCCGCATCCGCGGCCTTGAGTTCAATTACAACCAGCAGTTCACCAACCTGCGCGGGTTCTGGCGCGGTTTTGGCGCTTTCGCCACCTTCACCAAGATGGAAATCAAGGGGAACTACGAGAGCGGCGGCGCCCTGCAGTCCACCAGCGAGGTCCCGGGCTTCAACCCGATGACCGCCAATGCCGGCCTTTCGTACATCCGCGGGCGGGTCACGGTGCGACTACAGTATAACTACACGGACCAGTTCCTGAGCTCCTACAACGCCAACCAGTCCCGCCTCTGGTATACGATCAAGCGCGGCGTGGTGGACCTGAAGACGATGTACCGCATCTCGCCGCGGATGGACGCCTACCTCGACTTCAACAACCTCCTCGACGAGCCCGATTCCGGTTCCGCGTGGTTCGGCAACCGCCCGCGCAACGTGAAGGAGATGAGCCCGCTGGTCTCCTTCGGACTCAACTTCCGCCTCTGATCGCTCGCGAGCCGCGCCCCGCGATGATCCGCCGCCGCGCCGCCCTCCTGCTCCTCGCTGCCTGTGCCCTTTGCGGCGCCGCCCCGGAGGACGACGCCGGGGCGCTCCGCGCGCCAGAGGACCTCGCTGTCGACCTCGTACTGCGCGAGCCACGGGTCGCGCAGCCGGTGTTCCTCCACTTCGACGCGCGGGGCCGGCTCTGGGTCGTGCAGTACCTCCAGTATCCGGACCCCGCCGGGCTCCGCGCCGTCTCCCGTGACAGCGTCTGGCGCGTGATTTACGACGAGCGGAAGCCTCCGCCGCCGTACGACACCCCAGAAAAGGCCCGCTTCCGCGGCCGCGACCGCGTCTCGATTTTCAGCGATCGGGACGGCGACGGCTCCTTCGAGACCGAGCGGACGTTCGTCGATGGGCTTAACATCACCACCGCGGCTGTGCCGGGCCGTGGCGGGGTCTGGGTGCTCTCCCCGCCGCAACTCCTCTTCTATCCCGACGCCGACG
>CAIOTK010000409.1 GCA_903861185.1 uncultured Opitutia bacterium | reverse complement strand
GGCTTCACGGAGTCGGTCATCACCCGCGATTACCTGCCCAATATGGTGCAGAGCCGCGGCATCCTCGCGAACGACCGCTTCAACGTGGACCGCGCGGACGTGAGCCGCGGGCCGAACTCGATTCTCTACGGGGCAAGCCGGCCCGGCGGCGCCTTCAACCTGAATTCGAAGCGGGCGGTGCTCAACGGCCGGCAGAAGTCGGCGCAGTTCACCGTCGGGCGCTGGGGCAAGCTGCGGAGCGAGGCGGACTTCGCGTTCCCGCTGCTCAAGGACAAGCTCGCGCTCCGCACGAACGCGATGTGGGAGGACCGCGGCGGCTGGTTCGAGTTCGAGCGGCTCAAGGCCAAGGGCGCGGCGGTCGCGGCGACGTGGCAGCCGTTCGCCACCACTCAGGTGCGCGCGGGCGTGGAGCGGATGGAACGCGAGCAGGTCACGCCGGGGAACTTCCCGCAGGCGGACCTCGGCTACTCGCGCTGGGTGCTCAGCGGCGCGCCCCGCGCCCCGAATCCCCTGCAGCCCGCGACCAACCCCGCGCCCACGCTGCTGCGCGTCATCAACACCCTGCAGGCCGTGTACGCGCCGCAGGTGCGCGCGCAGCCCTTCAGGCTCTCCACCACCGGCGCGGATATGCGGCCCGACCTCGCGGGCGTCCAAGGCCCGGGCTTCTTCGAGACCATCAGCGGCGGCGCCGCGCCCTCCGGCGGGACGGTCGACGACCCGTTCTACGGGCAGGTGATCCCCGCCAACGCGTACCTCGCTGGCCCCGGCCGCAGTTCGGACAACGACTACACGCTCGCCTCGGTCTTCATCGACCAGCGCGTCGGGCCCGTGAACGTCGAGCTCGGCTACGCGCGCACCCGTTACTTCCGCGGGTTTACCCAGGGCAACGCCAACGCCATCGGGGACGCCAATCCCGTGCTGCCCGGCGCGTACTTCGCGGACGGCGACTCGGTCATCGCGGCCGGCCGCCTGCCGGGCACGCTACTGCCGGACCTCGCGCGCACCAACCCGTTCGCGGGCCTGCCCTACGTGCAGTCGCAGGCCTTGCGTCAGCTCTTCGACCAGCGCACCGAGACGTGGCGCGCGACCGTCGGGTACGACCTCGACCTCGTGCGGCGCAGCGCCTGGCTCGGCCGCCACAGCCTCGCCGCCGCCTGGCAGAAGGAGCGGGGCTACTTCGGCAACGGCAACATCGCTGAGTTCAACCTCGCGCCCAATAACAGCCAGCCGATCGACTCCGCGACCAACGTCATCCTCCGGCGCACCTACCTCGAATTCAACCGACCCGGCGGCGTGCGCGGCGGGCTCGACCCCTGGGCCAATCCCATCCCGGAGTCACCCGGGATGAAGGCCGGCTTCGTCTACAATTCCCTTTATCCCTGGGTCGCCACGAAGAACACCAGCGGGATGCTCGCCTTCCAGAGCCGCTGGGCGAGCGACCGCGTGGTGGTCACGGGCGGGTACCGCCGCGACCGCGCCGAGGTGATGGACGCGAACGCGGGCGGCATCCGCCTGCCCAACTCGACCAACGCGTGGCTCCTACGCCCGTACCGCTTCGAGAACGCGCCCCGCACGGTTTCCGACGGCGCGACCAAGACCCTCGGTGCCGTCGTCACGGCCCTGCCCTGGCTGGGGTTCTCCTACAACCAGTCGCAGAGCGTGTTCCCGCAGGGCGCCTTCAAGGATATCTTCGGGCGCGTGCTGCCGCCGATCGAGGGGGACGGCCAAGACTACGGCGTGCGCCTGATGCTGCTGGGCGGCCGGCTCTCGGCGAACCTGAACCTCTACCGCGCGGATGGGGCCAACCAGTTCCAGCCGGCCCTCAACGCGCCGAAGAACAACATCTCGACCGCGGCGAACGCCGTGCTCGCGACCCTGCGCGCGAAGGGCCAGCCGCTGCCCGCGGCGGTCACCGCGGCCGGCATCACGCTGCTCAATGGCGAGTCGCAGGCGCGGGACGCGTCCGACCTCCAAGGCCGCGGCACCGAGCTGGAGATCACGGGCCGCATCACCCCGGGTTGGAGCATTACCTTTAACGCGGCGCGCAACCAGCTGCGGCAGGCGAACATCCTGTCCGACTCGATGGCGTTCCTCGCGGGCGTGCAGGCGGACTGGCAGAACAACCGCGCGCCGGTCGACGACACGCCCGCCGCGGTGGCGACGTTCGTGCGCGGGCGCGACGGCACGCCGCAGCGGGACTTCGTCACCAACCCGGCGACCTTCGCGGACATCTACGCGTACGGCCTGTCGGTGGCGGACCCGTTCCTGCGCGGCACGGGCAAGTCGCCCTTCGCGCACGTCGAGCGGACCTTCAACGCGTTCAGCAGCTATCGGTTCGCGGCGGACGCGCCGCGGGTGTTCCGAGGGGCACGCGCGGGGTTGGGGGCGAACTACCGCGGCCCGGCCGTGATCGGCTACGACGCGGCGAACCGCGACACGACGATTTTGGGCCGCAGCGCGATCGTGTGGAACGGAATGCTCGGCCGGCGGTTTGCGCTGCGCCGCGGGCAGGCGCTGGACCTGCAGTTGAACGTGGAGAACATCCTCGGCCAGGAGGACCGCCTCCCCTACTCCGCCGCGTCCCCGGGCGTGATCGTCCGCTACCTGCTCCCGCGCGTCCGCCACTCGTGGACCGTGCGGGGCACGTACACGTTCTGAGGTGGCCGCGGGCGGATCGGTGTAGCTGGGTCGTGTCGCCGCAGCCGGCACCTTTGGACGTTACCTAAAAATTACCTCGCTCCTTGGGCCGGCGCCTAGTTAAGGGATCATCTAACCCCAACCCATACCCATACCTATGCGCCTCGTGTCATCCCTCCGTCACTGCTTCCTGGCCCTGAGCCTCGGAGCGCTTCTCGCGTCGGCCCCGGCCTTCGCTGCCACCGTCGTCAACACCAACATCACCGAGGCCGACGTGAAGGCCGCGCAGGATGGATGGGGCAAGGCACTGATCCAGATCAGCGACGACTTCGCCAGCGGCGGAATCGCCAAAGCCAAGGCCACGGCCAACCGGGTGCTCGATGCCGCCTACGGGTACAACCTGGGGGTGGTGCTGTTTAAACCCACGCTCACTCACGGCGCGCAGACCTTCCGCACCACCAAGGCCGGCGCCTTGGCTTACTTTGTCGGCGACGACCGATCCTTCCCCGCCGACAAGGGCTTCGCCCTGGGCGGCTGGAAAAAGTACGAGTATCGCAACGCGGGCATCTTCATCAATGGCGACCTGGCGATCACGACGGGCAACGTCATCCTGACCGACAAGGACGGCAAGGTCACCACGGTCGACAAGACCTGGGGTTTCAAGAAGGACAGCCAGGGCCAGCTGCGCATCGTGCTGCACCACTCGTCGCTGCCGTTCCAGCCGAGCAAGTGACGGTTCTCCCCCGCTCGCACCCGCTAAGCCGCGGGTCGAGTGGGCGGGGGCGGTGTAGCTGGGGCGCGTTGCCCCGGTCGCCGCTGTAGGAAAACTACCTCGTTGGCGCAGTTTTCCCGTTCGCAACCCCGTTCCGCGCGATCAGCGCCGGGCGGGGAGCGCCCGCAGGTCCGCCAACTTGGCCAGCTCCTCCCCGCGCAACGCCCGGTTGAAGACTGCCACGCCGCCGATCCAACCGGTGAAGCCGACGCTCCGGCTGCTGTGGATCACTCGCCCGATGGTGAAGGGTCCGCCGGTGCCGTCGTTGGCCGGCGTGTACAGGCGGTCGTGCGGGAACCACCACGGATTCAGCCGCAGCGCGACCAGGTCGCGGCCGGTCTCGGTGAACCCGCC
>CAIOTK010000408.1 GCA_903861185.1 uncultured Opitutia bacterium | reverse complement strand
GATACGGACGGCCGGGTGGTGTACCGGGAACAGAAGTGAGCTGGAAAGGCGGCTGCCGCTAGCGCGGCCGGGCGAGGGCGCCGCCACGATGCGGCGGCGCCAATAGACGCCTCGGATCGATGTAGCCGGGGCGCGCCGCCCCGGTAGGTGCAGACGAAATGGCTTTCGCCGCCGGCGGCAGATCGGATCGCTCTGCCGGCTTGGATTTAGTCTCCAATAACCGGGGCGACGCGCCCCGGCTACACCAGACCGCAGAAGGTTCACGTTGTCACCAGACCGCAGGAGGCCCTGGCGTCCCTAGACCGCAGGATGCTCCGGCGACACTAGGCCCAAGGCGGCCCCACCCCGGCCCGCGCCTTACGGCTTGGCGGGCAAGGAGGGGCCGAGCAGCAAGACCGTCGCGACGATCACCACCCAACCGGCCAGATCCAGCCAGATGCCGTGGCGCATCATTGCCTTCAGGGGCACGCAGCGCGTGCCATAGGCCATCGCGTTCGGACCGGTAGACACCGGGAGGAGAAACCCCATCGAGCAGCCCAGGCAGGCCGCGAGGGCGGGCTTCAGGGGGTCGACGCCCGCCGCTTGCGCCACCGCGATCGCGATCGGGACCACCATCGTGGCCGAAGCGGTGTTGGTGGTGGTCTCACTCACAATGATCCCGATCGCCGTGAAGAGCAGGGTTAGCCCCACCACGGAGTGGCTCTGGAAGACGCCGGCGAGCCCGGACCCGATCCAGTGAGCCAGGCCCGTCGAGAACATCAGTTCCCCGAGGCTCATCCCGCCGGCGAAGAGCAGAATCGTCCCCCAATCGATGCCCGCGGCATCCCGCCACTCGAGCGTGAAGCGCTCCCGTTTCTTATCCGCCGGCAGGATGAACAGCACGGAAGCAGCCAGGAGGCCCACGATGCTTTCCGGCACGCGGGCGTTGAGCCAAAGGAAGGCCGGGCTCGCCGAGCCCTTCTCGGCGCAAACGGCAATGACGCCGGGCAGCATCCAAAACGCAACGGCCCCGATAAAGACCCCGATGACGTTCTTTTGCCCGCGGGTCCACGGTCCAAGCTTGGAGAGCTCGCTGTCTAGCAGACGTCGGTTGTCGGCGAGCGAAAGGGCGGGAAAGGGGCAGTGGCGGCTGAACCGCCAGATCAGGAAGATGGTCAGCACCACCGCGACCGGCAGCCCGAGCTGCATCCATTCGAAGAAGGTGATTTTGTACCCGAGCAGTCTCTCGACGGCGCCGATCCCGATCAGGTTGGGGGGCGTGCCGACGGGCGTGGCCAAACCGCCCACCGAGGCCGCGAAGGCGGTGATGAGGATCAAACCCGCAGCGTAGGGGGTGGCGCGGAAGTCCCGCGCCCCTTGGCGGAGCCCGAGCTCGGAGAGGATCGAAAGGGCGATGGGCAGCATCATTGCTGTGGCGGCCGCATTGGAGACCCACATCGAGATCACCGCGGTGATGCCCGCGAAAGCCAGATACAGGCGGCCTGGGCTGGCGGTGACCCAAGGGAGCGTGAGCAGGCCGAAGGCGAAGCGCCGGTTCAGCCCGTGTTTCAGCATCGCCTCACCCATCAGGAAGCTACCGATGAACAGGAACACGACTGGATCGGAGAAGGGCCGAAAGACCTCCCGGGCCGAACCGAGACCGGCGGCCACGCACAGGGCCGGGGCGAGCAAGGCGGTCGCCGCGAGGGGAATCGCCTCCGTGATCCAGAGCGTCAGCGTCATCCCGACGATGGCCAGCAGGCGGGCGGCGGGGTCGGAGAGCCCGGGGACGGGCTGTAGCCAGAGGATCGCCAAGACCGAGGGGGCCAGGTACCAGCCGAGCTTCCGCCGCACGCGATCGAAACGTTCCTCCGCGGCCGAGAGACTGCCGGTGAGGTGGGGTTCTTCCTGGGGGGGTGACATTAGGGCCGGCGGGGGTTTCGGGGTGGGGGGCGAGAGTGGATCCGATAGGACCTACGGATCGCGAGAAGATCTTAGCATCCCCGCCGGAAGGGGTCAGGCCGTGAATCGCTAGTTTTCAGCCGGCTTCAGGGCTGGTCTCTCCGGGCGTACGCCGAGGCGGGTTCGCGGCGTCTATAGACGCCACGCAAGGCTGGTCCGCGCGAGCGACGCTTTGCGCCTTTTGCGGCCATCGCCTGGCTGGCCGGAGGGATGGGCCACAAAAGGCGCAAAAGGGCGCTGACCGCGGGCGAAGTCGT
>CAIOTK010000407.1 GCA_903861185.1 uncultured Opitutia bacterium | reverse complement strand
GGACGTCACGCTGGTCGGCCCCTCCACGCTCGTGCCGGCTTGGTTCACCCACCTCGGCGTCAAGGTCAGCCACGACCTCCGAGGCGCCCTCGCGGACGCTGAGGTCGTGATGCTGCTGCGCATCCAGCACGAGCGGCAGGTAGCAGGCCACTTTCCCTCCCTCGGAGAATACACGGGGATGTTCGGCCTCAACAAAACTCGCGCCTCGTGGCTCAACCCCAAGGCCATCATTATGCACCCCGGGCCCATCAACCGCGGGGTGGAGATCGACAGCGAGCTCGCCGACGGTGAGCGCAGCGTGATCCTTGAGCAAGTGACCAACGGCATCGCCGTGCGGATGGCCGTCCTCTACCTCTGCGCCGGTGGTCAGCCGGAACAAGTCAGCCCCGTCGCCTAGGAAAAGCCATGCCTGCCCTCTGGATCCAAAACGCCCGGGTGATCGATCCCGCGTCCCGACGCGACGCCCCCGGGGACCTCTTTATTGACCAAGGCCGGATCGTCGCCCCGCTCTCCGCCGCCGCGCGGAAACGCGCCCGCCGAATCGACGCCCGCGGCCTCGTGGCCTGCCCCGGACTGGTCGACGTCCACGTCCACTTCCGCGAGCCCGGCCAGACCCACAAGGAAACGATCGCCACGGGTTCCCGCGCTGCGGCGGCCGGCGGATTCACCTCCGTCGTCTGTATGCCGAACACCTCGCCGGTGGCCGACAACAGCGGGACCATTCAGTTGATGAAGGACGTAATCGCGCGGGACGCGGTCGTGCGCGTTCACCCCACCGGCTGTATCACCGTGGGGATGAAGGGCCAGATTCTCGCGCCTATCGGCTCCCTGAAGCGCGCCGGCGTGGTCGCGATCACCGACGACGGCGAATGCGTGCAGTCGAATGACCTGATGCGCCGAGCCGTGGAATACGCCCGGATGTTCTCCCTGCCGGTCATGGACCACTGTCAGGATTACTCGATGACCCAAGGCGCGGTGATGAACGAGGGCGTGGTCTCCACTCGCCTCGGCCTACGCGGCTGGCCCCACGCCGCCGAAGACATCATCGTCGCTCGCAACATCATCCTCGCCGAGCAGACCGGCGCCCACATCCACCTGCAGCACATCTCGTCGCGCTACTCAGTAGACCACATCCGCCGCGCCAAGGCCCGCGGCGTGCGGGTGACGGCCGAAGCTACCCCGCACCACCTCGCCCTCACCGAGGACGCGCTCGCCGGCTACGACACCCACTTCAAGATGAACCCGCCGCTCCGCACCGAGGCGGACCGCCAGGCCCTCATCGTCGGCCTGCGTGATGGTACGCTGGACATCATCGCCACCGACCACGCGCCCCACACCGACTACGAGAAGGACAAGGAATTCGATTACGCTCCGAACGGCATCCTCGGACTCGAGACCGCCCTGCCTGTCTGCCTCGACGTGCTGGTGCGACAGGCGCGCTTCAAACTCAGCCGAGTGATCGACCTCATGACCCGGCTCCCCGCCAAGATCGTAGACCTGCCGGCCGGCACGCTCGCCGAGGGTGCGGCCGCCGATGTCTGCCTCTTCGACCCCGAGGAAACATGGCGTTACGACGCCAAGGCCGGCCAGAGCAAGTCCTCGAACTCGCCCTGGTCGGGCCGTGAGCTCCGGGGACGCGTGCGCACCACCATCGTCGGGGGTAAGGTCGTGTACACCGACGGGCGCATCACCGCCTAAGGCGGCACCGCCCGAGCGCGACGACCCGTGACGCCCCCGCCCTCGCCGTTCGCAACGCTGGTCCTAGCGTTCGAGCTCGGCTGCGTCGCCACCGGCCTCGTCCTGCTGTGGCGGCACGGGCTCGCTCCGGCCGCCCGCGCGGCGCCGCCGCGCCTGCGCGCCTGGGACGCGCCGTGGCCCGAATTCCTTACCTTCGCGGCGAGCGTCCTGCTCGGAACTTTTATCGTCGCTGCGCTCGCCGGCTTAGCCTCCCGGCAGGTAGGCCTGACCGGGCACGCCGCCACGATCGCCAACGGCGCCGGGGCCCAGTTCGGAATGCTCTTCGGCGTGTTCCTCCACCACCGGATCCTCGCCCCGGTTCAGGGTACGACGCGGCCGCCCGCCCGCCTCCTCCTGCGCGCGGGGGTCGCCACGTTCCTCGCCTCCCTGCCGCTGCTCTTGCTGACGGCACCGCTCTGGGACTTCGCGCTCCGGAAGGCAGGGCTACCCACGACGCGACAAGACCTGATCCGAATCCTGACCGAGATTGATTCGCCAGCCCTCCTCGCCGCGATGGTAGTCCTCGCCGTCGTGATCGCCCCTCTGACAGAGGAGTTGGTCTTCCGCGGCGGAGTGTTTCGGTACCTCCGGACCCGCTGGCCGCGCTGGGCAGCGCTCCTGGTTCCCTCGGCCTTCTTCGCCGCCCTGCACGTCAACTGGTCCACTCTCGAGGGCCTGTCCAGCGCACTGCCGCTCGTCGTGCTCGCGGTGATCTTCTCCCTCGCCTACGAGCGCACCGGACAACTCGGTACGGCCGTGGTGGCGCACGCTTGCTTCAACCTGAACACCCTGCTCGTGCTCTTCGCCGGGTTGGGCCCCTGAGGCACGATGCATCCGTTCGCCACTGGCCCGCGCGATCGTGTCGATGCCCTTGGCGAGGGTGGGCTCATTACTGCAATCCGGCGCTGGCTTGGCAAAACTTGCCCGCGCGCCCCGGCGGGAATCGGCGACGACTGCGCCGTGCTCCCGGCGGTGCGCGCTCGGCAGTTGTTAACGGTGGATCCCGTGATCTTCGGACGCCACTTCGACGCCACGGTACCGCCTGCCGCCGTGGGCGCCAAGCTGCTCAAGCGCAATCTGAGCGATATCGCCGCGATGGGCGGCAAGCCCCGGGTGGCCGTCGTCTCTCTATGCCTCGATCGCGCCACCCGTATCCGCTGGCTGCAGGCGTTCCACCGGGGGCTCGCCGCCACCGCTCGGCGGTACGGCGTCGCGCTGGTCGGAGGTGACGTCGCGGAGGCACCCGGCGTCCTGATCGCGACGCTCACGCTGCTGGGCGAGGCGGACGGAAAACGAGTGCTCACCCGAAAGGGCGCGCGCGCCGGGGACTGGATCGTAGTCACCGGCCGTCTCGGGGGCAGCCTCAGTTCGGGCCACCACCACCGCTTCACCCCGCGGCTGACCGAAGGCCGGTGGCTGGCGCGGCGGAGCGAGATCCGATCGATGATGGATGTGAGCGATGGTCTGGCGAAGGACCTAGCCGCCCTGACCCCCTCCGACAGCCGGGCCGTACTCGACCTTGGGGCAATCCCCCGACGCCGCGGGTGCACGCTCGCCGCCGCCTTGGGCGACGGGGAAGACTACGAACTCCTCTGTACCGTCCGCGATGGGACTGATCTCACGTCACTGCACCGGGCGTGGCGACGGCGGTTCCCCACCGTGCCGCTGACCGTCATCGGGCGTTTCGCCCGGAAGTCGGCCGCTGGTCCGGCCCCAGACCACTTGCCCGCCACCGGCTATGAGCATCTTCGATCGGCTCCGTGAAGGGATCACGACGCGCGACCCGTCAGCGACGCGGGAAGTCGCGGCGGAGTTCGCTCGTGCCCTAGTGCCGGGAACCGTGCTGGCGCTGCACGGAGACCTCGGCGTGGGCAAGACGACTTTTGTGCAAGGACTTGCGGTTGGGCTCGGCGTTACCGCGGCCATCACAAGCCCAACCTTCAACCTTTTCACCATCCACCGCGGAGCGATCAACCTAGTGCACCTCGACGCTTACCGGCTCAGTTCGGCACGGGAATTCGAGGAACTCCTCATCGAGGAGTTTCTCACGCCACCGTGGGTCCTGGCAGTAGAATGGCCCGAGCGGATCGCCGATGCGCTCCCTCCGGACGCACTACATCTAGATCTGGGGATCCAGACGGACCAGTCCCACCAACTGCGCCTCCGCCGCGCGGCCGCGGCGGAGGACGCGACTCAAGCCTGAGCGGCCGGAGGCGTCTCCTCGGACGGCGGAGCAGACTCCACCGGGGAAACTTCCGCGGGGGGCGAATCGGCGGACTCGGCCTGGGCGGCGGCAACCTCACCCGCGGCCGCCGCCGTGGGGGCGGCTTCCGGGAAGTTCTCTGGATCGTGATCCTCAGCCTCGATCTCCTTCTTCCGCGCCTCAACCATCGGCGGCGGAGCAAAGAGACGGCCGTCAATGAACTCGGTCACGTAGCCCTCACGCACGAGCCAGAGCAGGTCGCCCTGCAACCGAGCCACCCGGGCCCGATCTTCGGCCGACGGACCAGCCGGAGCCGCCTCCGTCACCTCGCTTGGAGAAG
Source organism: uncultured Opitutia bacterium (assembly GCA_903861185.1). Classification (GTDB taxonomy): domain Bacteria; phylum Verrucomicrobiota; class Verrucomicrobiia; order Opitutales; family Opitutaceae; genus ER46. The sequence continues at coordinate 25,654 of CAIOTK010000407.1, read as the reverse complement.
GCGCGGCCACGGGCGTAATGGCGAGGAACTTGGCGGGAAGCTCACCGGCCCGAACCATCGGGTTCGATTCGATGAAGGCAATCAAGGCGCCGATGCTGTCGGCGAAGGTCTGACCCGGCACCCGGAAACGACGTTTCACCGCGCAGACATAGGAGATGCCCTTGGAGCCCTTCTTAAAGATCGTGAAGTGCTCGCGGCGGAGGCGGCCCCGCAACGCATTCGCGGTATCAAGCGGGAAGCGGCGCTGCCGCTCAAGCGCGCCCTCAACGGCGAGACGAATCTCCCCGGGCGGAAGGTTCTCGATGAGTTGCCCCTTGAAGCGCACGGACTCCGAGGTACGGACCACCTTGTCGCGGGCCTGCGTCAGAAGGTGCAGGCGAGCGTCCTCGAGGGTGTCAAAGGAAGGGCCGACGGGCGCCTCGGCCAAGGGTGCCGCAGCCTCCGGGGCCGCGACCTCCGCGGAGGCGGGAGCGGACTCGGAAACCGGCTCCGCGGGCGGAGCGGCGGGAGCGGGCGCGGCGACTTTCCAAGTGTAGCGCACGGTGCGCCGCATCTTGTCGAGCCACTGCTTCACGACCTCCGGATCGCGCACCGTCTCGATGCGGTTCTTGAAGGCCTCAAACGGCAGGCGGGATCCGACCTTAGCGGCGTAATGCTGCTGCAGGATCTGGCCGTAGCGGTGGTAATTCGGCGGCCCGAGCAACTCGCCCGTCAGCCCGCAGCGGTTGATGACCAGAAAGTTCCCCTTCGGCGGCTCCACCTCGACCTCCGCCTTAGTGAAGAAGGAATCCAAATGCCGGGCCAGCACGTGGGCTACGGCCGCCTCGTCGGACTCGAAAGGCAGGCCGTCGGGGACCGACACGTGTACCACGGGACGGACCGCTGGCGTGGACTCGGCACTAGGCGCGGCTCTTTCGCCAGCCGCCCGGGGGGCAAGGACCACGATGAAGCGGTCATTCTTTGCGACCACCGTGCGCGCAATCTCGAACAGCTCCACCGTACGGCAGGACTTGCGGATCGTCTGAGCTAGGGTCGCAAAACTGGTGTCTTCCGGGTAGAAGGTCGCCGAAAAATAAGGGCTCTCGTAGGGCCCGCGCTCAGGCATCGGCCTACCGCCGAAGCCGCCGCCGCCTCGGGGACCACGGTCCGCAAACTCGCGCCGCGGACCACGGGGATCCCTCAATCCTTGCCCCGGCGAGCGCCGGTCCTCGGGCCCGCCGCCACCCGCTGGCCGACCACCCTCGCGGGGGCCGGAATCAGGGAAGGGGCCGGGCCGCCGGAAACCCCGCCGGTCACGCCGGTCGGGCGCCCCCGCATCACGCCGGTCGTCAGAGCCACCCCGACCACCGCCGCGCTCGGAGGAGCCGGGCTTCTCCTGCGACCACTGGGTGCCGAAACTGAAGCCCTGCAATTGGCTCAGGTCCAGCTTGTTGAAATCAGCGGGCGATTGGTCCTTTGAATCTGGTGCGTCCATAACGGGGAAAGCGGGCGGGAGCCCGCGCATTAACGGTGAAGCGGCGCTGGCTGCGCAGCAGAACGAGTGTCCACGCAGCGAGCCAGCAGTGGCAAGCCGTTTCCAGACCGCGAACGCCAAGCGCGCGCTCAGCGCAGGAGGTAGACCTCGGCTAAGGCCTCGCCGACCGATCCGTCCAATCCGGACACTTGGATGGTGTAGGGTCCCGGTTCGAGCAGCAGTAGCAGGGCCGCGTCCGCGCTCCGCTCCGGCCACGGGAAGGCCCCGGCCGACTCCGCCGCCACCCGCAGGTCATAGCCGACTCCACCCTCGGACCAACCCCGGTTGAGCCGGAGCAATCGATCTCCCTGATAGACGGCGATCTGCGGCCGCTGGAGGGGCTGAGCTACGCCGAAGGCAGCCAGCGCAGGCCCGGCCGCCCGGACCAGCACCCGCGCGGGGGCGTCGCCGCCAAGCACAAACCCTGGGATGAGCACGCCTTCATCGCGGCCGACCGGGCCCCGTAGGGAAAGATTAACGAGGCGGTTGGCGGCATCGCCCCCGAGCGCGTCGTACGCCTCGAAGAGCGCCACCCCGCCGCGGCCCTCGGTGTCCCGCAGGTGCGCGGTATAAAGCCCCGCCCCCAATCCGAGCACTAGGGCCGCATCCCGGCTATCCGCCGGGAACGGGAAGGCCCCGACCGCGTCCGCCGTGTCGACCACCGAAGGTCCCGGTCCGGCCTGTCCCCAGTCATCATTCGCACGCAGCGGCGTCGCGCCCGAGTACACCGTGAGGACCGGATCCGGGAGGACACCCGCAACCCCGAACGGCGCGAGCGCAGGCCCGGCACCGCGTACGAGGTAAGCCCGCGGCGCCCGGCCCTCGACCACGAAACCCGCGATGAGAATGCCCCCCGCAGCAACCTCCGCGCGGCTAGCAAGGTTGAGCAACCGCGCCCCACCGTCCCGCACGTGGACCGCTCGACCCGTGCGGCCAGCGTCGCGGCGGAAAGCCGGCCAAGCGGAAAGCGTCGAGAGCGGAGATCCATTACCCCGCAACTTGTACAGGCGGCCGTCGAGCGAACCGAAATACACAGCGCCGTCCGGAGCGACCAGCACGGAGGACTCGATGTAATCTCCCGGCGCCGCCCGGGTATCGAAGCGCCAGAGCAAACCGCCGTCCGTCGGTTGGAGCGCCCGCACCACGCCGTCGTCGGCTGCAACGAGGATGGTCCCGTCGCCGCGCACCGCAGCAGTCGAAGCGCTGCTGGAGTTGAGTTCAACTCGCCACCGCAGACGCCCATCCTCCGACGCCAGGGCATAGAAGCGGGTGTCGTCCGAAGCGAAATAGACGGACCCGTCGGCGCCGAGAACGGGCGAGGAGAAGATCGCCCCGTTGGTAAAATAGTCCCAGCGCTTCGACCCATCCGGCGCGATCGCGTACAGCCGCTGGTCCGTGGAGCCCACGTAAACCGTGCCATCGGCGCCGATCGCGGGCGAGCCATCGATCCGCCCGCCCGTGCGGAAGCGCCAGCGTTCCCGTCCCTCGCGGCTGATCGCGTAGAGCGCTCCGTCGCGGCAACCCACGTAAACCGTGCCATCCACCGCGACCGCTGGCGAGGACTCGATCCAGTCCCCGACAGGGAAAGTCCACCGCTCGCGGCCATCGGGACCGACGGCGTGGAGGCGAAAGCTCCCGGAGCCGAAGTAGAGGGTGCCGTCGCTGCCAATTGCAGGTGAACCGGAAATAAAACCGCCCGCATTGTAGGACCAGCGGATCGCACCGTTGGCGGGCGCTAGCGCATAGAGGCGACCATCGTGCGAACCCACGTAGATGGTCCCGTCCGGCCCCACCGCGGGGGTGGAATCGACCCAGTCCGCTCGGGTAACCGACCACAACACGCGACCGGCCGGCGTGACGGCGACGATCCGCCCGGCCGTAGCGGTAGAGACGCCGAGGTAAATGGCGCCGCCGTCGGCGCTCAGCGCGGGTGACGAGGAGGTGTAGCCCTGCAGCGACACCATCCACTCCAAGGACCCCTCTTGTGCGCGGAGCGAATGGGGCACGAGCGCAAAGAGCAAAGCCACCCCCGCGAACAGCCCCCGCGCCACCGCAGGTAACCGTTTCAATCCCTTCCGGGAGTTATGATCTGAAAGCGCCGGATGCAGGGCCCGCTCGAATCACGCCTCTCCCGCCAAGACAAGGCGGAAGCACGTACCGGCGGCGTCGCTGCGCTGCAACTCTAGGCTCCCGCCAGCCTGGAGCGCCAACTGCTGACTGAGCGCGAGACCCAGCCCGCTGCCGCCCGGCTTGCCACTCACACACGGCTGAAAGAGCCGTGAGCGCACGGCGTCCGGCAGGCCCGCGCCCCCATCGCAGACCCGAAACTCCACCCCGCTCCGTGGTCCCGCTAAGGTCTCCACGCGCACCCAACCGCCCGCGGGCTGGGCCTCGATGGCATTCTGCAGTAGGTTGCGCAGCACTAGGACCGCTAGATTGGCGCGGCGGCCCGCTAATTCCACTCCCCCAGCCCCGGTCGCCGCCAACGACACGCCGCGCGTGCGGGCCTCCGCGCGGACCTTCGCCAGCGCCAGGGCTGGAACCTCCTCGACGGGTAGGAAAAACGCTCCCCCGGATTGCTCATCCCGCAGGACGGCCACGACATCATTGACCATCGTGCGAAGGCGGCGGGTCAGGGCCGAAGCCTCGGCCAGTTCCCGGCCGTCCTCGTCGCGAACGCCCTCCGCCTGACCCGCGACAAACAGTTCGAGGCCAGCGAGCGGGTTCTTCAACTCGTGGATAAGGTGGGCGGTCACCGTGCCGAGCGCCGATGTCTTCGCCGCAAGGATCAGCTCGCGGTTCGCTCGTTCTAGGTCCGCCGAACGCGCACGCAGTTGGGCGTTCATCACGGTCAGGCGGCGAAAGGCCCAGGCGAGCCCTAACCCGATGACCAGCGACCCCGCGCCCCAGCCTGCCAGCGCCTGCGCCCAGAGCCGCCGGTCGTGGCCAGCGAGCTCGCGGCGAGCCGCGCCGCTCTCCAGCCAGAACTGGGCTGCGCCCGCGACGCCCGCAGCGCCGGTGCGGCGCAGCGGAACCCAGGCTTCCAACACCTCACCCGGGTCCTCCGCCGGCACCAGCAGGACATCACCGGATGGGGCCGGGCTTAGCCGGGCGAAAGCCTCGCCGGCGGCGACCCGGCGCCAATCCTCGGCCGCGGGAGGCGGAAGTTCCCCGACGATGCCATCGGAAGCATTCAAGTTCCCCTGGCCATCGAACACCCGCACGGCGATCACTCCCCGGTACCTGGCCGCCTGCAATACCGTCACCAGCAGGGCGCCGGGCACGTCCGCCAGCGGCAGGGCACCGTACTCCGCCGCCCGGGTGTCCAATTGCAGGGCCGCCACCGCCGCCAAGGCATCGGCCTCCCGCCGCAGGATCTGCTCGCGCAGTCCCACCCGCATCTGACCCGCTACCAGTGCGACCACCACCCCGAAGATCAGGATCGTCAGCAGAGCCCCGCCCAACATCGGGGCAGGCCAGCGGCGCGACGGGAGAGCAGGGGCGGGCATCGGGGAGGGCTTACCTCTCCCAGCCGCGGCGCAGGGCTAGCAAGCCTTCGTTCACCCGGTAGGCCCCCAGCGGGTCGTTGGAACGCACGTGCTCCCGCGAAAAGTGGGCGATCAGCGACCAATCCCCCGCCAGCTGGCGCTCCACCCGGAGCGAGCCCGATAGCTCGGTCCGCCGCCGCGCCGGCGGATCAATTCCCAAACCCACGGACTGCACCCCAAAGGCCAACTCGCGTAGCCCCACCTCCGCACGAAGCTTCCAGTGGTCGTCCGCCCACTCTAGCTGCTGCTCCCCTCGCCACTCACGGTGCGCAAAATATCCCGAACCATTGTCGTCCAAGCGCCGGCCGCCCAGCCGTCCCATAGTGCGCCAGCGCTCCCCCGGGCCCCACCGGTAAGCCAGGCTGAATTCGCCCTCCGTCTCGGCAAACCGGAGCCGCGTCCCGAGCAGCGGACGACCCGCCGCGGAATACTGCACCCGACGCGCATAGGCCCGCTCGCGTTGCCAAAAGGAAACCTTGGCCTCCCACGAGGGCAGCGGCCGCCAGCCGAGTCGGAAAAGCCCGCGAACCACCTCCGCGTCATTGACGCCGTCCTCGTGGCGCACCCGGTCGCCGGCGACCTGTGCCTCGACGTGCCAGCGGTCCGCGAAGTCCCAGCGGACCTGCGGTCCACCGAGCAGCCCCACTAGACGCGTCTCGGCGATGAGCCGCTCGACATCGGTGTCCGACACATCAAGCACCCGGTCATCGTGATAAGCGCTCACCGGTAGGGACCACTTCCAGCCCGGGGCAGGCCGCCACGCAGGTTCACCCTGCAGCCACGCCGAGGCCTCTTGGTGCACCGTCCGGCCGGACCAGAAACGGCGGCCCTCCGCTTGGAGGAAAAACGCAGCTTCAAGGCCCTGCCCCGGCACGCGTAGGAGCAGCAGCTCGGCCGCGGCGTGGAGAAAACCGCTGCGTTCCTCGGCCGTGGAACTCAGCAGCAGGTTATCGCGATAGCCCGCGCCCGTTTCCAGCGCGGCGGACCAGCTCCAACCCGGCAACGGTGGCGGCTCGGGCTGGTTCGCTGCCGCCCGCCCGGCCGTCAGCGCGCAAGCGAAGGCGGTCAACCAAAAGGAGACGTGAGTCGCGGACGACATCGAAAAGAGACGCTGGGGCGAGAGGGTGAAGGCGGCGGGTTCCGCTTCGAGCCTTCGGGCTGACGCGGCGACTAACGGATAACAAAAGGGCGGCTGCCCGGAGGCAACCGCCCTTTGACTGATATTACGCTAGTATTACGCCAAAATTTACCGCTTGCCGGTCACAGCCTGCCGCTGCCGGCGCTGTTCCTCGCGGATCTGCTTGTGGAGGGCGCTCTGGGCCGCCTCGAACTCACGCTTCTTCTCCTGCATTCGCTCAAGGATCGCTTTGCGCTGCTCCTCCCCCGCTTCGCGCAACTCCCGGGCTAGGCTTTCGTGCGCGGAAATCATCTGGTCACGCTGATCCTTCACCTGCCCCAGCAACCGCTGCATCTCGGCGACACCGGCCGCCGCTTGGCCCGCCGCCGCAGCTACCTCCGCTCCACTCGCCAACTGCCCCGCCCCAAGGAGGGCGAACAGCGCCACGGCGCCGCGGCGGAGAGGGAGGAAACGGGAAATCGACACGCCGACTCTAATGCAACTCCCGTGCCAACCCTCTGGAAACGCATTAAACTATGCTGGATAAGACTTTAATATCACGCCCCCAAGTCCCCGCGCATTCTCGAGTGGTCGCGGGCTCCCAATTAGCGGCCTTCTGGCGGGGAATTTTCCCCAAGTCCGCGATCCTCCGCGGTCGTCTTCAGCCGGTAGCGCACCACGTCCCGTGAGACGCCCAGCAGGCGCGCCGCCCCGGAAACGTTGCCGCCCGCCTGACGGAGAGCCCGCTGGACTAACTCATCGATGGCGCGTTCGAGCGAGAATCCCGCCTCCGGAAACACGAACTCGGCCGCCAGACACCGCGCCTCCAGGGTTCCCGGGCCACCGCCCTGCCCGCCCCCGCCACCGAGGTGCGGAAAACTCAGTCCCGCCTCGCCCCCGAACACGACCGCTCGTTCGATCTCGTGTGCCAACTCCCGCACGTTGCCAGGCCAGCGGTGTGCCAGCAACCGGCGGCGCCCCTCCGCCGGGATCGCCCCCGGCTTGACGCCGTAACGACGGGCCACGCGTCGCAGCAATTCCTCCGCAAGGCCGACGATATCCTCGCCGCGCTCCCGCAGCGGAGGCAGGCGCACCCGGAAGAGATCAAGCCGTTGGCGCAAGTCCTCCCGGAAACGGCCGGTCGCCACCAGCGCGCCCAGATCGGCGTTGGTGGCCGCGATGATGCGCGCATCAAAGGGCACGGGACGCGAGGCCCCAACGCGGCGGAGCGTCCGGTCCTCGAGGGCGGTGAGGAGCTTCGCCTGCAGCCCTAATGCAAGGCTGGGCAACTCGTCGAGGAAGAGGCTCCCGCCGTCCGCGGCCTCCATCAGGCCGATGCGCGCCGCCTTGGCGTCCGTGAAGGCACCCCGCTCGTGACCGAACAGCTCCGCTTCCGCAAGCGCCTCCGGTAAGGCGGAACAGTTGAGCTCAACTAAGGGCGCCTCCGCGCGGGGGCCGTGACGGTGGATCCAGCGCGCCACCGCCGTCTTGCCGGTGCCGGTCTCGCCCTCAATTAGCACCGGGGGTAAGTGTTCGCCCAGCCGTCGGTCCGCCGCCGTGATCCGCAAAAGCTGCTCGTGCAAGCCCGCGAGGCTCGCGCCAAAGACCAGTTCCGTCTCCTGCCCCCGGCGAAATTCCTCCACCCGGCGGCTTTGCCGGCTCCGTCGCGCCGCGGCGAAACGCAAGGGGACCTCGGCCGGATCGAAGGGCTTGACCAGATAATCGGCAGCTCCCGCTTGCAGGGCCTCCACGGCGCCAGCCACCCCGCCTTCGGCCGTCATCACGACCACAGACGTCGTCGGCGGGAAGGCCTTCTCGCGCAGCAGGTCGATGCCCCGGCCGTCTGGCAGGTTGACATCGATCAGTGCCGCCTCGAACGCCAAGGTGCCCAAGGCCTGTCGGGCGGCAGCCAACGAGGCCACGGCCGTCACCTCCGCCTGCTCCCGCTCGAAGAAGGCAGTCAGGCGGCGGCGCAGCAGGGCGTCATCCTCCAGCAGGAGGAGGTTGAGGCCAGCGAGGGGTGACTTTGACATGCCGGCAGTTTGCGCGCCGCTAAGCCCGGCACCAACCCCAAAGCGCACCTCAGCGCGGCGGCGCGGGGGCGGCCACCCGCTCGATGAGCGGGGCAAGCCCGCTAAGCCGGATGCTGAGGTGGGGCGTGGAATCGAAGAGCGAGAGGAACTTACTGCGCCGCAGGGTGAGCAGCGAGCGGGCGGCCGCCTGCTGGGTCTCATCGAGCCCGTAGTCCCGGGTCAGCATCTCCAGCCGAGGGGTCACCGTGACCTTGAAGTAGACCCAGGTGAGGGAGCGCTCCTGCTCCCGCTGGATCTCCTCGTTGGAGAGCGGCTCGCGTTTCGCCGCGCGCTTGGCGTCGCGTTCGGCGTAGCGGCGCTGGGAGGCGAGGTATTTCTCGCGCTGGGCGGGGGGCAGCAACTGGGCAAACTCGCGGTCGAACTCGGCGTCAATCTCCTGCATCCGGGCGCTGTAGGCCTCGATCTGCGGCCGCAACTTGTGGATCTCCGCGACCAGACGGGCGCGGTCCAGCTGGCGCTCTCCGCGGCGCTCCCCGGAGGAGGGCGCCGGACGCGCGAACTCCTGCGCGAGCGCGACCGGCGCGGGCGGGACCGCCGGGCCGGGCTCGGTCACCCAGCGGGCGACGTAGCCGGCGATGAAGACGGCCACCGTGATAAGGGCAACGAACAGACGCTGGTTCATCGCGCTCCCGCGTCTAGGTCCTGCGCCGCGGCCACGATCTGGCTCCATTCGGCCAAATTGCGGGCATCCGCCGCGGCCAACTCGTGGTGATGGAAAAGGATCACGGCCGCGAGGCAGGCCGCCGCGGTGAGCGCGCTGAGCGCCAGCTGGCTGCCATACGAGGGGATCTCGAAGCGCTCCCGGGCGGCCGCCAGCACTCGGTCCGGGAAGCCCGGCCGCAGGCAATCCGCCGCGGCGGCGCGCAACCGATCCCAAGCCGGAGCGGGACAACCGTGCGCCGATTGCAGCACGCGGTCAGCGAAGCCTCCGTCCAGCCGCGCGGCGGCGTGGGCGCGAAGGCGGGACCAGGCATCTTGCTCAGGATTCGTGTTCACGGCTGATAGTGCTCTCTGAGTTGCTCGCGCGCACGGTGAAGGCGCGCCTTCACGGCAGCAACACTCGTGCCGAGAATTTCGGAAATCTCCGCGTGACTGCGACCCTCCTGCACGAGGGCAAGCAGAGCCCTGTCCTGTGGGCGGAGCTGAGCGAGGGCATGCCGCAGGGCGTCGAGTTCCTCCGAGTCTACCGCTCCCGGGGGTTCCGGGATGTTCTCGTGCTCGTCCGCGAAGGGCAGGAAGATCCGCCGGAGGCGCTGCCGCCGCAGCTGGTCGATGCAGGTGTTCCGAGCCAGGCGGAAAAGCCACGATTCGAACTGGGCCGGCGCCTGAAGGCGGTCCACCGCGCGGATCATCTTGATGAAGATCTGCTGACAGAGGTCCTCGACGACGTCGCTCCGGTTGGTCATCGCAAAGACAAAGCCCGCCACGCGGTGCTGGTACGCCAGAATGAGCTCACGCTGAGCCGCCTCGTCGCCCCGCTGGGCCCGACGCACCAACTCGACCAGTGCCGCGGATGAGGATGGATCCATGCGTGCTGCATACCTGCCCGCAGCCAGACGTCGGAATCGCCGGAAAGATGCGCGCAGGCAAGGCGCAACCTTGCCATCCCTCGGTTCCTTCGCCTCCGTACCCCGCGTTCCCCATGCCGCTCCGATTCCTCCCCCGACTCCTGTTCCTTGGTTGCGCCACCCTGCTGCTCGCCGCCTGCGGCTCCGGACCCGCCCCCCGGGACCTGATGCTAGAGGAGGCCGCCCGCGGCCAAGCCGCCGAGCGCCCGGTAGCGATGCGCGGTGAAGGCTCCTTTCTGGAGGGCAAACTCGCCGCCGTCGCCACGGTCAGCCGCGGCTTTGATCGCGGCGTTCGCACCCCCAAAGGCCGGCCCGGCGCCCCGGAAGGTGCGTTCGACGAACCAGGGCGCCGCCGCCGGGACGACGCCGGCGCCTTCAGTGAAGTCTATTATCTCGGCGGTGCCGGTGACTCCGAAGAGGAGCAGAAGGAGGCGATGCAGGATTACATCCGCCAGGCTCGCGCCCGCCGCGCCGCCGGCAGTCCGATGCCCCCCGTAACTCTCAAGGTCGCGTTTGAGAACCGGGGCGACTCCCCCCTGGAAATCGAAGTCACGGATGTGAATTCTGACTTGGGGAACTTCGCGGTCCGCCCGCCCAAGCTGACCATCGCGCCGGGAGCCAGCGGGGTCCTTGAGCCGATGATCTCGCAACTGGGCGTGACCAGCGACGAAATCCCCCTCGTGCTCGCCCTGCGCAGCGGAGGACGCAAGGAGAAGCAGGTCCTCGTGGTGAAGAATGTGATCGCCCGCTCCCTCCGCCAAGAATTCGAGCAGCTCAAGCGCTGATCAGGCGCCCAGCATCCGCACCCGACGGTCCTTGCGGGGAAACTGCAGGGTCACGCTGGTGCCCCGTCCCGCTTGGCTTTCGATGCCGATTTGGCCGCCGTGTTCGCGCATGATGCGTTGCGCGATCATCAGGCCCAGCCCGTTGCCCCCTGGCTTGGTCGTGTGGTAAGGCTGGAACATCCGGACCAGATCCTCCGGCTTGATCCCGCTCCCGCTGTCGGCGAAGACGAGCAGCACGTTATCGTCATCCATCCGCGCCTGGATGCGGAGACGTCCGCCCGGCTGCATCGCCTCGGCGGCGTTCTTGGTCACGTTGAAGATCACCTGCTTGATCTGGTTCCGGTCGGCAAGCACGAGGGGCAACCCGGTAGCCTCGACTTCCACCGCGATGCCCCGATCGGCCAGCTCCCGGTGCTGGAAGCGCAGCACTTCGGCCAGAATCTCCGCGAGGTCGGTCTCCGCGAGGTCCGGCGGACGTGGGCGGATCGCCTCGAGGAAGTTGCTAATGATGCCGTCGAGCCGTCCCACCTCGGAGCGGCAGATGGCGAGCGATTCCGAGAGCGCCTCCCGGTCCTTCCCGCGAGCGTCGTCCAACTTACGCACCCGGCGTTCCAGCAACTGCAGATGGATGGTGAGCGAATTCAGCGGGTTCCCCAACTCGTGCGCGACTCCCGCCGCCAGCAGCAGGATCGAGGAGGTGCGCTCATTCTCGATCCGTTCTTCCGTGGTCGCACGCTCCTTGGTGACATCGGTGAGGATGACCGCGAACCGGCGCGCCGGACGGGCCCCGGCCCCGCGGAACGGCACCATATAAAGGCGGACTACCCGCGGCTCGGGATAGGTCAGCTCAAACTCTCGCGCGGCGACGGGCGCGGCCGACTCGTCGCCGCCCGGCTCGAACGCGGCCCCGAGGGAACTGCGCAGCCCGGGAACCACTCGCCACAGCGTCTGGCCAGCAACCTCCTGGCCGCCCAAGCCGATCAGGCGCTCCGCCGCGGCGTTGGCATACTCGATCGCCCCGTCATCCCGGATGACCAGAATGCCCTCCTGCAGCGTGTTGAAGATCTCCTCAAAGACCGCCCGCTCCCGGGCGAGGCGCTGCACTAGGTTGGCGAGGTTGATCGAATCAAGCGTGTCGAGCCGGCCTAGGACGCGGTCGAGCGAGGAGTTTTTCTTAACGGCCATGGTGCGTGGCTGGGCGGCTCAGGACTCCGGTTCGAGGAAACTCATCTGCGCAGGATCGGAGCGTTCCGCGAGGAGCTTGCGCAGGAAAGCCTCCCGATGCTCCGGGCAGCGGCCCAGCCGTAACACCGCCTCTCGGTGCTGTTCGGTGCCGTAGCCCTTGTGCTGGGCGAAGCCATAGCCGGGGTGACGTCCGTCCAGCTCCACCATCAGCCGATCTCGGGCGACTTTCGCGGCCACCGAGGCCATCGCAATACAGAGGGAACGCGCGTCACCGCGCACCAACGCGACGTGGGGATACGGGAAGCCGCGCAGCCGTAGGCCGTCGATCAGGATCCGCGCCGACACCGCCGGGGCGAACGACCGCCGTTCCTCCAAGCTGGAGAACAGGTCGGGCTCGTCGCGGTCCGCGGCAAAGGCCTCCGGCGGCTGCCAGCCCTCCAACGCCCGCCGCATCGCGAGCTTGGTTGCGCCGAGGATATTGTGCAGGGCGATCTCCTCCACCGACGCCACGCCCAGCCGCAGCAAAATCGCGCCCTCCGCGGCTAAAGCCGAGAACTCTCCCCACAGCTCCTCCCGTTCCGCCGGGGTCAGCAGTTTGGAATCGTTTACGCGCCCGCCGCGGCCGACCGCCCAGCGCCCTTCGAGGAAATCCCGCGTCACGACGACCGCCGCCGCCACCACCGGACCGGCGAACGCGCCGCGCCCCACCTCGTCCACGCCGATGAGGTGCGCCACGTCCTGGATCTGCTTGAGGTCGAAGCCGCGGAGCTGGCGGCGCTTCATCCCGGCATCTGAACCGGCGCCCCCCCCGGCTGGCAAGCCGTGAGCCCCGCCGGGCTCGCCTTCGCGCGGGCCGCCTGCCAGCCTCCGCCTATGGACACGCTGCAGACGTGGGAGCTGCTAAGCTACCTGGTGACGGTGATCGGCCTACCGCTGGCGATCGCGGTGTTCGTGTTTGAGCAGCGCCGGGAGCGGCAGAACGACCAGGAGGAGATTTTCCAGCGCTTGTCGGACGAGTACCGCGAGTTCCTGAAGCTGGTCCTCGAGAACTCCGACCTCCACCTGTTGCAGCGCGAGGTCTCGACCCGCGAGCTCTCCCCGGAGCAGAAGGAGCGACGTTTTGTAATCTTCGGCATCCTCGTCTCCCTCTTCGAACGCGCCTACCTTTTGGTGTACGAGGAGCGGATGGACAAACAGACAGCGCGTCTCTGGCAATCGTGGGAGGATTATATGCGGGAGTGGCTGCGGCGGGCGGAGTTTCGCGAGGCCCTGCCCCAACTCCTCCCCGGGGAAGACCCGGACTTCATGGCCCATATCCAAAGGCTGGCCGAGGCCGAGCGCGCGGCGGGCCGGCCGCCGGCGGATCCTGCCGCCGCGGGCCGCAATTGAGGCGCAAAAAAGCCGCCCGCAGAAGCGGGCGGCTGGGGGGAATCGGCAGGCCGGCGGCCCGTCACTCCTTCTTGCGGGCCTCGTCGAGGATGTCGCCGAGGTTCATCATATCGTTCGAAGCGCTGCGGTTGAGGGCCTCGTAAGCCGAGGTCTCCGCCGCCAACTCTGCGTCCGAGTAGTTAGCCGCCTTGATCGAGAGGCCGAGGCGGCGCTCCTCGCGGTCGATCTTAACTACGCGGGCGGTGACCTCCTGGGCGGGCTTGAGGACGTCCTTCACCTTATCGATACGCTCCTCGCTGATCTGCGAGATGTGCACGAGACCGTCGATCCCGTCCTTGAGCTCCACGAAGGCGCCGAAGGAGGTGATCTTGGTGACGGTGCCCTTGACGACGTCGCCGATCTTGAAGAACGCGTCGATGTCGCTCCACGGATCGTTGCCGAGCTGCTTCATACCGAGGCTGATGCGCTGTTGCTGCGCGTCGACGTCGAGCACGAGGGCGTCGACCTCGTCCCCCTTCTTGAGCACCTCGGACGGATGGTTGACCTTGCGGGTCCAGCTCATGTCGGAGACGTGGACCATACCGTCGATCCCCTCCTCGAGCTCGATGAAGGTACCGTAGGTGGTCATATTGCGCACCTTGCCGCGGACGCGGGCGCCGATCGGGTAGTTGTGGCGGACCATATCCCACGGGTTGGGCTCCAGCTGGCGCAGGCCGAGGGAAATCTTCTGCTCTTCCTTCTGGATTCCAAGGACCACGGCATCCAGCTCCTGGCCGACCTTGAGCAGCTCGGAGGGCTTAGTGATGCGCTTGGTCCAAGACATCTCGGTGATGTGCACGAGGCCCTCGACGCCGGGCTCGATCTCGATGAAGGCGCCGTAGGGCACCAGGTTGACCACCTTGCCGTGGACCTTCGCGCCGACCGGGAACTTACGGTCGATCTCATCCCACGGATTCTTGGTGGTCTGCTTGAGGCCGAGGGAGACGCGCTCCTTCTCTCGGTTGACCTCGATGATCATGACCTGAACTTCCTCGCCCTGCTTGAGCATCTCGCTCGGGTGGGCGATGCGGCCCCACGACATATCGGTGATGTGCAGCAGGCCGTCCATCCCGTCGAGGTCGATGAAGGCGCCGAAATCAGTGATGTTCTTAACCACGCCCTTGCGGATCTGACCCGGCTGGATGCTGTCGAGCAGGGCCCGACGCTTCTCAGCGCGCTGCTGCTCGATGAGCTCGCGGCGCGAGAGGACGATGTTCTTCCGCTCTAGGTTAATCTTGAGGACCTTGAAGTCGTAGGTCTGGCCGACGTACTGATCCAGATTCTTGGGGGGCTGGATGTCGATGTGGGACGCCGGCATGAAGGCGTCGACGCCGATGGAGATGATGAGGCCGCCCTTGACCTTGGCCTTGACGCGGCCGACGGCGACGGAGCCCTCAGGGAACTTGGTCAGGATGTTGTCCCAGTTCTTCTTCTGTTCGGCCTTATCGTAGGAAAGGACCGGCGCGCCGGACTTATCCTCGAGCTTCTCGACCATCACCTCAATGGTGGCGCCGATCTGGAGCTCACCGATGTCGATGAACTCGTTGGCGGAGATGACGCCCTCGGATTTGCCGCCGATGTCGACGACCACCTCATTCTGCCGGATCTCGGTGATGACACCCGGGACGATCCCGCCCTCCCGCAGTTTGTCGAACGACGACTGGGCGAGCAGTTCTTGCATTACGGAACTCATAGGCAATGACGCCGGACGGCCGCTTGCTCCAAGAACGGTCTGCCGACGGGTTCGGATCCGCCGCGAGGCGGACCCGGATGGGTTGATGGTTACGCTGACATAGTGGGCTGGCGGGAGCCCGCGGCGTGACGCCAACCCGACCGACTGACTGCCGCGAATGAACAAAATCGCCCGCGCCCCCTCCTGGGGCAAGCGCAATTCCTTGCGCCCCGCCGCACGCAGATCACGCCGGCAGCTAGTTCTTCCCGCCCTTGCGCCGCCCGTACCCGTCCGTCCCGAACTTGCGCTCCAACACAAAGGTCCGGGTCGCCTCGAATACGCCGAGCTCGCCCGTGACCCGGGGATCTCCGGTTCGACGCTGGTATTCCTCCAACTGGGCCCGCAAGCGCGCCTTGACCGCCCCTAGGGCCGGATCCGCGGCCAGATTTCGGCGCTGCCACGGATCTTCCTGCGAGTCATAGAGTTCCTCCCGCGGGCGTGGGGCCACGAAGAGCTCCGTGAAGCTTCGTACGGAGGGATGTTCAGGATGCCGGGCGACCAGTCCCAACTCGTCGAGCGACGCCGCCGAGGCCGCGTACTCGGCGTCCGGTCGCCGCTCGCGCGGATCAAGACGCATTCGGGGAGTGGCGGAATAGTTCACGATGTACTGGTAGCGCTCATCGCGGATCGTGCGGGCGGCGAGGCTCAGTTCTGGCTCCTCGCCGTGCCACTCGAGTCCGGCCACAGTCCAGCCGCGCGCGGGATCCACGCGGCCGGAACGTCCGGAAACGAGTACGGGCAGCAGCGAGCGACCAGTCATTTCCGCCGGGACCGATACCCCAGCCGCCTCGAGCATCGTGGGGGCAAGGTCGATGAAGTTGACAAAGTCGTCGATCACCCGTCCGCCCGCCATCCCCCGCGGCCAAGCGATCGCGAGCGGAACATGGATACCCCAGTCGTGCACGTTCGTCTTGGCCCGCGCCATTCCGGTGCCGTTGTCGGCGGTCACGATGACTAGGGTGTTCGCGAGTTCGCCCCGGCGCTCGAGGACGGCGAGGACGCGCCCAAGGTCATCGTCCGCCTGCCGCAACTCCTGCATCATATTGGCGCGCGCGCGCCGGAGACCCGGGGTGTCGGGGAGGAATCCCGGGACGGGGAGTTGCTCCGGAGTGATGCCCGTCTCCGCGGCGAGGCGGTGGTGATTGTCCTCCGCCCAAGGGGAATGCGGCTCGGTCACACCGACCCAGAACCAGAAGGGCTGGCCCATCGGACGCGCCTCGAGAAACGCCTCCAAGTTAGCGGCATAGTCCGTAACGCTGATGCCCGGAGCGGGCGCGGGGCGACGGCGCGACGCGTACGCCTTACCCGCCGGATTACCGGTGCGGTCGGACGGGGCGCCGAGAACCCCAGGGCCCCAGCCCTTGCCGGTGAAACCCGTGTGATAACCGGCCGTCGCCAGCAGTTCGGGCAAGCAGCGGAACTTGGCGGGGATCCACGCCTGGATGAAGGCGCCCTGTTCCAGCTCCCAGAAGTTGCGGCCCGTGAGGAGCGCCGCCCGGGCCGGAGCACAGGAGGGCGCGGAAGCATAACCACGGTTAAAGAGCGCACCCGCCCGCGCGATCCGGTCGAAGTGCGGTGTAGGCACGCGGTTCCAACCGTAAATGCCGCGCTCCAGCCAACTCTCGTCGTCCGAGATGAAGACCAGCAGATTGGGGCGTTGGGCGGGAATTGCCGCGGCAAGAGCGCTAGCCGCCGCGGACGCGAGGGTGGCGAGGCAATACAGGGTAAAGCGCAAACTCAGGGGCATCGCGCCACAGGCTGGGCCGCGCCGACGCGGAACGCAATCGCAGGCACCCGACCTCAGTCCCGCGCCGCCGGTAGCCGAATGAAGAACTCGGTTCCACGCCCCGGAGTGCTCTCCACGCGCACATCCCCTCCGTGGGCCTGAACTACGTTCTTAACGATTGCTAGGCCGAGACCCGTACCGCCCTGCTCGCGCGCCCGAGCCTTGTCGGCCCGGTAAAACCGCTCGAAGACGCGCTCGAGGGCCTCGCCGGCGATGCCCGGACCGTCATCGCGTACGGAAACCTCAACCTGACCGGCGCCAAGTTCTCGGCCCCAGACTTCTACCGTGCCCCCCTCACGCCCGTACTTGATGGCGTTATCGATCAGGTTGGCCAAGGCCTGTCGCAGGCGGTGGGCGTCGGCTTGGGCCGCTAAGCCCTCGGGCACAGACTGCACGAGCGTCACTCCGCGCCCCCGCGCTAGGATGGCCGCATCGTCGATCGCCTCCTGAGCCGCGGCAGCCAGGGGCACGGGGCGTAGGTCTAGGTCGATCCGCCCAGAATCGAGCCGCGCGAGAAGCAACAGGTCATCCAGCAGCAGCGTCAGTCGATTCGCGTGCTTCTCGATGATCTCAAGGAAACGGGCGGTGACTTGGGGATCTTGGCGACCGCCATCAATGAGCGTCTCCGTGGCACTCTTGATTAGCGAGAGCGGGGTACGTAGCTCGTGGCTGACGTTCGCCACAAACTCTTGCCTCACGCCCTCGAGGCGGCGGAGCCGGGTGAGGTCGTGAAAGACCAGAATCGCCCCCTCCCCCTCTCCTTCTGGAGTGCGCAGCGCCAGCGCGTTCACCTGCAGCCAACGCGTCTCCGTCACCCCTTCGATCCGGAGCTCATGGTTGAGCACCTCCGGTTCTGTCTGCAGCCGCGCAACGATGGCGGCTACCTCGTGGTGGCGCGTGGCCTCAAGCACTGTCCGGCCCGCCGCGCCGGCCTCGAAACGAAACATTTCCGCCGCAGCCCGATTCGCCAGCCGAAGGCGCCCATCCTGCCCGACCACCAAAATCCCCTCTACCATCCGGTCAAACAGCGCTTCGGTGCGCGCAGCCTGCGCGCGAAACTCCGCCTCTCGCTGCCGCCGCTGCTCTTCCAACTGACGCGCGTGCTGTTCCCCCGCGCGTACCGCCCTAGTCCGCAGGTGCCACGCGGTCCACGCCGTGGCGAGCCAGCCCAGCGCGAGCAAGACGGCGACCAGAATCATTCCGCCCCCCGGAACCGGTACCCGACGCCACGAATGGTCTCCAACAACTCGGCCTCCGTCCCGAGCTTCTCCCGCAGTCGCCGCATATGGGTGTCAACCGTGCGGCTATCGATTGGGTTCTCGTAGCCCCAGACGTCCTGCAGCAACCGCTCCCGGCTCTGCACCCGGCCGCGCCGCTGGGCGAGAACCTCCAGCAGCCGGAATTCGGTCGCCGTCAACTCCAACAGCCGGCCGGACAAGCGCACCTCGTGGCGTGGAACGTCGATCTCCAACCGGCCGAAGCGCATCCGCTCCGACTCCACCGCCCCCGCGCGAGAGCGCTCCAGCAGCCGACGGACCCGCAACATCAGCTCGCGGGGGCTGAAGGGCTTGGTGACGTAGTCGTCTGCCCCGAGTTCGAGCCCGATCACGCGATCCATCTCAGCGGCGCGCGCCGTGAGCATAATGACCGGGATCGTGGCGGTGCGCGGATCGCGACGCAGCAGCTTGCAGACCTCCAAGCCGTCAACCTCAGGCAGCATCAAGTCGAGGATGACCACGGCAGGCTGCTCCTCGCGAGCGAGCGCTAACGCGCGCGCGCCGTCGCGGGCGAGCAGGGGCAGATAACCAGCCTCCTTAAGTTTGAAGGCGAGGACCTCTAGGGCGTCCGGTTCGTCATCGACGACCAGAATCTTGGGCTTAGTCGCGTTTGCGGTCGGCATGGCGGATATCTTTAGCCTCGTAGAGGTAGACCACCTCCTCGGCAATGTTGGTCGCGTGATCGGCGATGCGCTCGATCGCTTTGGAGATGACCATCAGCTTCAGGCAGCGGGTGATGGTTTGGGGGCGCTCCACCATAAAACTGGAAAGCTCGCGGTGCAGCTGCCGGTTAAGCTCGTCCACCTCGCGGTCGCGCGGGATCACGCGACGCGCGCCGGCCGCGTCGCGCTGGACGAAGGCGGTGATCGCCCCGCGGAGCATCTCGAGGGACATCGTCGCCATCCGGGGCAGATCCACGTACGGTTTGAGCTGGGGCTCGGTGTTTAGCTCGATCGCCCGCCGCGCGATCGTCACTGCCTCGTCCCCGACGCGCTCGAGGTTTTGGGAAATCTTCATCCCCTCAGTGATCAGGCGGAGCTCGGTGGCGAGCGGAGCCTTGGCGAGGAGGTGGATGGCGGTGTCATCGATCTCAATCTCGAACTGATCGAGGATGTTGTCGTCATCGATCACCGCCTGCGCGAGGGCGTCGTCGCGTTCGACGAGGGCGCGCATCGCGCGCGAAACGGCAGACTCGGCGTGGCTGGCCATCGCTAGCAGGCTGTCCTTCAGCCGCGAGAGTTCCTCGGCGTAGTGGGTCATGGGCGGGGGTGGCAAGCTCAGCCGAAGCGGCCGGAGACGTAGGCTTCGGTCTGCGGATTCG
This sequence comes from uncultured Opitutia bacterium, assembly GCA_903861185.1. Lineage (GTDB taxonomy): Bacteria > Verrucomicrobiota > Verrucomicrobiia > Opitutales > Opitutaceae > ER46. The sequence goes on along the minus strand of CAIOTK010000407.1, from coordinate 6,301 downwards.
CGGGGTTGGTGAAGATATCGCGGGTGGGCGCTTGCTCGACGAGGCGCCCGAGATAGAAAAAAGCGGTCTGGTCAGAGCAGCGGGCAGCCTGCTGCATATTGTGGGTAACGATCACGATGGAGTAGCGGGCCCGGAGCTCCTGAATCAGTTCCTCGATCTTGGCGGTGGCCACCGGGTCCAGGGCAGAGCATGGCTCGTCCATCAGGATAATCTCGGGCTCGACGGCGATGGTGCGCGCGATACAGAGCCGCTGCTGCTGCCCGCCTGAGAGTCCTAAGGCACTCTGGTGGAGCCGGTCTTTAACTTCGTCCCAGAGGGCCGCTCCGCGCAGCGACTGTTCCACCACCGCGTCGAGCCGGGCACGGTCCCGCACGCCCTGAAGGCGGAGCCCGTAGGCGATGTTTTCGTAGATCGACTTGGGGAACGGGTTCGACTTCTGAAAGACCATCCCGACGTGCTTGCGGAGCTCGATCACGTCCACCTCAGGGCCATGAATGTCGATCCCGTGGATACGGATGGAACCCCGCGCGACGCGGGCCCCCTCGATCAGGTCGTTCATCCGGTTTAGGCAGCGCAGTAGCGTTGACTTGCCGCAGCCGGACGGGCCGATGAGCGCGGTAACCTGACGGGCTGGGATCGCGAGGTTAACCCCGTGCAGGGCCTGAACGGGCCCGTAGCAGAAATCGAGGTCGCTGATCTCGACGATCGGGGACGATGAAGCGGCGGTTTTGGGCATCGGGCGCGGGGTCGGAGTCACCAGCGCAGGCGGGCGCGGAGGCGATTGCGAAGGAAGATGGAAGCGGCCGCGACGAAGGCGACCAACAGCAGGAAGACGAATGCCGTCCCGTATTGTACGCGTTCGGTGTACTCGTTCTGCGGAATCTTAGAGCTCACCACGTAGATATGGTACGGCAGCGCCATCACCCCTTGGAACAGGAAATCGATCGCCCGCTCCACCTCCCACGGCAGCCGATCGCGCACGACATAGGCCGCGGTAAACATAATGGGCGCCGTCTCTCCGGCGACGCGGGCGATGCCGAGGATGGAGGAGGTCAGGATTCCCGGTAGCGCATAGGGGAGCACGGCGGTGCGGATCGTCTGCCAGCGGGTCGCGCCCAAGGCGAGGGCGGCGGCACGCAAGCCTTGCGGGACCGCCTTGAGCGCCTCCTCACTGGCGGTGATCACGACCGGCAGCACCATGAAAGCGAGCGTGAACCAGCCCGCGAGCAGCGACACGTTCCACCCAAAGAAAATGACAAACATCCCGAAGCCAAAGAGGCCGAAGACGATCGAGGGCACGCCGGCAAGGTTAAGGATCGCCAGCCGGACGAAGCGAATGAATCGACCGTCGCGCGCGTACTCGCTGAGGTAGACGGCGGAACTCACGCCCACGGCCAACGCGAGGGTCATCGCACCGGCGACCAACAGGAGCGTTCCCGCGATACAGGGCCAAATGCCGCCCGCCGAGTACACGAAACTCTCGGCCCGCACGTCCGCGGCGCCCGGCTCGCGCTCCCGGAAAGCACGGAACTCACGGTCGCCCATCTCCCGCCGCCGGCCCTCCCATTCGAACACGTGCAGAGATTCCGGCGCCGAGAAAAGGAAAGTGGTGTTGATGAAAGGGGCCTCGGCCTGAAACACGGTCCGGCTACCCTTAATGAGGATGTCGGCGAAGACGCCCCCACCCGCGAGCAGCACCACGTAGGTGGCGGCGCGGAAGACCGCGATCACGAGGCCTTCCCGCAGGCGACGCTGACGCGAACGGGGCGCGAAGGGAGATGAGGGGGCGCTCATTCTGTCAGGAGGAGGCCAGCCGGTAGCGCCGCAGGATACGCTGCGCGAGGAAGTTGATGCCAAGGGAGAGCAGGAAGAGCACGAGGCCGACCATGAAGAGGGCGCGGTAATGGAGACTGCCGCGGACCACCTCGCCCATCTCCTGGGCGATGATGCCCGTCATCGTGTGCACCGGCTCGACCATCACGCCAAGGCCCTGCGTAAAGTCGGGAATCGCGATGCGGTTGCCAGCGCAGAGCAGCACGACCATCGTCTCTCCGATCACCCGCCCGAGCCCAAGCAGGACCGCGGAAATGATGCCGGAAAGCGCGGCCGGGAAGACGATTCGAAGCGTAGTCTGGAGCCGCGAGGCGCCCAGGGCGAGGGAGGCCTCGGGCAAGGCGCGGGGCACATTGTTGAGCGCGTCCTCGGCGAGCGTGAAGATTGTCGGGACGGCGATCAACGCGAGCAGGCAGCCCGCCGTCAGCACGTTCAGCCGCTCGCTGAAGGGGAACCCGGGAACCCAGTCCAGCCACGGCACGTGGGACACCTGTCGCAGGACCTCGCCAAGCACCGCGATGCCGAAGAAACCGAGCACCACCGAGGGAAAAGCCGAAATGAACTCGATCGCTGGCTTGACCGCGCGCTGTTCTCGCTGGGAAGCGAATTGGTTGACGTAAATGGCCGCGCCCACGCCCAGCGGCACCGATAGAATAAGCGCGACTCCAGCGACCAGCAGTGATCCCGTGAGCAGCGGGAGCAGGCCATACCAATCCTGCCAGAAACTAGCTGTGAGCCACTGACGGCCAAAGAGGAAGGCGCGCAGCGCCTCCCCAAACGAAACGGGACGAGCCTGATCCCAAGTCTCGAGCCGACGCTCGATCGCCGGAAGCTCGGAAACATACGCCCGCACCTCCGTGCCGAAGAGCTCCAGCGGCTCCCTGAGCTCGGGCACCGGCGGCGCGGGCGCAGCGGACAGCAAAGACATGAGTTCGGCAGCTAAAGCGCGATTGACCTCCCGGTGCCGGTCGCGCGCCGCCAGCAGCGGTCGGGCCGCGGCCGCGAAGTCCACGGGCGCCACCTCGACCCGCTGTGCCTCCGCAGTCCTACCCTCCGCGCTGAGCTGCCGGCGCTCCTCCTTGCGATCTTCATTAACAACGAACTTCGTCTTGATCGCGGAGGCTATCTCCGCGAGCTCGCTCCCGAGGGCCCGCAGCGGGTCGATCGCCATGCCGAAGCGGTCGGCATAGGCGTCGAAACCGCCCAGCGCGCGGTCGGCCGCCCCGGCGTCCGCGCCGCCGCGACTAAGGCGGTCGAACGCTTGGAGGCGCAGTTCGGACAAGCGGCGGGTGAGGGCCGTGTGCGCCTCCTCCTGCGCCCGCAGGTGGTCGACGAACTCTAGGCCGGCCAGTCGGTAAACCTCTAAGTTGCGGCGGTTCTGACCGAAGAAACCCGCGCCCTCGCGCACCAAGAAGTACGTGATCAGCGCGAGAACGATCACCGCCACCACCGCGTTGCCCCCGAAGAACGCGCGGATCGCGTCGTCGGGCGTCAGGCCGAGGAACCGCAGTCGGCGGCGGGCCAGCAAATGGGGGCGGGAATCGGGGGTGGGCATGGGCCGGGTCACCGCACTGGGACGAAGCCAAGCCGCTCGGCGATCGCCTGTCCGCCATCGCCAAGGGTGAACGCCACGAACCGCGCGGCCTCACCCGCCGGCTCGCCGTTGCAGTAGAAAAAGGTGGGGCGGGCGTACGCATATTTCTTTTCCAGAATATTCTCGCGGGTGGGAGCCACGCCGTTGATCGGGATCACCTTGATCCCGGACGCCTTGAGGTATGCGAGGCCGACGTAGCCGATACCGTTGGGGTTCCGGGCAACTTCCGCTACGATCTGCTCATTGCCCGCGAGCTTCTGGGAGGAGCGGGCGTAGTCGCGCTTCCGCATCGCGAGATCCTTCCAGTCCGAATACGTCCCAGAGGAGGTGTTGCGGGTGTAGACGGAGATCTTACCCGGACGCCCGCCGGCGGCGGACCAATCGGTGACATCACCCGTGAAGATCTGTTCGACCTGCCGCGGTGTGAGGCGGGCGATCGGATTGCGAGCATTGACAATCACGGCTAGGCCGTCGAACGCCACAACGATCCCGTTGAGGCGCACCCCCCGCGCGGCGGCGGCGGAAACCTCGGTGGCCTTCGCCTCCCGAGAACTCATCCCGATCTGAGCCGTGCCCTCGATGATCGCCGAAATTCCGGTTGTAGAGCCTTCGGCCGCGATCTCAAACGCGACCCCAGGACGCTTCGCCTTGTACTCCTCGGCAAGGGTTGGGACGAGCTTCGCGCCCAAGGTGTCGGATCCTTTAATGACGAGCTTCTCCCCGCGGAGCGCGGTCGCGGCCAAAAGGGAGACCAACAATAACCGAGGTAGTTTCGTTAAGCGCATAGGCAAGAGGTCAAAACCTTAAACCTTACGACGGTCGTTACCCCTCCAAACACACACGGACAAGCCCGCGCGCAACGCCTGAATTCGGCCACCGCTCGCCTCCTAGGCGGCACCGAATCACCCTGAGTGATCTACGACATAAGCCCGCTGAGGAACGCAGTGACGACGCCATGAGAGGAGTCTGCAGGCGAATTGTTACAGATTCGCGTCTAATCGGTTACGAGTAGACGAAGATGTACCTCACCAGACCTCGACAAGCTCCGCGGGGACCGCAACACCGGTTTTGCGTTGCGCCGTAACCCGTGCGTAACGCAGGTCACATTCTCGTTACACTTCGGACACGTCTCCGCGTCGGCGCACTGCGGCCATTGACGTTCGGAGCGGAGCCTCGCTGATCCCATATGCACCCACGCCCTTGAACCAAATGACAAACCTGCCTCCCCGCTTGCGCCGAATCCTCGCCGCCGCGCTCCTCCCCTTTTTCGCCCTCAGCCTCGCGGCCCAGGGCTCTGGCGGCATTGCCGGCAGGATCACCGACGCCGGCAACCGGCTCGCGCTCGCGGGGGCCCGGGTCACTGTATCTGACACCGGCCTGACGGCCTTCGCCGACGCTGCGGGTGATTACAACCTGCCGGCCGTGCCCGCGGGGAACCGCACCCTGATCTTTAGCTACGTCGGCTACGCCGAGTTAACCCGCAACGTGACGATCAGCGCGGGCACAACGGCGCGCGTCGATATCGCCTTCGGGGCCGATGTCGTCGCGATGGACAAGTTCGTCATCACCGGCAGCGCGGTCGGCTCGGCTCGGGCGCTCAACCAGCAGCGCGCTGCCGAAACCCTAACCAGCATCATCGCCTCGGACGAGATCGGCCGCTTCGCCGATCAAAACGTCGCCGAGACGATGCAGCGCATCCCCGGGCTCGCTCTTTACCGGGATCAGGGAGAGGGCCGCTTCATCGTGGTCCGCGGCATCCGTCCTGACCTGAACAGCGTGCGCCTGAATGGCGTGTCGCTGGCGACCCCCGAACGCGGTGACCGAGTCGTGGCCCTCGATGTGCTGCCGACCGATTCACTGGCGGCGGTGGAGGTGACCAAAGTCCCGACGCCGGATATGGACGCGGACGGCTTAGGCGGGAGCATCAATGTGCGTACCCGCAGCGCGTTCGATGCTGACGGCCGACAACTGCAGGCGACGGCTCAGGGCCAGTACAACCACCTTGCGGAGCGCTTCAGCAGCAAGTTCAGCGCGACCTACGGCGACCGTTCCGCGGACGGCAAGTGGGGCTTTATTTTCTCGCCGACTTGGCAGGCGCGCCGCTTCGCCACCAATAATTTCGAGGAAGACGGCGGGTACGAGCTCCGGACAGTCCCGGGCGCCCCGGCCGGCACGCGCGCCCCGTTCCTGCTCGGCATTGCGTTCCGCGAGTACGAGATAACCCGCACGCGTTATGGCGCCTCCTCCGCGCTGGAGTTCCGGCCGGACGCCCAGACCAGCCTCTACCTCCGCGGCACCTTCTCCCAATTCAACGATCACGAGATCCGCTACGTCTACACCCTCCCCTTCGCGGAGGGTACGGTCAGCAGCCTGAGCGAGAACGGCGCCACCGTCACGGGCCTCCGCCGCGAGCGGCACGACATACGTTACCGGCAAAAGGACCAGCAGATCCTAGCGCTCGTGGCCGGCTTCGAACGCACCGCGGGCGACTGGCAGCTAGACGGACGGCTGGGCTGGTCCAAGGGCGAGGAGCAGCGGCCCGACGAAGTCACCGTCCGTTTCCGCAAGCCGAACCGGAACAGCACTTGGTCGTACTCGTTTGCCCCCGGGATGTACGCCCCCTCCTTCAGCGCGCCACTCACCATCGTTTCCAATCCCTCGGAGTACAGCGAGGTCAGTCGCTTCCGGGTGGTGAACTCGCCGGGCGAGGAGTCCGAACTCAACCTCGGCGTGAACGCACGCCGCAACCTGCGCCTCGCCGACGCCCCCGCTTACGTGAAGGTCGGGCTGCAGCTGCGCGAGAAGGACAAGTCCGCGTCCAACGAGACCGTCGACCACACTGTTCCGGCTTCCTTCACCTTCGCCTCGATGCTC
>CAIOTK010000406.1 GCA_903861185.1 uncultured Opitutia bacterium | reverse complement strand
TCGCGGGAGCACGGGGGGCCCGCGCGGGTGATCATTCCCAAGCTCTACGCCTGGAAGGGCGCGAAGTTTGTCAACGCCATCACCTTCCTCGCGGAGGACAAGCTGGGCTTCTGGGAGGTACGGGGCTACTCCAACACGGCGGACCCGTGGACGGAGGACCGCTACGCCTGAGCTGCGGGGCCGGCGGCGGGCGGGCCTGAAGGGACGTTTCCCGTTGGACACTGGGCGGCGAGCGGGGCAGGGTCCGCGCACTCCCCTCCCCCATGGCCAGTCCCTCCGACCCACAACTCGCCAACCGCATCCTGCGCGGCCTCGTCTTCGGCCTGATCGCCGGCGCGGCCACCATCGGCTTGGGCAAATTCGCGCCCGGCATCCTCACGGGGGCACAGACGGTCGCGACGCACGTGCTTGAGCCGATTGGCCAGGTATTCCTGCGGCTGCTGTTCTTCGTGATCATCCCGCTGGTGTTCGCGTCGCTCGCCTCGGGCGTGTTGCAGTTGGGGCGGCCGGAGAAGCTGGGGCCGCTGGCGGGGCGCACCTTCCTTTTCTTCTTCCTGAACATGGCGATCGCGGTCGGCCTCGGGCTGATCGTGATGAACGTGGTCCAGCCCGGCGACTTCATCAGCAAGGAGACCAAGGAGGCCGTGATGGCGACCTACGGTGGGGCGGCGCAAAAACACGCGGCCAACCAACAGCAGGCGCAGGCGAACCTGAGCGCGATGGGCATTGTCGAGATGTTCATGCCGCGAAACCTATTCGGGGCCTTTGTGGGCAACAGCCGCACCTCGCTGGGCGACGTTCTACCGCTGATCGTCTTCGCCATTCTAGTCGGGGCGACCGGCACGCGCCTCGCGCCGGACCGGCAGGCGCGGCTCCTGGCGGCGCTCGACACCGTCAATGACCTGATGACGGGCATCGTGCACTTCGCGCTGCGCCTGGCACCGTACGCCGTCCCCGCGATGATCTACAGCGTCGTAGTCCGCACCGGCCTCGACATCATTTTAGCCCTCGGGGTGTTCGTCCTCATCTGCGTATCGGTGATGGCGGTGCACGTCTTCGGCACGATGTCGCTTTGGTTGCGGATCTGGACCTCGTGGCAGCCGCGGGCGTACTTCGCGGCAATCAAGGACGTGGTGGTAACGGCCTTCTCGACCAGCTCGAGCGCGGCGGCGCTGCCAGCGGCGCTGCAGAACGCAACGGAGCGGCTGAAGGTCAGCCCGAGCACGGCGGGCTTCGTCCTGCCGCTGGGAACGACAATGAATATGAGCGGTACGGCCCTGTATGAGGGCTGCGTGGTGCTGTTCGTGGCGCAGGTGTTCGGCGTGGACCTCGGCGTGGGCCAGCAGGTCTCGCTGCTATTGCTGTCGGTCCTCAGCGCGGTCGCGGTGGCGGCGATCCCGGGCGGCTCGCTGCCGCTGATCGCGGGGCTGCTCGCGACCTTCGGCATCGATCCGGCGGGTATCGGCATCATCCTCGGCGTGGACCGGATCCTCGATATGTGCCGCACGGCAACGAACGTCGCCTGCGACGTGACCACCACGGTGGTGGTGGACGAATTGGTGAAGCGCTCCGAGGGCAAGGCCGCGGCGGCCGCGGGCTGATGCGGCGCGGCCCGCGCGGGGCGCGTCAGGCGAGGATTTCCTTCACCACCCGGGCCTCTTCGACGCCAGTGAGGCGGACGTTAAGGCCGCGAAACCGGTGCGTGAACCGCGCGTGGTCGATCCCGAGGCAGTGGAGGATGGTTGCGTGGAGGTCCCGCAGGTGGACGGGATTCTCCGTGATGTTGTAGCAGAAGTCGTCCGTAGCGCCGTACTCGATGCCAGGCTTGATGCCGCCGCCCGCGAGCCAGACCGTAAAGGCGCGGCCGTGGTGGTCGCGGCCCATCGCGGGGTCACCGAGCTTGCCCTGGCTGAAGACCGTGCGGCCGAACTCCGTGGCGAAGAGCACCAGCGTGTCCTCGAGCAGTCCGCGGCGCTTGAGGTCCTCCACAAGGGCGGCCGTGGGCTGGTCGACGTCGCGGCACTGGTTCGGCAGTTGGCGGGAGAGGGCGATGTGCTGGTCCCAGCCGCGGTGGAAGAGTTGAACGAAGCGGACGTCGCGCTCGAGGAGGCGGCGGGCGAGGAGGCAGTTGGCGGCGTAGGTGCCGGGCTTGCGGACCTCGGGGCCGTAGGCGTCGAGCGTCGCGGCCGATTCCCCCGAAAGGTCGGTGAGCTCGGGGACGGAGGTCTGCATCCGGAAGGCCATTTCGTAGGCCTCGAGGCGGGCGAGGGTCTCGGGATCGCCGAGCTCGGCGGCGTGGGCTTGGTTGAGGCGGGCCAGATCGTCGAGCAGGGCGCGCCGCTGGGGGCGGTCGACGCCCGGGGGGTTGTTCAGGTGCAGCACCGGGTGGGCGCCGGGGCGGAGGCCGACGCCTTGGTGCGAGGCCGGCAGAAAGCCGCTACCCCAGAGGCGCGAGAAGATGGGTTGCCCGGGGTTCTTGCCGGTGCCCTGGGAAACGAGGGCGATGAAGGCGGGGAGGTTGGCGTTAACCGAGCCGAGGCCGTAGCTGACCCAAGCGCCGATGCTCGCGTAGCCGGGGAGCTGGTTCCCCGTGTTCATAAACGTGATGGCGGGGTCGTGGTTGATGGCCTCGGTGTGGAGGCTTTTCACGATGCACAGCTCGTCCGCGATGCGCTGGTGGTGCGGCAGCAGGTCGCTAATCCAGGTACCGTGCGCGCCGCAGCGGCGGCCCGGGCGGAGCGGGGGCACGACGGGATAGGCGGACTGGTTGCTGGTCATCCCGGTGAGCCGCTGGGAACCCTTCACCGAAGGCGGAATCTCCTGCCCCGCGTGCGCGTGGAGCGCGGGCTTGTCGTCGAAGAGATCGACGTGGGAGAGGCCGCCGCTCTGGAAGAGGCAGAGGACGCGTTTCGCGCGGGGCTTGAAGTGCGGGAGCCCGGGCTGGCCGCGGGTGGCGGCGCTGAGGGACTCGGTGAGGAGGGTGCCGAGGGCGAGCCCGCCGATCCCGCGGGCGGAGCGGCCGAGGAAGGTGCGGCGGGTGAGGTGATGGAGCAGTTCGGCTTCGGCGCGGTGCATCGGCGGGAGAGGGACGGGCGTGGGCGGGAGGGAGCGAGGGGAGAATGAGGGACGAAGAGAGGGGGAGACTCAGAGGGTCCAGTCTTCGGGGCGGGTGCCGACCTCAGTTCCGCGTGATGGCCTCGCTGAGGTTGAGCACGAGCGTCGCGACCTGGGCCCAGGCGGCGTGCTCCGGGGCCGGGAGGCGGGCGTCGCGGGAGGACTCCCCAGCGGAGAGGAAGGCGGCCGCCGCCGCGGGATCCCGGGCATAGCGCGCCCGCTCGCGCGCGAGGGTACCCCGCAGAACGGCGAGTTCAGCGGCAGCCGGCGGGCGCGAGACGCCCTCCGCGAACAGCCAGCGCAGGCGGGCGTCGTCCGCGCGTTCCGGGTGCCGCAGCGCACGCTCAGCGAACGCGCGGGACGCCTCGACGAACTGCACATCGTTGAGCAGCACCAGCGCCTGCAGCGGCGTAGTGGTGGCGCCGCGCTCGATCGTGCAGACCTCGCGGTTCGGCGCGTCAAAGGCAGCAAGCGACGGCGGCGGCGCGGTGCGTTTCCAGTAAGTATAGAGCGAGCGGCGGTAGAGTTTCTCGCCGTGATCCTGGACGAAAACCTGCGCTGTCGCGGGCGTGCTCCCGTAATGGCTGACCTCGCGCCAGAGGTCGAAGGGCAGGTATGGGTTGACGCTCGGGCCTCCGACGCGCGGCACCAGCAGGCCACTCACGCGCAGCGCGTGGTCGCGGATAAACTCGGCGCCGAGACGAAACCGGGGGCCGCGCGCGAGCAGCCGGTTCCGGGGATCCCGCTCCAATTGCTCCGGCGTGGCGGCGGCTGATTGGCGATAGGTCTCACTCGTAACCAGCAGGGTGAGGAGACGCTTCACGTCCCAGCCGGAAGCGATGAAGTCGAGCGCCAGCCAATCGAGCAGCTCGGGATGGCTGGGAAACTCGCCCTGCGTGCCGAAATCGGCCGGGGTGGCGACGAGGCCCGTGCCGAACAAGAGGCGCCAGAGCCGGTTCACCGCGACGCGCGCGGTGAGCGGATGCCCCGGCATCACGACCCATTGCGCAAGCCCAAGGCGGTCCTCCGCGGCGCCGGGCGGCGGCGGGGGCAGGAACGCGGGCGTGCCAGCCGTCACCACCTCGGTGGGCTGCGCGTAATCGCCACGGTGCAGAATCCGCGTCTCCCGGGGTTTGTCCGCGACCGCCATCACCATCGTGGAAAAGGGCTCCGTGAGGCTCGCGAGCCGGTCTTCGAGGTTCGCCAACTCCACGCGCCGCGGGGCGAGCTCCGCGGCGTAACGGGCCACGTGAGTCCAGAGCACGGCCGCGACAGCCGGATCGTCCTCGCCCCCTGACCGCCCGAGCGCGGCGACCACCGCGGCCGGCAGGTCGGTACCGTCGTCTGTACCAGTTATGACGAACAGCTCGACCCGCTCCGGCAGCAGCGAACGGCCTGCGCCGAAGTTGAGCTGCACGTTGAGGAACGGGGTCTCCGCCGGCTGCAGCGGGCGGGCGAGGGTCGCGGTGAGGTGCACGGGGCCGGTGGCCGCGAGGTCGGGTGACCAGCCCGCGTCGTTGCGTGGGTCGAGGCAACCCGCGGGCGGGTGCGCGGGATCCCACGAGCTCGCCGTGACTCCCGCGAGGGCGCGCAGTTGGTGCAGGTCGATCTGGTCTCCGGGCACCGCGCCGGCGGACACGGCGAGCGCGGTCAACCGGAAGGTCCCCTTAAATTCCTCCGCGGGCGCGGCGGCCTTGCCCTTGCCCTTCGTCTTGGCGGCCATCGCCGCGCGCGTCACCGGTCCGCGGCCCCAGCCGCCGCCCGGCAGGTCAGGCGAGGGCGGGACCACCACGCGTACGCCGGTGACGGGGCCGGGGACGCCCGAGAGGTCGACCGCGATATCGATGGCAGCGAGATCGCCGGCCTGCCGGATCACCACGACGCGGCCGTCCTCGACGTCGAGGTCGGAGCGGTTCGGCGTCGAAACCTGCCGGACCTTGACCGGATGGAGCGCGAAGCCCTCGCCGCGACGCGCGAGGCGGGCGCGTTCCCGGGCGGCCCACGCCCGCAGCACGGCGGGGTCAGGGCGCGCGAGGGAATCCCGCAGGGCGGCGATGCGGGCGCGCAGGTCCGCCTCTTCCCCAGTGCGGAGGACGGTGCGGAGGGAGCGGGCGGGGCCAGCGTTGACCCCGGCGTTGCCGTCGAGGCCGCGGTCCCCGAGGCGGTTGTAGTAGGCGAAGAGCCGGTAGTAATCGCGGGCCGAGACCGGGTCGTACTTGTGGTCGTGGCACTGCGCGCAGGCGAGCGTGAGCCCGAGCACGGCCTCGCCGAGGGTCTTCACGCGGTCGGCGTTGTAGTTGACGAGGTTCTCCTCGGGGATCGTCCCACCCTCGTGGGTCGTCATATTATTCCGCTGGAACCCGGAGGCGATCAGCTGGCTGTCCGTCGCGTCGGGTAGCTGGTCACCGGCCAGCTGTTCCACGAGGAAGCGATCGTACGGGAGGTTGTCGTTGAAGGCTTGGATGACCCAATCGCGCCAGAGCCACTGGTGCCGGCCGCCGTCGATGGAAAACCCGTTGGTGTCGGCGTAGCGGGCGGCGTCCAGCCAGTCGACCGCAAGGCGTTCGCCGAAGTGGGGACTCGCGAGGAGGCGGGCGACGAGGCGCTCGTACGCGCGGGGGTCGCGGTCGGCGGCAAAGGCCTCGGCGTCGGCGGCGGAGGGGGGCAGGCCGGTAAGGTCGAGGCTGACGCGGCGGAGGAGCGCGCGCGCGTCGGCGGCGGGCGCGGGGGTGAGCCCTTCCTGGCGCAGGCGAGCGCGGACGAAGGCGTCGACCGGGTGCGGCGCGCCGGCTGGCACGGACGTGGCACGCGGAGGCACGAAGGCCCAATGCTCTGCGTAGGGAGCTCCAGCCTCGATCCAGGCGCGGAGCGTTTCGCGCTGGGCGGCGGTGAGGGTCTTGTGGGCCTCGGGGGGCGGCATCACTTCGTCGGCGTGGGGGCTGATGATGCGCTGCCAGACTTCGCTGCCGGCGGCGTCGCCGGGCTTGATCGCGGGGCCGTTGGCGCGGGGTGCGAGGGCCTCGGCGGCCACGTCGAGGCGGAGCTTAGCCTTGCGGCCGGCTTCGTCGAAGCCGTGGCAGGCGAAACAGTTCTCGGCCAAAATCGGCTTCACGTCGCGGTTGTAGTCCAGCGCGGCGGCCGCGGCGGTCGTTACAGCGGCGAGGGGAAGGGCGAGCAGGAGGCCGGTTAGCCGGCTAGCAGGGAGGGGAGGCACGGGGTACGGTTTCACCAACGGAAGAAGCGGTAGGGATCGTCCCACTCCTCGGGGACGTCGAGATAGAGCCCGCGCAACCAGCGTTTGTCCACCGCGGGCGACGCGACTGGGCGGGCGAGGTGCTCCAGCAGGGGCGTGCGGGCCTCGGCGCCGAGATTGGCGAGCAGCCGGGAGGTGGCGTAGGCGTGGCGACGAAAGTTAGCCCGAAACTGCTGGAGGCGCCGGGCGTCGCCCCACGGCACGAGTTGCAGCAGCGCGACCCGGTCGCTGGCGGCGGCCGCGACCACGCCCCGCGCGAAGGCGGCGCCGGAAACCACCAACGGCGCCAGCCGGGGATCGCGGTCGTGCAGGTCCGCGGGCCCGATCCCGGCGAAGGGCGAACCCGCCGGGAAAGGCGCGAGGGCCGGAGCGAGCAGTTCCCCGTTCTCCAGCTTCAGGCCGGGCACCGGTAGGACGAGCGCGTCGGCGGGACCGAGACCGAGGCCCGCGATGCGGCCGCCCGCCTGCAGGAACCGACCGAGATCCGCCGCGACGCCGCGAAGGGCACTACCCGCGCCCGGACCAAGCACGAGCAGGCGGTCACCCGGGAGCGACCCACCGCGGTAAGACGACACGTTAAAGCCCGCCGCCTCCAGGTGCCGGCGACCCTCGTCCGAACCGGCGTACGCGACCGCTCGCCGCGGGGCCGGGCGCCACGCCGTGACGTGGGCCACCAACTGGGCGGCGAACCGCTCCGCGGCCGGTTCCGCCTCGGTACGGCCGGACACATCGAGTTGGCAAAAGACAACGAGGCCGTTGCCCTCGCGGTACTCGAGCAACGCCGCGTACTGCAGGCCGAACCCGCCGTCGACCACCGGTAGGAAATCCCCTCGCGCCGGCTTCTCGATCACCACCGAGGCGACGTTCCCGCGGTTGCCGGCGCGCCAGCCGCGGGTGGTGGTCAGGCCAGCCCAGGTCACGGTCGGTCCGACGCCAGCCTTGAGCACCGGATCTAGCCGCGGCGGCAGGAGCGTCGCCTCGCCCCGCCAAGAAACGAGATGCTCGGCGGCGAGGCCGGCCAGCGCCGTATGCCCAGCAACGCGCGGGAAAACCTGGCGCAGGCCGGGCGTCGCCACGCGGAAGCCAAAGCGGCCTTCTAGCACCTCGGCGCTCTGCTCGAAGCAGAGCACCTTCAACCCGCGGCGCACCCGCGTGAAATCCGGCGTCTCCCCCACCAGCCCGATCGCCTCCCGGCCGATCACCAGGACGTCGATTTCCTCAAGCGACGCGCGCGGCGTCAGCGTCCGGAAGGGCACGCCAATCCGGCGAAGGAGCGCTGCCGTGTGGCCTTTGGGATCCAGTAGGCCGATGCGCGCGGCAGGCGTCGGCGGCGGCGGTGCAGGCGCCGCGGCGAGCACCTCGAAGGACAGCGCGTCTTCCTGCGTCTCTCCCCCGGGCAGGCGCGCCCGCAAAGTGAGGGTACGCCGGCCGGGCGGCAGGTCAGCCGGCAGGGCCAGCCGCACCGGGATGCGGACCTGACCGCCGGGCGGGACTTCAACGGTGCTCGCGCCCGCCACGCTCCCGGGCAGCTCAGCGGACCACGCGAGCTCGGCGCGCACCGGCGTCCGTCCATTGTTGAAGACCACCGCCTGCTTCTCGACCGCCTCGCCCGCCGTGAAGACTTGGTCCCGGCTCGTGGGCGCGCCGAGTTTGCCCGCGAGGCACGCGAGCACGGGGCGCAGGCCGCGCAGGAACGCCTGCCCGGCCTCGGTCGGCTCCCAGTCCTCCCAGGTGTAGGCGAGGTCGGGGCGCTCGAAGCGGTCGCCGGCATAATCCGGGCTGTAGCCCGGGCGCTGCAGGCGGTCCCACGCAACCGGAAGCGCCCGGTGTTGCCGCTCGGCCTGCGGGCGGATCCGCCAGTAGAGGCCCCACTCCCACGGGGTGACCGCGGAAACGCCGTGCAGGCGGAACGCGGGCCAATTCTCTCGGTGGTACTGCGCTAGGATCGGGTCGCGCTCCCGGAGCTCCCGCGCATTGACCGGCGTCGGGTAATCCCAGCGGTGCCAGACCTGGCCCGCCTTGAGGCGCGCGGCCTCCCAGCGGAGGTTATCGCGCTCGCGGCCCGAGATGGGAAAGACGGCGTCGCCAAGGAACTGCGCGTTCCACTCGGCAAGCGCGAAGTGCCACGGCACGCGGGCCGAGCCAAAGTCGCGCCGGCCCTGGTAAAAGCCGCGGTAGAGCGTCCAATCCCAAGAAAACGGCGCCGCGTACTCGCAGAGGAACAGGGGCTTCACGCCGCGCGCAGCCCACCCCGCGAACCAGTCCGAGAGCTCCTGGGGCGGCGCGAAGTTCGCGTAGAAGTTCACCGTGTGCAGCGCCCCGAGGTTACCCGCGGCGTGGTGATAAAGGACGCGCGACTCGTCGAACTGGCGGACGACCGCCTCCGCGCGCAGGGCCAGTGAGGCGTTGTGGCGCGCCCACGGCTCCCGCAGGTCGCCCTGACCGAGCACGCGATCGGGATCCATATCGCCGATGTAGCCCGCCGCGTTATGGCTTAGCGCGTAGGCGACCACGGAGGGATGGTTCTGCGCGCGGCGGACATAGCGCTCGGCGTGTTCGGCGTAGCCCGCGGGGACGCCCGAACCGCCCCACTCGTAGTGCGAGAAATGCGGCTGCGAGAACGCGACCAGAATGCCGACGTCGTCCGCCGCGCGTAGCACCTCGGCGAAGCTCAGGTGGGCGCCCGGCTCGCAGCCGTAGTTGTGGGTATAGACGAAGTTGAAGCCGATGCGGCGCAGGCGCCGGAAGGTCTCGCGCGCGCCCTCGTACGAGGCCCAGACCGTGCTGACCTGTGCGTTGTCCAGCGTGGTAGCGAAGAGCTGGAGGCGCGTGCCGTTGAGCACGAAGTCGCGGCCCTCGGTCCAGAACTCACGGAAGCCGAAGCGGACGGGCAAGGCCTCGTCGAGTGCCGCGCCGTCCTCCGCGACGAGCGTGCAGACGAGGTCGTGGAGGTGATCCGGCGTGTGCAGGTCCCACGCCAGCTCGGGGCGCCAGCGCTCCACGAACGCCAGCCGGCCCCGACGCACCTCGCGGCCGACGAACACCGGGCTGCGCCAGCGGTGCAGCTCGGCGCCCGCGCGCGCCACCCGTACCTCGACGCGGTAGCGCCGCGCGGGCTCGAGCCCCTCTAGGCCTACCTCGACGCGGGTCTCGCCGCGCCGCCACGACGGGTCGACCTTGACGTCTGCCAACCGGGCGCCCGCGGGCTGGCCGACGAGAAACACGTCCCCGCAGAGGCCGCGGCGCTCGACGCGCCCCTTGATGGTGCGCGCCTGGTTGCTGTCGGAGTACGAGACGAGGACCGCGCGCAGCGGCATCGCCGAGACCTGGAGGCTCAGGCGGTGGGTGCTGCCGGGGCGGCAGTGCGCGCCAACGTCGAGTTCCCCCCCGGGGTAACGGAGCTCGCCCACGCGGCGGCCGTCGATCCACACGACCGCGAGCGAGTTCACGTAGTCCGCGCTCAGGCGGAGCCCGCGGCCGGCCCAAGTGGCAGGAACCGCGATCTCCCGTTCGTACCAGGCGACCTCCAGTTCGGGCAGCGGACGGTTTCGCCACGCCGCGTGACTGAAGACCACCTGCGAATCCTTCTGGATGTAGCTCCCGATGCCGGGCCAACTGCCCGGGACCTTGAAGAAACCCCACTGGCCCGTCGGCGGCGGCCGTTCCCCCGGCTCGGCGGGCTGCCAGCGCCAAAGTCCGTTCAGGCAGACCCGCTCGCGCGTGGGCGAGGCCTCGCGGTGGGCCGCGGCGGGATCCCAGAGTGCGGCTACGCCGGCCGGCAACGGCGCCGCGAAGGAGCTGTCCGGTGCCGCCGCACCGGCGGCGAGCGGGAAGAGGCACGCGAGCCACCGCACGCGCACGCGGCGAAGGGCACGATGGACGCGCGGAAGATTCACGGTTGCTTGCGTTTGCCCTGCTTGGCGCCCGGGGGCGCGGCCGGCGGCGGGTCGGTGCGGGCGAGGCGGCCGTTCTCCTCCGCCTGGCGTTCCCAAAGGGCCGCGAGCGCGCGGACGCGTTCCGGCTCGGCCGCGGCGAGGTCGCGCTGTTCCCCGCGGTCGCGCGCCAAATCGTAGAGCTCCCACGGGCCACCCTTCACCGCGACGAGCTTCCAGTCGCCCGCGCGTAGGGCTCGGTTCCCCTCGTGTTCCCACCAGAGGAATTGCCGGTCGAGGGGTACGTCGGCGGCGAAGGCCGGCACGAGGCTCCGGCCCGGCCAAGGTGGCACCGGATGCCCACGGACCGCGGCGGGACGGGCCGCACCTGCGAGCTCCAGGAGCGTGGGCACCACGTCGATCAGGTGGACCGGCGTGTGGCGGAGCTCGCCGCGCGCGCGGATGCCGGCCGGCCAATGGGCGATGAGCGGCGTGGCGATGCCTCCCTCGTGGACCCAGGTCTTGTGGCGGCGGAACGGCGTGTTCGCGGCGCTCGACCAACCCGGGCCGAGGGAAAGGTACGTTGCCGCCGAACCGGGGGCCGCCCGCGGATCGTGCCCGCTGCCGCGCACCATAATCTCGGCGCTGGCGCCGTTGTCGGAGCCGAAGAGAATCAGGGTGTTGTCGAAGGCCCCCATCGCGCGGAGTTGCGCGAGCACCCGCCCCAGCTCGCGGTCCATCTGGTCCACCATCGCCGCGTGCACCGCCATCTTAGCCGCCTGGAAGGAACGCTGCTCCGGGGTGAGCTCGGCCCACGGGAGCGGGCGGTTCACCTCGCCGGGCCCGAGGGCGCGAATCGCGTCGGGAAAGGCGTAAGGTGGACCGACGTCGCGCTCCATCGGCGGGAGGTCGTGGCGAACGAGCCCGAGCCGGCGCTGGCGCGCGTGGCGCTCGGCGGCGATCTCGTTCCAACCGCGGTGGTACGTGTCGCGATGGCGGGCGATATCCGCCGCCGGAGCGTGCAACGGAAAGTGCGGGGCAGTGAAGGCGAGGTAGAGGAAGAACGGGCGGCCGGGAAACCGCGCGGCGTGGTCACGCAGGTACTTCACCGCGTGCTCGGCGGTGGCGGCGGTGACGTGGTAGTCCGGCGTCTGCACGCCGGGCACGCCGTCGTCGGTGTTGCCGGGCGCGAGGAAGAAATTGTTCTGGCCTTGGCCGATTTCGAAGCTGTGCGCGAAGCCGTGCTCGCGGGGCGGGCCGTCGACGTGCCACTTGCCGGCGTGGAGGCTCCGGTAACCGGCCGGAGTGAGTAACTCGCTCGCGAGGGTAGCCCACGCGGGACGAAGGCCGCGGGCCCCGCTCGGCACACCCGGCACGACGTCGCGCCGCACCTGCTGCGCGTAGAAGCCCGTGAGCACGGCCGCGCGCGAAGGCCAGCAGCGGGCCGTGCTGTACGCCTGAGTGAAGCGCAGTCCGCCCGCCGCGAGCGCGTCGAGGTGCGGCGTCGGGATCTCGCCGCCATAGCTCCCGAGATCGGAGTAGCCGAGGTCATCGGCCAAAATGACGAGGAAGCTCGGCGGCGCGGCGGGGGCGGCCGCGACGGAGACGGGGGCGAAAACGAGGGCGGCAAGCAGTGGCAGGAGGGGTCGCATCGGCGGGGCTCCCCCAAGCAAACGCGGCGCGGCGCCGCCCGCAAGCCGGCGCGGTCAACGGGCCGCCGGGCTCCCGGGGCGCTTCGGGCGGGCACAAAAAAGGGGCGCCCGCGGGCGCCCCGGAAAGGATCAGGATCGAGCCGAAATCAGCTCTTCACCTCGGCCACCTTGGAGGCCGTGATGATCTTCTTGCCGTCCTTCTCGCTGACGGAGCCGGTCACGGTGACCTGCTTCACGCCCTTGCAGACGGTGCCGTGGAACTTCTGGGCGACGTCGTTCTTCGCCATCAGGTAGGTGGTGTCCTTACCACCCTCCTTAACGACGACCGCGTTCTGGCACGCGTCGGTCTGCTTCAGCGAGCACTTGGCGCACTGGCCAGCGCCGGTGAGGGTGACTTCCTTATCGGCGGCGAAGGCGGAAGCGGCGATGAAGGCCGCGGCGAGGGGAGCGAGGAGCAGCTTTTTCATAGGTTGGTAACGCTTTGAACAAATCCACCCGCAACGGAATGGCAAGGGGGAACACCCCAAGACCGGAAGCCCGGACTCAGGCGCGTTTGACCTTGGCGAACGTGTCGTTGAGCGCCTTGGCGGACGCCTGCAGCGCCTGGAGTTCCTTGGGCCAGAGCTCGACCTCGACGTGAGCGAGTGCCCCCGCGCGGCCAACCACCGTGGGGACACTGATGGCGGTGCCGCGGATGCCGTAGGCGCCCTGCTGGACCGTGGCGACCGGGAGGACCTGGCGGCGATCGTGGGCGATCGCGTGGATCACCTCGGCGATCGTCGCGCCGACGGCCCAGCCCGCCCCGCCCTTGCGGCGGATCACCTCGGCGCCGCTGCCCTTGGTGCGCTCAAACACTTGAGTCTGGAAGGCGGGCGTGCAGCCGGGCATCCGCACCAGCGGCAGGCCGGCGTACGTGGCGGAGGACCACACGGGGAACATCGAGTCGCCGTGCTCGCCGAGAATCAGGGCCTTCACCTGCGTCGGCGCGAGCTTCAGCTCCTGCGCAATCAGCGAACGGAAGCGCGCGGTGTCGAGCATCGTGCCGAGGCCAAGCACCTGCGACCACGGCAGGCCGAGGCGAGCGGCGGCGAGCTGCGTGAGGATATCGACCGGGTTGGACACCACGAACACCAGCGCGTCCTTGCGCATCCCGGCGCTCTTCAGGCTGTCGAGGATACCGTTGAACAGGGCAACGTTGCGGTTGATGAGGTCGAGGCGGGACTCGTCGGGCTTGCGGCGGAGGCCGGCGGTGATGACGAAGATGTCGCTGTCCTTCGCACGAGCGTAATCACCAGCATAGATGCGCTGGTCAGCGAGGGAGGAGGCACCGTGGAGCAGGTCGAGGGCCTCGCCCTCGGCGAGGTCAGCGTTGGCGTCGAGGATCTGGATCTCGGAGACGATGCCGGCGCACTGGAGGGCGAAGGCGGCGTTGGAGCCAACGCGGCCGCCGCCGCCGATAATGGAGACTTTCATGGGGACGCGGGGAGGTTCACTTGCCGCCAAGCTGGCGGAGGATCTGGGCGGTGACCGCCTGGACGACGGCCTCGACCTGAGGATCGGGGGCAGCGTTTTCCGCGGGGGCGGCGGGCGCGGCGCAAACGGTGGCCGGGCGGAAATCGGCATTATCGCAGAGCTCGCACTCCTTGAGGCCGGCGCGGGGATCGGGCATCCCGAGCTTCTGGCGGATATCGATCAGCTCGCGGGCGTGGCGGCCGGAGAAGCGGTGGAGGCCGCCGCCGAGCCCGGCCGCGATCCAGACCGTGCGGCAGTAGGAGTCGATGTTCTCCATCTTCCAGTAGGCATCCTCTACGTCCTTGCCCCAGCAGATCACGCCGTGGTTCTCCATCAGCACGGCCTGGTGTTCCTTGCCGACCTCGCCCACCTCGTCCGCGTTGGCAGGCGTGCCGGGCGTCTGGTACTTGGCGACACCGATCTTACCGAGGAACACCTCGGCCTCGGGGATGAGGCAGGAAGGGATGTCGACGTTGGCGATCGCGAAGGCGGTGGCGTGCGGCGGGTGCGCGTGGACGCAGGACTTGGCGGCCGGCTGGCGCTTCATAATCCCGAAGTGGGTCATCGCCTCGCTGGTGCGCTTGCGGGTGCCCGCCAACTGGTTGCCGTCGAGGTCCACCAGGCACATATCCGCCGGCTGCATAAAGCCCTTGCAGATGAGCGTGGGCGTGCAGAGGGCGAGGTTATCGCCGACCCGGATGGTGATGTTGCCGCCGTTGCCGTCGGTGTACTCGCGCTGCCAGAGGCGGCGACCGATGTCGCAGATCCGTTCCTTGAGCACCTCGAGCGCGGGCGAACGGAAGAAGGCGGCAATCTCGGCAGGCGTGCGGGGGTCCGCGCCCGGCGTCCAACGGAACTCCAGATCGGGCGTGGAGGGGGTCACGACCGCGGCCGGGGCGGACGCCGGCTTCGCGACGGCGCGGGCGCCGGTGCCGCGGAAGGAGGACTGGAGGCTGCCGCCCCCGAAGACATCGCGGGCGGAGGGCGTGAGGATGGCGCCGGCCGGAGGGGCCTCGCCCTTGCGCAGGAGTTCCTCGGCTTCGCGGGCGGTGATGACTTTCGGCATGGGGAGAAAAAGCCGCCTCAGGCGGGCGGCTGGTAGAAGATCTGGTCGATGATCGCCGCGCAGTACGCGTCGATCGGAGTGGGTTCGGGAAACGGCGCCGTCGCCTCGGCGCCCTCGGTGAAGCCGACCACGTGGCCGACGCCGGCCCCGAGTTGATCGTACATCACGAGGGTGCTGCCGGGCGCGAGCGGTGTCATCCCGGCGCCGCGGTACTGGTCGCGGCCGAAGGGCTGGACGAGCAGGAACCGCCCGCCGTGGTAGGCGGGGTCCTGCTGCGAGAGCGTAATGCGACCGATGACGTGTCCGAGGCGCATCGTCAGCGGCCCGCGCGGGCGTCCTCCTCGTCGATCACCCCGAGGATGATATTGCGCAGCGGTGAATGCGGGTCGCCCACGTGCGCCCGCGTGTGGGAACCATCGGTCGAGACCAACACCCGCTGGTGGCGCCCGGCGGCGTGCGGGTCGAGGGCGAGGAACGGGGCGCCCTCCTCCCGGCCGTGCTCGTCGAGCGGCTGGCAGATGACCGTCCGGTGGCCGGCCATGCTGGGATGGCAGACCGTGGAGACGATCACCCCGTCGACGCGCGCGACCATCATAATCAGTAGATCCGAAGATTATCGACCATCACGCAGCGGCGCGTGCGCGTGAAGGTGGCGGGCGTCGTGATGCCCTCGCCGGTCGTGGTCGCAATCGAGTAGCTGAGGTAGCCCTCGCCACCGAGGCCGAGGCCGGCGACGCAGGGGCCGTTCTTGACGAACAGCGTGGTGTCGAGCGCGCGCGCCATCTGCGTCATATGATCCACGTTGAGCGAGTGGATGATCGCGGAGTGCTTGTAGCCGTGCTCCGAGCGGCGGGCGAGCTCGATGCCCTCCTCGACCGAGCGGACGCGCACGATCGGGATCATCGGCATCATCTGCTCCTCAACGACGAAGGCGTGGTCGGCAGGCGTCTCCGCGAACAGCAGCGGGGTGGAAGCCGCCACGTTGGCCCCGGCGTGCTGGGCGAGCACCGCGGCGTCGGCCCCGACGAGCTTGCGGTTGACCGCGGCGTGGGAACAGCCACCGGCGTCCTTGGAAAAGGTAAACGCGGCGGTGGTCAGGCGCTCCACCTGGCCGGAATTGAGCTCAGCGGCACCGGCGGCCACGAGGGCCTCACGGAAGCCGGCAAAGTGGGCGTCGGGCACGAAAACCTGCTTCTCACCAATGCAGAGCAGGTTGTTGTCGAAGGCCGCGCCCTGGACGATGTCGCGGGCCGCCTTGCGCAGGCAACCGGTGCCGTCGACCAGCACCGGCGGGTTGCCCGGACCGGCGCAGACCGCGCGCTTGCCGGACTTCATCGCGGCAGCGACCACGGCGGGACCGCCGGTGACGCAGAGCAGGCCGATGTGCGGGTCACGCGTCAGCGCGGCGAACGTGTCGAGCGTCGGCTGCGCAACGGTGCAGACCAAGTTCTCGATCCCGAGGGCGGCTTGGATCGCCTCGTTGTAGGCGCGGACCGCGAGGGCGGCCGAGCGCGCCCCGCCGGGGTGCGGATTAAAGACAACGGCGTTCCCCGCGGCGACGATGTTGATGATGTTGCCGCTGAGCGTGGGGACGGAATGCGTGACCGGCAGGATCGCGCCGATGACGCCGAACGGCGTGTACTCCTCGAGCGTGATCCCGTGGTCGCCGCTGAGCGCGTAGGGCTTCAGCCACTCGACGCCGGGCACCAGCTTCACGATCTGGAGCTTCTCAATCTTGTGCTCGAGGCGGCCGATGCGCGTCTCCTCGAACTCAAAGCGGCCCCACTCGGCCGCGTGGGCGGTAGCGAGGGACTTGACGATCTCGATCACCTTGGCGCGGCCGGCGACGCCCTTGGCCTGGAGCTGGGCGAAGGCAGCGTGCGCCGCGGCGCAGGCCTCGGGCACGGAGTCGAACACGCCGAGGCGCGGGCCGCTGCGGACCACGGCGGGGGCGGCGGCCGCGGTACCGGGGGCCGGCGCCGGGGACAGCACCGGCGAGCGGCCGAGGCTGCGGAGCACGTCCTCAACCACGGCCCGGAGGGCCTTTTCGTCCAAGGGAAGGGGGGAACTCATCGGGCGGGCGGAGCGGCGCGGGGGCCTCAGGACGGAGCGGGATAGATCTTGTGGTTGAGCACGTCGACGGCGTCGACGATGCCCGTGATCACGGCGTCGACCGGCAGGGACTTCATCCCGCTGGCCTGGCGCGCGGAGCTACCTTGGCAGAACAGGACGACCTCCCCGAGGCCGGCGCCGAGGGTGTCGACGGCGACCACGGTGTTGGCGCCCGGGCGGAACTGGGCCGGGTTGGCCTCGTCCACCAGCAGCGGCCGCAGCACCACGAGTTTCCGGCCCTTCATGGCCTCGTCCTTCTTGGTCGAGACCACCGAGCCGATGACGCGCGCGAGGAACATCCGGGGGGAGTCCGGCGGTTACTTCTTGGCCGCAGGGGCGGCGGCTTTCGGCAGCACCACCGCGACGTCGTCGTGGGGCCGCGGAATGACCTGCACGCTGACCACCTCGCCGACCGTGCGGGCAGCCTGCGCGCCGGCGTCCGTCGCGGCCTTGACCGCGGCGACGTCGCCGATGACCACCGCCGAGACGAGGGCGTTGCCGACCTGCTTCATCGGGCCGTAGAGCGAGACGTTGGCGGACTTGAGCATCGCGTCGACGCCGGTGACGAGCGCGGTGAGGCCGCGGGTTTCGAGGAGACCAATTGCTTTGGAGGCCATAGGAATGATTGGGTTGAGGGGAGGTTAAGGAAAAGGGGACAGGTTAGCGGGCAGCGGCGAGGCAGCGGTACGCCTCGCGGGCCACGACCAGCTCTTCGTTCGCGGGGATGACCAGCACGCGGGTGCGGGCGCCGGTGGCGGACACCTCGCCCTCCGCGCCGCGGAGCGCCTCGTTGCGAGCGGGGTCAAGCGCGAGGCCGAGCCCCTCGAGACCGGCGCAGATCGCGGCGCGCAAGTCCGGGTTGTTCTCGCCGATGCCCGCGGTGAACACCAAGGCGTCGCAGCCGCCGAGCTCGAGCCAGAAGGCGCCGATCCAATGCCGGGCCGAGTGGATGAAAACGTCGAGCGCGAGCCGGGCGCGGGCGTCGCCGGCAGCCGCGGCCGCGCGGATGTCGCGCAGGTCGTTACCGGCGCCGGACAACCCGAGCAGGCCGGACTCCTTCGTCAACTGCCGCTCCACCTCGGCCAGCGGCAGGCCGAGCGTCTTCATCACGAAGGGGATGGCGGCGGAGTCGAGGTCGCCGACGCGGTTGTTCTGCGGCAGGCCGGACTGCGGGCTGAGGCCCATGCTGGTGCCGACGGCCACGCCGTCGCGGATGCCGGTGACGGAACTGCTGCCGCCCAAGTGGCAACTGATGACGCGCAGGGGGGCGGCGCCGGCGGGCAGCGGGGCGGGCCCAAGCTGATAAAGGCGGCGGGCGCGAGCGGCGACGTCGGGCCGGCCGAGCAGTTCGGCGGAGCGTTCCGCGACAAACTTGTGGCTGGCGCCGTGGAAGCCGTGACGCCGAACCCCGGCCGCGTGCCAGGCCGCGGGGACGGCGTAACGCGTCGCGGCCTCGGGCACCCACTGGTAGAAAGCCGTCTCGAAGAGGGCGAACAGGGGCACGCCGGGCAGCTTCTCCCGGAAGCGGCGGATGCCGGCCGCGTAGGGCGGATTGTGCGCGGGGGCGATCTCGCGGAACCCTTCGAGCGCCGCGATCACCCGGTCATCCGCCGGCACGCAACCCGTGACGTCGCGACCGAGGACGGTCTTAAAACCCACCCCGTGCAGGTCGGCCGCCGAGGCAAGGTGACCGCCGGCGCGCAGCTCCGCTAGGCAAGCGTCGATCGCCACGCCATAGTCGGTCACGCGCTCGGACCCGCCCTTGGCAAGCAGCACCGCCTCCTCCGCGCCGGTGAAGCGGAAGAGCCGGTACTTGAACGAGGTCGAGCCGAGATTGGCGACGAGGAGGTTCATCGGTGGCCGGGAAGCCGCCCGCGGAGGAGCGGCGACGGACGCGGGACCGCGGGCGGCCCCGCGGGGAGGTCAGGCCGAGGCCTGCTGGAGCCAGCGGCCGAGGCCAGCGAGATCCTCGTGCGGGCGCGGGATGACTTGGACGGCGACTACTTCGCCGACCTTGGCGGCCGCCTCAGCGGCGGCGTCGACCGCGGCCTTCACCGCGGCGACGTCGCCCCGGAAAAACGCGCAGACGTAGCCGCTGCCGACGGCCTCGTAGCCCGTCATCGTGACACTCGCGGCCTTGAGGGCGGAATCCGCGGCCTCGAGCATCGCGCAGAATCCCTTGGTTTCGATCAGACCGACTGCTTCCTGAGCCATAGTAGGAAAAAGGATGAGGGTTGGAGTGGACCTAGGCTCAGAGGCCGAGGGTGCGGACGAGCTCGCCGTGGGGGCGGGCGATAATGTGGGAGCAGATGAGTTCACCGACGCGCTTCGCGGCCTCGGCGCCGGCCTCGACGGCCGCCTTGACGCTGCCGACGTCGCCCTTGACGACGACCGTGACGAGGCCGCCGCCGATCTGGATCTGCCGGACGAGCGCAACGTTGGCCGCCTTGACCATAGCGTCGCTGGCCTCGACGCTGCCGACGTAGCCGCGGGTTTCTACCATACCGATGGAATCATTCATTGTCTGGATGGGGGAGTTGGGAGGAGCGGGTTAAAAAAAGGGGCGGTCAGCGGACCAGTTCCACGGGCGTGCCCGGCTCAAGCGCGCAGGCGTTACCCTCGTCGGTGTCGATGTGGACCTCGAGTTTGAAGTCGGCGTGCACCCGGGCGAGGACCCGGTCGAAGGTGGTCGCGCAGGGCCCGCCAACGCGAAGGCGGAGGTACTCGCCCGCCTTCACCCCGTAGAAAGCGGCATCGTCCGGGTGCAGGTGGACGTGCGGCGCGGCGCGGATCACGCCCTCCTTCATCTCGAAGAACCCCGCCGGACCCATCAGCATGCAGCCCGGGGTGCCGGCGATGTTGCCCGAGGAGCGGACGGGGATGTCGAAGCCGAGCGCGATCGCGTCGGTCAAAGCCAGTTCCACCTGGTTCAGGTCGCGACAGGGGCCGAGAATGCGCAGGTTGGAAATCACCCGGCTGCGCGGACCGATCAGCGTGACCGTCTCCTTCGCAGCAAACTGGTCCTTCTGGTAGAGCCACTTCATCGGCGTCAGCTTGGCCCCCTTGCCAAACAGCGCCTCGACGGCTTCGGGCGTGAGGTGGCAATGCCGGGCGCTCACGTTAACCAAGAGCGGATTCGG
>CAIOTK010000405.1 GCA_903861185.1 uncultured Opitutia bacterium | reverse complement strand
TCTGGACGACGCCGACCTCGCCGGGCCGGCGGACGACGACGCGGCGCGGGCCGGTCTGGGCGGGTTCCTCGGTGTAGAGTTGCGGGATCGCGTGGGGGGCGCGCGGGATGGGGCCGAAGACCTCGGCGAGCAGGGCGAGCGTTGCAGCGGAGTCGAAGTCGCCGATCACCGAGACCGTGGCGTTGTTGGGCCAGTAGAACGTGTCGTAGAACTCCCGGAGTTTCGCGATCGAGACCTTCTCGATGTCCGAGCGCCAGCCGATCGTCGGGTGATGATAGGGGTGGGCGAGGAAGGCGGCGGCGGTGACCTCCTTGTCCAAGGTGGCCGCGGGGTCGTTCTCGTCGCGTTCGTACTCGTTGCGGACGACCGTCATCTCGAGTTGCCGGTCCTCTTCGCGGAGGAGCAGGTGGCGCATCCGGTCGGCCTCGAGGCGGGCGACGAGCGGGAGGTGGCGGCTGGGGATGTTCTCGTAGTAGTTGGTGCGGTCGAGCCAGGTGGTGGCGTTGTTGATGCCGCCGATGCGGTCGAGGAGCGTGTCGAACGCCTGGCCGTTGCCCGCGTGGTAGTTGCGGCTGCCCTTGAACATCAGGTGCTCGAGCAGGTGGGTGGCGCCGGTGGTGCCCGTGACCTCGTGGCGCGAGCCGACGCGGTAGGTGACCATAAACGTCAGCACCGGCGCGGAGCGGTCCTCCAGCAGGAGGATCGTCAGGCCGTTGGCCTCGAGGGTGTGCTCGGCGATGCCGGCGACGGTGCGGACGTGGCGGAGGCCGGCGGGGGCGGGCGTGGCGGCGGCGAGGGCGGCGGGCAGGAGTAGCAGCGGGAGGAGGAGGCGCATCGGGACGGGGGACTAGTCCCCCATCCGTGGCCGGCGGGCGGCGCGACGGCGAACCTTTCCCGGCCGGACCGCGGCAGGGCCTTGCGCTGGGCGCGTCGCGGGCGTTTCGTGCGCCGGGGCCCGGGCCCCGCCTTGTCCGCCGTGATGAACCTCGCCGCCCCCTTCTTCCGCGCCCTGCTGGTGCTGGCCGTCCTCGCGGCGCTGTTCTTCCTGCTCGAGCGCGTGGTGGCGCGGCGCCGCGGGCGGGCGCAGCCGTTCTTCCGGCGCGGGTGGGGGACGGACGCCGCCTACCTCGTCCTCACCACCGTGATCACCAAGCCGCTCGTGCGCGGGGTGCTCGTGGTCGTCGCGGCGCTGCTCGTGACCTTGGGCGTGGTGCCGGCGGACGCCGTGCGGACGGGCGCCTTCACCGGGTTCGGGCCGCTCAGCCAGCAGCCACTTTGGCTGCAGGCGGTGGAGATTCTGGTGCTGGTCGACTTCATCGGGTACTGGACGCACCGGATGTTCCACCGTGGGCGCTGGTGGCCGTTCCACGCGGTGCACCACTCGTCGGAGGACCTCGATTGGCTCGGCAGCGTGCGGGTGCACCCCGTGAACGAGCTGGTCAACCGCGTCGCCCACGTCCTCCCCATCCTCCTGCTCGGCTTCAACCCGGCCCTGACCCTCGCCGCGGCGCCGGTGCTCACCCTCTATGCGATCTTCCTCCACGCGAACGTAAACTGGGACTTCGGCCCCCTGCGCCTCGTGCTGGCGTCGCCCGCGTTCCACCGCTGGCACCACTCGCGCGACCGCGAGGCGTGGGACAAGAACTTCGCGGGGCTGCTGCCGTGTTGGGACTGGCTCTTCGGCACCCTTTACCTGCCGCGGGGCCGGGCGCCCGCGAACTTCGGCATCCACGAGCCGATGCCGCCCGACCTGCTTGGGCAGCTGCGCCAACCCTTCACCCGCAGCGCGTCCCGCAGCACGCGCGACGGGGAGAAGGTCGATCTCTGAGGCGTCCCGCCTTCGCGGGACGCGCCCTCCAGAACGCGGGACCAGCCCGCGGCTTGCGGAATGGCCGTTAGCGGAACTGGCGCTTTGCCTGCCAGGCCTCGCGGTCGGCGAAGGTGGCGGCGGGCAGGTCGGCGCGGTGGTCCTTGGCGGCGAGCAGCACCGTGCGGCGGCGCGCGGTGGCGGGATCGAGGGCGGCGCGGAAGAAGGCGAGCGTCTGTTCCCGCGTGAGCCGGTCGAGCGCGGCGAGGGAGGCCGGCTGGCGGTCCCATTCACCGTCGTAGGTGAAGGCGCGGGTGAAGAAGAGCTCGGCCTTTTCGCTGATGCTCTTCGCCTTCTCCTCGAAGCCGGAGCGGGCGCCGGCGACCAGCGTCTTCCACTGCTCGTCGGTCAGCTTGGCAAAGGCCTCCGGGAAGCCCGCGATCACCGCCTCGGCCCGGCGCTGCAGCTCGGCCGGAGCGTGGGTGCTGGACTGGATCACGAACGCGAAGTAGCGGTGCCGCAGCGAGCCGCCCGCGCCGCCGCCCACGATGTAGCCCAGCTGCTGCTTGGTGCGGAGCTCGCTGAAGAACGGGTCGGCGAAGAAATTCCCGAGCACGGCGGCGGCCGCCCGGACCTCGGGGGTATCGTCCGGCAGCAGGTAGTCGCGGACGAAGGCGGAATTGACGCCCTCGACCGGGCCGGCATCGACGATGTTCTCGCCCGCTTGGAGCTGGACGTGGCGGCGGCGGAGGAGCGCGGTCTCCGGGGCGGGAGCGGCGCCGATCGCGCGGGCGAGGTCGCGCACCGCGGTGACGGCTGCTTCGGGGGCGAGGTGCCCGTGCACCACCGCCTCGATCGCGCCCTGGGCGAAGAATTCGCGCCCGAAGGCCTGCACCTCCGCCCAGGTGGCGGCCTCGGTGGCCGCGAGGGTTTCCGGCGGCAGGAAGAAGTGCTCGCGCATCAGCGCGTCGCGGCGGTTGCGGGCGAGGATGTAGGCCTCTGACTGCACGTAGCTGCGGAGCCCGCGCAGGGTCGCCTCCTTGAGCGCCTCGAAGCGCGCGGGCGTGACGCTGAAGTCGCGCAGCCGCCCGGCGACGTGCGCGGCGTAGCGCAGGCCGGAATCGCCGTAGCCGGCGACGGAGAGTTTCCAACCCTCGAGCGAGGCGTCGAGGCCGAGGTCGATGCCGGCGAGGGCGGCGTCGGCGCTGGCGGGCTCGAGGTGGTCGCGCAGGCAGGCGTCGAACAACCGCAGCAGCGCGGCGGCCTTCGGCGTGGCGAGCTGGGCGACGGGCACGAAGCGCAGGCTGAGCGCGACCTGCGGGCGCTGGAACTCGGCGTCGGGCGCCCAGAACAGGCGCAGGCCGGGCTCGTCGACCAGCGCGACGGGCCGCTCGGGCAGGACGTTGGTGGCGCCAGGTAAGAAGGCGTTCGCGCCCGGTAGGCGGAAGGCGTCCTTGCCGTCCGTCGCGAGCAGGGCCTGGTAACCCGCGCTCGCGTCTTCGGTGTACGAGTACTTGACCTGGTAGATGCGCTCGGCGCGGTCGGTCGGTACGCCCTTGGCCATCACGGCGACGAGCAGGTTGTCCGGCGTGAGCGCGTTGAGCAGCCGGCGGTAGGCGGCCTCGTCGGGCGGGCCCCAGACGTCGCCCGCGCGCTCGGCGACCTCGAGCGGGTAGAAGCCGGCCTGGTTGGCGAGCTTGGTGGCGAGGGAGGCGCCTTCGCCGCGGTCGCGGAAGCTCTCGTCGAGCTGGGCGATGCGCGCGCGGTCGCGGTAGAAGTCCGCCGGGAACGGCGCGGCACGGAGGTGGCGCAAGTAGGCGAGGATGCGGACCGTCACCTGCTCGCGGGCCGCGAGGCCAGCGGGGGTGAGGTCGGCGCCGATCATCAGCGAGCCGTAGTCGGCGGTGCGCTCCCAGACGAAGGCGGAGAGGCCGTTGATCAGGCCGTCGCGCTTGAGCGCCTCGACGAGGCCGCCGGGGCCCGGGTAGCCGATCAGCTGCGTGAGGAGCTCGTCGGGCTTGCTGAGAAAATCCGGGCGCGTCGCGGGCACGACGAACTCGAGTTGGAGGCTGCGCACCTCTTTGACCGGTTCGACTTGGACGACGCGGAGGGCGGCCTTGCGGGGGAGGAAGGCGGGTTCGCGGCGCGGCGGCGTGACGGGACGGCGGGAGACGTCCGCGAAGAGCGTCCGGGCGTGGCGCTCGAGTTCGTCGAGGGTGGCCTTGCCGCAGATGGCGAGGGCCATCCGGTCGGCGGAGTAGGTGGCTTCGTAGAAGGCGCGGACCTCGGCGGGGGTGGCGCCGGCGAGGGTGTCCTTGTTGCCGGTGGAGAACTTGCTCTCGCCGCTGCCGGGGGCGTAGACCTCGCGAAGCACGGAGAAGAGGCGGCGGCTGTCGTTCTGGACGTGGCGCATCGCCTCGTTGTGCACGGCGTTGATCTCGCGGCCGGTGAACTCGGCGGTGAAGAGCGGGGCGATGAAGAACTGGGCGAAGCGGTCGAGGCCCTCGGCGAGCGCCTCGTGGCGGACCTCAAACTGGTAGTTCGTGTGGTCGCTGGCGGTGTAGGCGTTGCTGTAGCCGCCGTTCGACTGCATAAAATTGCCGTAGGCGTTCGGCTCCGGGTACTTCGCGGTGCCGAGGAAGAGCATATGCTCGAGGAAGTGGGCCATCCCCTCGCGCGCGGCCGGATCGTCGATCTGGCCCACGGGCATCATCAGCGCGGCGCCCGACTTGTTGAACTTCGGGTCCGAGACCAGGAGGACCTTCAGGCCGTTGGGCAGGACGAGGCGGCGGAACTGCGCTTGGTCCGAGGGCGCGCGCAGCCGCGGCGGCAACTCGGGGAGCGGGGTAGGGGCGGCGCCGGGCAGGGGCAGGGCGGCGGCCAGCAGGAGCAGGAGGGCGGGGAACAGGCGGCGGCGGACGTTCATTGTGGCGGCGACAGTACGGCTTCGGGCCCGCCCGCCAAGCCGGATGGCGAGTTTCCCGTAGCCAAGCGCGGCGGCCCCCCCGTAGCCTCGCGCGATGTCTCCCGGAAAGGCC
>CAIOTK010000404.1 GCA_903861185.1 uncultured Opitutia bacterium | reverse complement strand
CTGTTCTGAAAAAACTGCCCGTACCGGTACCCCTGCATCAGCAGCAGCCGGTTCCGAAACAGCTGGACGAGGTTGCTCACGGTGTAGCCGCGCTGGCCGGAATCGAGCACCGTGTCGGCGAAGCGGGTGGTGTAGGCGGACCACGGTCCGAGGGCGTGATCGGCGCGCGTGGCGGCATCGACATTGATGTTGGGCGGATTGACCGGGCGCCGGAACTGCTGGCTACGCGAATCGACCACGCCCACATACTCGAAACCGAGGAAAACCTTGTGCGCGATCCCGCCGTACGCGAGGTCTCCGAGGACGCTGGCCTGGGCGATGTAGTTGTCATTTCCCGTCAGCTGCACGGTCGGGATGCGCGCGACGGAACGGACGCGCGTGACCGGGTTGACCACGAGGGCCTGCGAGCCGGCCATCGTGTTGCGGCCCTGCCGCTGGCCCCGGAAGTAGCCCCCGGCACGGACCGCCCAGCGCGGCGCCAGCTGGTGCGTGAGGTCGAGCGCGGCCTGCGACTGAGTGATGGAGGAGGTGGATTCGGGCCCGGCGCGGTTGAAGGTGCGCGGCACGTCCCGGACGTAGAAGCCGGTCGTCGAGGTGAAGAAGATGGGTGGGACCGCCTGCGTGCCGCGGGTGGTCTGCCACTGGAAGTCGAAGCTCAGGCGGGTCCGCGGCGTGAAGGCGTACTGGACGTTGCCACCGTAGACCTTCCGTTCGCGGCCGGCGTAATCGTACTGGCTCCCGTAGTCCTCGTAGGCGGCGCCCAGCAGGACCCGCAGCTTCCCCGCGGCGTCGAGGGGGGTGCTGTACAGCAATTCCGCCCGGCGGCTGGAATACGAGCCGTAGCGGACGCGGGCGTGGCCCGCCGGGTTCGCGCCGGGCCGGCGGGTGATCAGGTTGATCGTCCCACCCGGCTCGATGGTCCCGGAAAAGGTGGAGGACGGGCCCTTGATGATCTCCACGCGATCGATGAAGAGAGTGTCGGCCACCCCGAAGGACCGGTACCCATTCCGGTAGCTAGTGAACGACTGGAAGCCGCGATTGTAGAAATTGTTCCCGGTCACGTCGTCGGGCGCCGCGGTGCCATTGTCGGAGAGGCTGCCACTGTACTTCAGGGCCTCGCCGATCTCGCGTGCCCCGAGGTCCTCGATGAACTCCGCCGTGATCACCTCCACGGGCCGAGGAAGGTCCAGGAGCGCGGTGTTGAAGCTCGTGCCCGAGATCGCGTTCGCGGCCTTGTAGCCGTCGTCCCCCTCGGGGCTGACCTCGAACTGGGCGAGCACGACCGGGGCCTCCGGGACCGGCGGCGGCGCCGGCGGCCGCACCTGGGCTGACAAGGAGGGCAGCGCGAGGAGCGCGAGGCTGGAGCAGAGGGATCGCCGAAAGGCGGCGGAGCGGCGGAGTTTCATCAATGGGAGGGGGCGGAAGCGGCGGGGGTCATTGCGGGACGGTCATCACGTGTCCAGCCCGGCGATGCACGGCATGCCGCTGCGGATAAGGGC
The DNA here is from genome assembly GCA_903861185.1 of uncultured Opitutia bacterium. Taxonomy (GTDB): domain Bacteria; phylum Verrucomicrobiota; class Verrucomicrobiia; order Opitutales; family Opitutaceae; genus ER46. Next base: position 906 of record CAIOTK010000404.1, on the reverse strand, counting down.
TGTTCCGCCCCGCAAGGCCATCCCGGAGCGCGCGCCGCGGCTCTTTCACTTCCTTAGGTTTACCCCTCGGGCCCCTCCCCAGCCTTCTCCTTCGGTTCTGGTTCGATTCTCCTTCGATTCACGTTCGATTCCGGCGGCGGCCTCCTGCCGCGAGGCATCGCGGGCGACACCGATTGCCGGCGTGATTTCCGCCGCGCGCCAGGGCGTTTAGAGCGATTAACAGCCTGACCCCGCGATCACGGAGGGCGCCGGAAGGAACCGCGCTACCCCAGCCGAAGGGGCAGGCTTGTCGCAGAGCGAGCGGATGGTAAGGTCCACTTATGACCAATCGGGAGCGCATCACTTTCAACCCCAACCAATGCGGCGGGCGACCCTGCATCCGGGGGATGCGCATTCGCGTGAAGGACGTGCTGGACCTGTTGGCCGCCAAGGTTCCCGTGGCGGAGATCCTCGCCGACTATCCCGACCTTGAGGCCGAGGACATCCAAGCCTGCCTCGAATACGCGGCCGCGCAGCTTGACCACCCAGTGCTCACCCTGGTGGCCCGGTGAAGTTCCTGATCGACGCCCAGTTGCCGCCTGCGCTCGCGCAGTGGTTACGCGAAGCGGGTCACGAGGCCCGGGCCGCGCGCGAAGTCGGCTTGCGCGAGGCGGAGGACAGCGCGATCTGGCGTCACGCCAGGCGCAAAACCTGGTGATCGTCACCAAGGACGAGGACTTCGCGCGGCGGGCGCAGACCGGCGCGACTGGGCCGGTGATCGTCTGGCTGCGGGTCGGCAACACTTCCAATGCCGCGCTACGCGCCTGGCTCGTGCCTCAACTGCCCGAGCTGGTCCGGCTCATCGGGCAGGGTGGCCGTTTGGTCGAGGTACGTTGAAACGTCCGGCCCCGGCCGCACTCACCACGG
>CAIOTK010000403.1 GCA_903861185.1 uncultured Opitutia bacterium | reverse complement strand
GTGCCGCGACAGCGCCTGTGCCGGTGGGATCCGTGCCGCGGCCCGCGCCGGTCCCCAGCCCGCGACGATGCTCGCACCCAGGCCCAACGCGAGGCCGCGCAGGAGGTCGGCGGCGTCGGGCCGCGCGGAGGTGACGCTGGTCGCATAGTAGAGCGCGTTTACGGTCTGGCCCACGGCTCGCACGGCGACCTGCGCGCCCGCCCAGCCCAGGGCCACGCCGAGGATCCCACCCACGACCCCCAGCACGGCCGCTTCGACCAGCCACGCACGCCGAATTAAGGTCTCCTCGACGCCCAACGAGCGCAGGACGGCCGTCTCCGCCCGGCGGCGCACCACCGCGCCGTCGAGTGCCTGAAAGATCAGGTAAAGCCCCACCAGCAACGCCAGCAGCGAGAGGACGGTGAGGTTGTAACGGAAAGCACGCGTCATCTCGGCCGCGGTCTCGCGGCGCGCCCCGGGGGTCGTCACTTCCCAGCGTGGCTCCGCTCCGGCGAGGCGCGTCAGCAGCGCCCCCACTTCGGCCTGCCGCTCCGCCCGGCGGGGCCCCGGGGCCACGAGCACCTCTACGCGATCCAGTTGTCTTGGGCGGTCGGTGAGACGCTGGAGTTCGGGCAGGTCGAGGACAATGAGGCCCGGCGGCGGGGCCGTGCCCCCGGAGGCAGCCGGAATCACGCCTGCGACCGGCAGCCGGTGCGCGCGTTCGTGGATGAGCAGCTCGAGGACCGCCGGCTGACCGGGCGGCGGCGCGAGGTCGGGGCTCACCCACGCCTGCGGTCCCGCCCGAAATCGATTCCAGAAGTCCGTCGCGTCGCCGCCGGGCCGGTCCGGACCCGCTTCCGCGCCGCCGAGGAGCCGAGCTCCCGGGCCGCCCGCCCCGGCGAGGTTAGCGAGGGCGATTAGGTCGAGGCCGAGGACGGTGTACGCGGGGCGACCGAAGCCGGGGGCGGCGTTTGCCGGCGCGGGCGGCGCGGCGGTCGTCTCCACGACGGGCAGCAGCTGCGTCGGATGGTCCGCCAGCGCGGCTTGCAGTTCCGCGAGCACCGTCTCGGGCAAGGTTCCGGCGGGGGGCTGCAACACCCAGTCGCTGCGGCCGGCGAGGGCTTCGGTGAAGTGGCTGAAGCTCGCGACGGCCGCTCGGTTCGCCAAGCGGATCGCTAGGAAAACGGCTACCCCCAGGGCCACGATCGCCACCAGCGCCGCCGTCTGCCGTGGCGCCAGCCGGGCGTGCCGGAGTGTGAAGCGCGCCAGCAGCAGCGCGAGGACCGGCCGCGTGCCGCTCATCGTTCGATGGACCCGTCGCGCAGGCGGATCCGCTCGTGGCAGACGGCCGCCGCCTCCTCGCTGTGGGTCACGAGTACGAGCGCCGTGCCCGTCTCGTCGGAAAGCTCCCGCAGCAGCGCCAGCACGCGCGCGCCCGCCGCGGAGTCGAGGTTGCCCGTCGGTTCATCCGCCAACAGCAGCGCCGGCCGATGCACCAGCGCTCGCGCCAGCGCTACCCGCTGCTGCTCCCCGCCGGAAAGTTCGCCGGGCCGCGCCCCCGCTCGTGCCTCGAGCCCCACGCGCGCCAGCAGCGCCGCAACCCGCGCCTCTCGCTCCGCCCGCGGCACCCCGAGCAGCTGCAGCGGTAGTTCCACGTTCTCCGCCGCGCTCAGGGTGGGTAAAAGGTGGAAGAACTGAAACACGGTCCCGATCCGCTCCCGCCGCAGCCGCGCCAAACCTGCTGCGTCCGCCCCGTCTAAAGTCCTCCCCTGCAGCCAGACGCGGCCCGCGTCCGGCCGATCGATGCCCCCGAGGCAATTGAGCAGCGTCGTCTTGCCGCTCCCGGAGGGCCCGGTCAGCGCCACCCGCCGGCCGGCGGCCACCGTAAACGACACCCCGCGGAGCACCGGCCGGCCGCCGTAGGCCTTCACCACGTCCTGCACGACCAGGGCGCCGGCGGCGGCCGGGGAGGGAGGAGCGGAAGACGGTTCTTGGGCGGTCACCCCCTTGGTACGAACGAACTGCGCGCCGGACGCGAATTTTTCCCGGGGCAGCGTTGCGTTTTGGGCATCCAGCCGCAGCGTCACCTCCTGGCCCTCCGGGTCGTCTTTCGGATCGTGCGCCGTCTTTCTTCCCCAACCCTGCTCGTCGCCCTCGCGTTCGCCCTGCCTGCCGCAGGGCTGGCCGCCGCGCGCCCGGCGGAGACGCTGGCCGCCTACCACGGCCGGGTGCGTCCGATTCTCGAGAAGCACTGCTACGACTGCCACGGCAACGGCATCGCCAAAGGCGGGGTCACCCTCGACGCATTCGCGTCGGACGCCGAGGTCACCGCTCGGCCGGAGTTGTGGCACGCCGTCCTGCGTAACGTGCAGGCTGGCCTGATGCCGGTGCACGAGGAGGGGGTCGCTCGGCCCTCGCCGGAGGAGACCCGCACACTCGCCGAGTGGATTAAGTACGGGGCGCTCGGCATCGATCCCGCGGACCCCGACCCCGGCCACGTTACGGTCCGCCGCCTCAACCGAGCCGAATACCGCAACACCATCCGCGACCTGCTGGGGTCCGATTTCAACAGCGAGGTGGAATTTCCCCCGGACGACAGCGGCGGCGGTTTCGACAACAACGGTGAGGTCCTCACGATCTCCCCGCTGCTCCTCGAGAAGTACCTCACGGCCGCAGAGATGATCGTGGATAAGGCGGTTCCGCGCGTGGCCCGCATCCTGAAGGAACGCTCCTTCCCGGGACGGGAGTTCCGCGGCGAGGGCGGATCGCCCTCCGGGGATCAGCTCAACGCTCGCCGGGCCGCCAAGGTCGCCCGCACCCTCACGGTCGACACGGCGGACCGTTACCGGATCGGCTTCGAACTCGAGACGCGGGGCACGTTCGACTTCGACCCAAGCCGCTGCCGCCTAATCGCGCGCGTTGACGGCCGCGAGGTGTTCACCGAGGAGGTCGCGTGGTCCGAGCGCCGTTCCTTGCGGCGCGAGATCGAGGTGGCGTGGGCCGCGGGCCGCCACGAGCTCAGCTTCGAGGTCGTCCCCCTGGCACCGGCCGTCGCGCCGCCGGGGGAGTCGCGCGCGCAGAGTGTTCCGGGGCCGACTAGTGTCACACTGCGGGTGGCCGCCGTCACCGTGCAGGGCCCGCTCGACCCGCGGCACTGGCTCCCCCCCGAGAACCACGCGCGGTTCTTCCCGGAGGGCCCGGCCCCGGCGGACCCGGCCGCGCGGGACGGCTACGCGAGGCGGATCCTTGGCGACTTCACGCGGCGAGCGTTCCGCCGCCCGGTGGAGCCGGCGCGGGTCGAGCAACTGTTGGCCCTCGCGCAGGCGGTCTACACGGATCCCTCCCGCACCTTTGAGGAGGGAGTGGGGCGCGCGATGATGGCCGTGCTCGCCTCGCCGCGCTTCCTCTTCCGGGTCGAGGGTGTGGCGGGCCCCGCCGGCGGCCGCTCGGTGCCGCTCGACGACCACGCGCTCGCCTCGCGCCTGTCCTATTTTCTCTGGTCCTCGATGCCCGACGCGGAGCTGTTCCGCTTGGCCGCGGCGGGGAAGTTGCGCGCGGACTTGCCCGGGCAGCTCCGCCGGATGCTCGCGGATCCCAAGGCGCAAGCCTTCGTCCGCGACTTCACTGGGCAGTGGCTACAGGCCCGCGACGTCGAGTCCGTGCCGATCAACGCCCGCGTGGTGCTCGGACCCGACGCTCCGCGCAACCGGGACGGGCGGGTCGAGTTCGACGGTCCCTTCCGCCGCCTGATGCGCGCCGAGACCGAGGCCTACTTTGCCCACCTGTTGCGCGAGGACCGGGATCTGGTCGAGCTGGTGGATTCGGACTACGCCTTTCTCAACGAAAAGCTGGCCACCCACTACGGTGTGCCCGGCGTCACGGGCGACGAGCTGCGCCGCGTTGCGCTTCCGCCCGGCAGCCCCCGCGGCGGCGTGCTGACGCAGGGCACGGTCCTGGCGGTCACTTCCAACCCCACCCGCACCTCCCCGGTGAAGCGCGGGCTCTTCGTGCTGGAAAACATCCTCGGCACGCCGCCGCCCCCCGCCCCGCCCGACGTCCCCGAGCTGGAGGAGGCGCGTAAACAGTTCGCCGGTCGGGAACCGAAACTCAGCGAGATGCTCGCCGCGCACCGCGGCAACCCGCTGTGCCACTCGTGCCACTCGCGGATGGACCCGCTCGGCCTCGCCTTTGAGAACTTCAACGCCCTCGGGGGCTGGCGCGACACCGAGGCCCGCCAGCCGATCGATTCCGCCGGCCAGCTCGCCACGGGGGAGCGTTTCGCCAACCTCGTTGAACTCAAGCGGGTGCTCGCCCGCGATCGCCGGGCGGACGTCTACCGCTGCCTCGCCGAGAAGGTCTTCACTTACGCGCTCGGTCGCGCCGCCGAGCCGGGCGATGCCCACACCCTCGACGCGATCACCGAACGCCTGCTGGCCCGGGGCGGCCGCGCCACCGAGCTCCTCCTCGGCGTCATCGAGTCTCCGGCCTTCCAGCGGCGCCGCCCTCCGGCTTCCGGCACGGCCTTGACCCGCGCCGAACCTACTCGGGAGTAGACGCCACGCCCTTTCCGGTTAGCCTTTTGTTCACCAACCACCCCATTCCCCCGATGCTCCCCCGCCACACCTCCCGACTGGGCCGCGCGCTTGCCGGCCACGATGGCCTTACCCGCCGCCAGTTCCTGCGCGGGGTCGGGGCTTCGATCGCCCTCCCCGCATTCTCCTCCACGCTTTCTGCCGCGCCCGCGGGCTCAGGCGCCGTGACCCCCACCGGGGCCCCCCTGCGCCTCGCCTTCGTCTATTTTCCCAACGGCGCGCACCAGGACAACTGGTGGCCGACAGGGGAGGGGAGCGCCTTCACCCTCGGCCGCACGATGGAGCCCCTGGCCCCGCTCCGCGGCTCGCTCCAGGTGCTCGGCGGTCTCGACCACAAGAATGCCACTGCGGGTAACGACGGCGCCGGGGACCACGCGCGCGCCAATGCGACCTTCCTCACCGGTGCCCGCGCCCGGAAGACCGACAGCACGGACATCCGCGTCGGTATCTCTGCGGACCAAGTGGTCGCCCAGCGGGTCGGGCACCTCACCCGGCTCCCTTCCCTCGAGCTCTCCTGCGACGCCGTGCGCAAGTCCGGCCGCTGCGACTCCGGCTACTCCTGCGCCTACCAGTACAACCTGTCCTGGGCCTCCGAGAGCACCCCAATGGCGCCGGAACCGAATCCGCGCCTCGTGTTTGAGCGGCTCTTCGGCGCCGGCGGCCCCGCGGAGCGCCAGCGGAATTTCCAGGCGCGCCAGCAGACCCAGAAGTCCCTCCTTGATTTCGTGCTCGATGACGCCCGTTCGCTGCAGCGCGACCTCGGGCGGGGCGACCGGGAGAAGCTCGACGAGTACCTCACCGGCCTCCGCGCGATCGAGCAGCGCATCGAGCGCGCCGAGCGGTTCGGCGAGCTGCCCCGCGCGGAGCTCGATACACCGTCCGGCATCCCGGCCAACTTCGGGGACCATATGGACCTGATGTACGATCTGCTCGCGATGGCGTTCGAGACGGACTCGACCCGCGTCGCTACGCTGCTGCTCGCCGGGGACGGCAGCAACCGCGCGTTCCCGCAGATCGGTATCCCCGAGGGGCACCACTACTGCTCCCACCACCGCAATGACGCCGACCTGATGGACAAGATCGCGCGGATTGACCGGTACTACATGGAGCGCTTCGCCCGTTTCCTCACCCGACTCGAATCCAAGCGCGATGTCGACGGCCGCTCGATCCTGCACAACTCGATGATCGTCTACGGGTGCGGCAATGCCGACGGTAACCGGCACACCCACCACAACCTCCCGATCCTCCTCGCGGGTGGGGGCGGGGGTGCACTGCAGCCCGGCCGCTTCCGCCAGCTCGGGGGAGTGCCGATGAGCAATCTGTTCCTCAGCCTCAGCGATCGAATGGGGGTCGACGGGGTGACCCGCATCGGCGACTCCTCCGGCCGCCTGCCCTCCGTCTAAACCGGGGCCTTCCGCCGGGGCTGCCCCGCCCCCGGCGCGCGTCGTTCCGCCGCGCCGTCCGATGCACCACCCGCCGGTCGCCCGCCTCCTCGCCGGCCTTGTCGGGGCCGCCGCGCTCACCGCGGCGCCTGCGCCCCCGCCCGGTCCCCTAGAGGCGCGGATGCTCCGCCTCACGGAGCTCCTCGATACCCGCCTGCCCGGCGTCCTCGGTGGAGACGGGGCGGTGCTCCGGGTACAGCCGCGGCTCGGTGACCTCCGCGATCGGGACTACCTCCGCCTGCCGCTTGAACTCCGGCGCGGGATCGCGGAACGCACGGAACTGGCCCTCGGCGTTACGCCGTTCACCGCGAATCCCTTCCGGCGGGGCCCCGACCACCGCCACGGGCTGGGGGAGGGGCGGATCGAGCTCCGCCGCGAACTGCGGCTGCCCCTCGGGTCCGCGTGGCGGGCCGACACCGGCCTGGAGGCGCGTTTCCCACTCGGCCGGCCGCCTGCAGCGCTGAACGACGGCTTCGCGCACCTGACCCCCAACGTGGCCTTCAGCCGCCCTTGGCCAGGTTGGCCGCCCGCGCTGGCCTATGGCGAGTTGCGGTACGACCGGGGCCTGCCCTTTCCTGCCCGTTCCGAGGAGCTGCGCGCCGCCCGCCGGCGTTGGGACGCAACCGCCGCGGCCGGCCTCCTGTATCAGCCTGGCGCGTGGGGCGGATTCCTCGAACACCACCGGCGGCGGGTGGGGGAGGGCGGGACGTCCTTCGCGGCGCCGGAGTCGCGCGTGGGCTTGGTCTGGGCGGTGCCTCCCGCGGCAAGCCGAGCCTGGGGATTGCCCGGAACGTGGCGCGCGGAGTTGGCCTATCGGCACGTGCACGCAACGCTCCCGGGCACGGATTTCCGCGGCGGGTTCGTGACCCGGGTGCGGTGGAACCTTGGCCTCCGCCCGCCTTCGCCGCTCAGGACCCCAGCTTCCGCGGCGGCACCTCAGTCGCCTCGATCTCGATGATCTCCCCCGTCGCGCCTGGCCGCGGCGGGAAGCGGTTTGCCACTGCCGGCCGCCGGCGCGCGCCGCGGATCCGCAGGTAGAAGTACGTTGCGAGCCCGGCTACCGCCAAACCGGCCGCCACCACGAGGCCAACGGTCAGGGCAAGCGCCGCGAGCGCCAACCCGAGGAGGATCTTCACCAGTCGCATTTGCCCAGCAAACCCGGACCGGGCCCGGTTGCAACCGGCGAGCCGGGGCTCAGCTCAACGGCGCGGAGGCGGCGCCGCCTCGACGGCCCGCGCGCCGCCGGCGCCGTCGGATTCGAAGGAGAAATCCAGCCGTGCCCCGGCCGCCAGTGGCGCCGCGCTGCCGCCCGGGCGCTCAAACTCCCCCGTGCCCTCCGTGACCTCCACGCCGCACCAGCCGAGGCCCGCCGCGGTCAGGCGCACCTGCAGGCGCGCGGCGCCGCCCTTCAGCCGCAAGATTCCCGCGGGGGTCACCACGGCGAGGAACGAGCCCTGCGCCACGCGCAGCGGCTTCACCTGCAGGCGCAGATCCCCGGCCGCGAGCCGCACGCGGGTCTGCGAGACGCTGGGTTCCTGCGGCAACGCCGCCACCTTCGTCCCGGCCGGGAACGGCGCCTGCAGCAGTTCCTCGAGCGTGAGCTCCGACTCCGGCCCCAACTCAAGGCGGCTCCCGTTCGACAGGGCGAGCGTCAGCAGGGCGCGCTTGGCCGTGCGCATCACGGCTTCCGCGGGTACGCGTTCCTCCGCCCGCAGCGGCCGCCTTTGGCTCCCGACGCTTGCCGTCGCCTCGCCCAGCAGCTTCTCCACCACGCACTGCCCGGGGCGGGAAATCACGGCCTCGGCGGCTCCGGCCGGACCGGCGCTGAGCAGCGCGGCGCAACCGGCGAGGAGGAACCTAAAGGGGACGGCGGAGGCCACAGTGGGCAGGTGCCGGGCAAGCGGCGGGGCGGCAAGCCTCTTCCGGGCCGTCCGCCCCGGCTTGCCAACCGCCGCCGG
>CAIOTK010000402.1 GCA_903861185.1 uncultured Opitutia bacterium | reverse complement strand
GTTCCAGCGCTGCGAAGCCATCCTCGCGGAGGAACTGCCGATCGCGCCCATCTACTACTACGTGCGCAACAACCTGCGCCGACCGGGAATCAACGGCTGGCACGGCAACCTGCTCGACCTGCACCCGCTGAAGGGCGTCTCGTTCGAGACCGCGTCCGCACCGTCGGCCCGCTAGAACAAACTGAGCTGCCGCTCCGGATCGGGCTCGTTCTCGACCGGCCAGCGGAGCGGGGCCGGAAACCGGCGGGAGTCCTCGACGTGCAGCCAGTGCTGGAAACGGCGGGCCAGCGCCGGGGCGTGGAGATCGTCGGGGTGATGCAGGAAGACAAACGGCGTCAGCCCCTCGTCGCACCAGCGCCGCACCGCCTTCGCCCAGCGCTGGAGCGCCGCATCATTGGCCCCGACCACGGGGTCGCCGACGAAACGGACGAAAGGTGCCGCGGCCGTGACGGTCTCCCGTCGCGGCACGCGTGGCTTCTTGCGCTGCGCGTCGAGCGTCGCCTCGTCCTCCGCCTTGGCCGCGAAGAGGCCGGCGGTGTCGAAGAGCACCCGGTCGACGCGGCGCGCCCGCAGCAGCTCGTCCAGCCGATGTTCCGCCGGGCCTCCCGCGAAGAACTCCGGCGCGCGGACCTCGACGGCGCAACGACAGCCCGCCGGCAATGCGTCGAGGAAACGCTCCAGCGTGCGGATGCGCTCGACCCCGAAGCGCTCGTGCAGCTGCAGGAAGAACGGTCCCAGCCGGCTGCCCAGCGGGGCCATGCGGGCTAAGAACTGGGCCGTCTCGTCGCCGGCACCCTCCAGTTGCCGCTCATGGCTGATGGTCCGGGGAAACTTGAAGCAGAAGCGGAAATGCTCCGGCGCCTCGGCCGCCCACCGCTCGACCGTCGCCTCGCTCGGCAATCCGTAAAAGGTCGCATTGCCCTCGGCGGTCGAAAACACCGACGCGTACTGGGGAAGAAAGTCCTCCCGCCGCGCCGCACGGGTGAAGAACGTCCCCCGCCACGGTGCATGCGCCCACAACGGACAGCCTAGGTACACGCTCGGCACGACCCTGACTTCACGGGGAATCCAGCCAAGATCAAGCCCGCCGCCCCGTTTCCGACGACTGGAGGCTCGACGGCGCGCCGGAATTCCCCCTGATCGGGTGCCCCGTTGTGACCGACTCCCTGCTGATCTCCCTGCACACCACCTTCGGCTACGACCGCTTCCGGCCGTTGCAGCGGGAGATCATCGAGGCGCACCTCGGAGGCCGGGACGTCTTCGCGCTGCTGCCGACCGGCGGGGGCAAGTCGCTCTGCTTCCAGCTGCCCGCCCTCGTCCGGCCCGGGCTCACCGTCGTGGTGTCGCCGCTGATCGCGCTGATGAAGGACCAAGTCGACCAACTGCAGGCCAGCGGCGTCGCCGCCACGTTCCTGAATTCGTCGCTCACGTCCGCTGAGGCCCGCACCCGCATGGCCGGGCTGCACCGTGGCGAGTGGCGCATCGTCTACGTCGCACCGGAACGGCTGATGCTCGACAACTGGCAGGAGAACCTCCGCTCGTGGAACGTCGCGGCCTTCGCGATCGACGAGGCGCACTGCGTCTCGGAATGGGGCCATGACTTCCGGCCGGAGTACCGCCAGCTCTCCAAGCTGCGCGACCTGCTGCCGGACGTGCCGTTCATAGCGCTCACGGCGACGGCCACGGAGCGGGTTCGGGTGGACATCATCGAGCACCTGCGGCTG
>CAIOTK010000401.1 GCA_903861185.1 uncultured Opitutia bacterium | reverse complement strand
AGGGCTACTGCTTGGCCGTCGATCTTCACTTGGCGCAGGCCGGGGAGCAGGAGGCGCACGGCCGTGGTGCCGCGGGTGGTGACTTCCACGGTGGTGTCGCCGCGGAGGGTGCCCTCGAGGTCGGCGCGGCTCCAGTGTTCCGCGAGGCCTTCGAAGCGCAGCCAGGAGGCGCCGGGGTAACGCAGGGTGCGGGTGGTGACCTGGAGGGTGGCGGGTCGGGGATCGCGCCCGCGGTCCAGCAGGGCTTCGAGGCGGGCCGTGAGGTCTTGGCGGACTTCGGGGTGGTACTTGTGGGCGGTGCCGGGGCCGATGAGGTGGGGGAGGGTGAGGCCTTCCTGCGCCAGCGCGGCGGCCATCACTTCGGCCGCCTGCTTCTGCGGATCGATTTCCCCGCTGTAGGCGATGGTCGGGCAATGGGACAGGTTCCGCGCGTAGGCAGTGGCGTCGTACCAGCCCCAGAGCTTCTGTTCCCAAGCGGTGGGCGGCTCCTTGCCGGGGGCGAAGACCTTGGCGTAGGCGGCGGTTTCGGCGAAGCCCGCGCCCGGGGCGGCCGCGGCCCAGAGGCCGGCGTGGTGGGTGGCCAAGTGCCAAGTGCTCGCGCCGCCCATCGAAAAGCCGGCCACAAGGATCCGGTTCGGGTCGATCGATTGTTCCGCCTGCACGGCGGCGAGCGCCTCGAAGACATCCGTCTCGCCCGCGAACTTGGTCGCGTTGCAGAAGCGGCCGTAGGGGATGAGCGTGACCGTGTCGCAGGGCGTGAGCTGGGGTGGCCCCGCTTCGCGTTCGCCGATGAAGGCGAGCTCGGTGCGCTTTTCGCCGCGGCCGAGCAGCCAGACCATCAACCGCCGCGGCCGCCCGGGGGTCAGATCGGGCGGGATGACTAGCCCGTAGGGCTGGACGGAGCCGTCGATGCGGGAGCGGTAGCCGCGCACCACTAGGCCGGTGGCGTTCCGCCAGGGGGCCTCGCCGCGACGCAGGGCGGCGACGCGCTCGCGTCCGGTGGCGAGGGCGCGGTGGGCGGCCGCGACCTGCTTCAGATCGAAGAACTCATCGTGCCGCAGGGCCCAGTCCACCGCCTTGTGGAAGATTTCGGCGTCGGGGGTGAGTTCGAGGAGCTCTTTTCGGCTAGGTTCGACCAGCTCGGCCCGCAGCTGGGCGAGGTCCGCGGCCAAGGCAGCGGCGGCGGCGGTGAGCTCTGCGCGGGCGGCGGCCGGGACCTCGATCCCCGCCGGGGGCAGGCGCGTGGCCGGCGTCGCGGCCGGGACCAGGGCGGGCAGGAGCGACAGCAGGAAGGGCAGGAGGACGCGGGGCGGGGTCATCGCGCGACCAGCACAGCGCGCGCCGCGCCCGGGTCACGCCCGAAGTGGGCGCGGGGCGGGCTTGCGGGGTGCTTCACCGCCGACGCCAGCGCCGCGTTACTCCGCGAGCCCCACCACGAAGGCAAGGGTGCGGTTGAGACGCACAAGCGTTTCGTCGTCGATCCGACCGAACGGGGCACCAAGGCGGGTCCGAGGAACCGTCAGCAGCTTGTCCACCATGATCTGCGAGGGCTGGTGCAACCCGTTCGTCGCGGTCGGCTCGAGGCAAATGCGGAATGCCGGGACATCCATCGAGCGGCTGCTCAGGAGGCAAAGTACCACGCTGGGGAAGTCGGCGTGAGTCAGGGCGTCCGCCTGGACGATGACCGCGGGCCGCGGTTTGCCGAAGTCCCCGGGCGCCGCCACGGTCACGAGGTCGCCGCGCCGCATCAGCGGGTTGGTTCCTCTGCCACGGCCGCGATGAAGGCAAGGGCGTCCGCTTCCTCGGCCGCGTCCAGTTGCCGGATTTGGCGCCGGAGTGCCGCCTTGAATCCGGGATGAGTCACGTCCGGCACCCAAACCTGGACCGGCCTCAGACCTTGGGCGCGCAGACGATCCCGGTAGGCACGCATCTTTTTCGAACTGGGCGTCGATGGCATAAGAAAGATCCTTTCGGTAACATGTTACTGCTTGCGGGCAGCCGTCAAGGTCGCGGCGCGCCTCCGATCCTTTGCCTTCGGTCCTAGAAGCCTAATCCTTCGGTAATCCTTCGGTTATCCTTCGGTCTCTTCCTCTGAAGACAATCTGGCTTACCTCTGAAGAACCGAACAATAACCGAAGGATTACCGAAGGATCAAGGGGGGAGAATCGAGGGAGCAGGCTGGGAGCTCAGGCTCAAAGCGGGAGCGACGTTGGGGAGTCGCTGGTCTTTGTCGTTTAATTCCCAACAATATGTTCTAGAATGAGTTGGGAGGTTAATTGCCGCTCCGGGCCCTGCGTTGGGCTCACGCCCGGAGGCGCTCAAACGGCCCGAACGCGCCCCCTTAGACCGCCATCCACGCCAGACCCATCTCTGCGGTGAGGCCCAGCGTCAGGGGCTGCCACCGCCGCAGGCCCGGGGAGCCCAGCGTCAACTCCTTCGTGGCGATCCCGGGCGTTGGCGCAGGCTGAACACCAGCGCGAGGTAGGCGAGCGTCCACAGGGCCAGCATTTGCAGGGAGAGGGCGCCGGCCGCCTGCCATCGCGTGAAGGGTTGGCCCATATCGTAAAGCGGGATCGGCGGATCTACGATCACGTAATCGATGGCGCCGCGGAAGGCCCAGAACGCGGGAACGAATATCTCGGCTAGGGTCGTCAGTAATCCTCCCTGCAGCCGGATCAGCAGTCCGCTGAGCAGCAATTGGGGCAGAATGAGCAGGGGAAGGACGAGCAACACTTGCTCGCGGTTTTTCACTAGTCCCGAAAAAACCAGCCCGATGCCCGCGCAAACCATCGCGGCCAACCAGCTGAGCAGAAGAAACGGTCCCAGTTCGCCGAGTCGCGCGCTCCCGTCGAACATCACGCTCCAGGCGGCCGAGTTGGCCAGCGCGACGGGGAGCCCGAAGAGGGCGTAGAGAACTAGGACCGCGGGCACAATCTGCACGGCCAGCACGATTCCGAGCAGGCAAAACTTCGAGGCAAGGTACGCGCTGGTCGCCACTCCGTTGGCAGACTCCCGCTCCAGGATCGGCCGTTCCTTCACGATTGCCGTCAACCCGGCGAGGAAGCCGAGGATGAGGATCCCGAAGATGACGGTGAAGCGGAATTTCCAGATCGGCCACGGGTTCGTGATTTCTCTTTCCGGCACGAGCGACAACTCGCCGGCGAGGGCGCGTTGGGCGAGGGCGGCGGTTTCCGGCGAACCTAACTTGGCTTTGAGCCGCTTTTCCTTGTCCAGAAAAACCCGGATCTGCGCGGGGATGTCGACCACCGTGTCATCGTCTTCGTCGGACAGCGCCAGGGCATGGAGCGTATGGCCCCAAAGCTGGCCGGCCAGCTGGATCTCTCGCGCCTCGAGCGGCCTAGTTAGGTAGGCCCTTTCGCCAAAGTTCTCTTGGGAGAAACCGGCGTAAGCGAACACCACCATAAGCAGCGGAACCCCGACGATAAAGGCAACCGAGCGGCGGCTGCGCACTATGACCTCTAATCCCCGGAGCAGCAGCGCGCTGAATTGGCGCAACCAACTGGGCCTTTCCGGAGGCGCCGGAACCTGGTCCTTGCCCCTCGCCGTTGACCCCGGCTCCTCGCGGGACGCCTCCTGCTGATGTTGGAAGACCTTGTGGAGTCCCACCCATTGCTCGACCGGGAGATCTTCGAGCAGAACGTAGATGTCCGAGAGGCTCGCCGCCCCGAAGTGCTCGAGGGCCTCCTTGGCTCCGCCCGACCACACCAGGCGCCCGGAGGCCAGCACGACGAGGCGGTCGGCGAGCTTGGCGTTTTCCAGATGGTGCGTGACGCAAAGCACCGTGATGTGGTGTGACTTCGCGTATTCGGACAGCAGCCGCATAATCCGCGCATCACTCGCCGGATCGAGACTGCTCGTCGCTTCATCGACGATCAGGACGCGCGGAAGCGCGAGCAACTCCACCGCGAGGCTGACCCGCTTGGACTCACCGCCGGACAGTTTCGCCACCGGCGTGTCGAGCCGATGCGAAATCCCCACATCGCGCGCGACGGTGCCGATGCGTTGCGCCACCTCCTTGCTCCCGAGCGACGGCGGCAGCCGCAGTTGCGCCGCATAATGCAAGGCCCGGGCGACCGGCAGGGCATCGTGCACGATTTCCTTCTGCGGCACGTAACCGACTAGTCCGCGCAGCACGCTGGCGTCCCCGCTCACGCGGAGCGGCCCGAAGCGGACTTCCCCGCGGTCGGGCGCCAACTGCCCCAGGAGCGTGCGCATCAACGTGGTCTTCCCCGAACCGCTCGGGCCTAGGACACAGACAAACTCCCCGGGTTTGACCGCGAGCGTGATCTCGGACAGCAGCGCGCGGCCGGAGTCGGGGGCGGATACCCCCAGCTGGTCTACGAGCAGCGGGAAGCGTCTTGGGGCCGGTAAAGCGGGCGAATCGCCCGAGGCAGCTTTCACGGTTGTTCCTTCCTGTATTCGGCGGCAGGCACGGTAGGGTCGACGGGTTGGCTCAAGCGGTGCAGCACGCCGTCGGTGGTCGTGTAACCGACACGCATAACCTTCCCGTCGGGCCGCACCTCGAAAGCCAGCCGGTCATGGTAGAGGTCGCGCAGAAAATTGGCCCGTAACACCGAGGCGCCGAACCGCCCGAAAGAGCCGCCGTACGGATCAAGCTGCTTTTCGGAAGTTAGCACCAGCATAGGCAGGAGCATCTCGTCCTCGGTCGCCTCGCCGAGAAAGACGGGCCGGGGCGGGCTGAAGGGATTACGCGGATTATCCGCGCTGTTGTCGAAGACGCCCGTGGCGGTGATCTTGGTGCCCTTCGGCAGGAAAAAGGGCGTGCGGAAAAAATACGGCTGTTGCCAGTCGTAATCCCACCGCGGCACCCGGACGAGGAGCACGCTGCCCCGCCCTGGAAGGTCGGCGGTGACTTCCAAGGACTGGGCCAGCATATGCGCATGGGGTCCGATGCCCGCGATCGTGGCGTCGTCGGGAACCGACCAATGGCCGGTGACGCGCATTTTTTTCATCCCCGCGGGAATCACCACTAGGTCGCCGGGGATGAAAAAGATGCCCGCAACCTTCGGGGGAATCCGGCCATCCTTGCGCAGCCAGAGCCCCATCCGGGTGGAGTCCTGCGCCGGCTTGCCGTTCCGGTGGTAGTGGATCTGCACGACGAGGTCGGAGCCGGCGGGAATGACGTAGTCGGCATCCTCCGGCGCCGTGTAGGCTTCCGTCCCCGGGACATACGCGCTGAGGAAACTGAAGCGGGCCACACCGTCGTCGCGCGGCGGCAGGATGCGGAACCCGATCCCGTGGTGCGCCCAGAATCCCGGCCCGGAATCACCCTCCGCGTAGGTGGGCCCCGGACCGCCGTAGGTCCGCAGCGCTTGCTGCGCCTCGGGATGCGGCATATAGCCGATGAGCGCGTGATGCACGATCGAGTGTTCGGACGGCAGCAATTGCAGGGCGCGCACCCGCAGGTCCTGGTCGTGGTTGAGCCGGAAGACCTGATGCCGGTACACATCACTCCCCGTCGGACCGAGGCGGAACGGGCCGCCCTGCTCAATGATGATGTCGGGCGGGCCGAGATCCGCCTGGAAATCCTTCAGGTTGGGCAAGGGCGCTAGGCGGGTCGCGGTCGCCGGATCGCCCTCCTTTTCCCCTCCCGTGACCCACGCCCGCAGGATCTCCACTTCCTCCGGGGGAATCGTGTTCGGCCGGATGATTTCTAGCTCGCTCTCGGCCTGGGCGGGAGGCATCCGCCGCGCCTTGATCTCCTGCAGGCCCATCTGCAGCATATCCACCGCGTCGGCGTAGGTGGTGAGGGAGAATGGCCCCGCGTTGCCCGGACTGTGGCACGACATACAATGCTTCCGGAGGATCGGCGCCACGTCCTGGTGATAGGTCACTGCTCTCCCGACCGAGGCCTCAGCCTGCGGCGGGACAATCTTCTTTTTCCCCAGCAAACCGAGGGTGCAGCCCACGGCTAGGGTGCGGGGCAACCGGGCCTTGGTGCCCGCAAGGACATCGGCGAGCGCTTCCCTTAAATCCTCCCGGACCGGGGTCGGGCTCAGTTCGCCGCGGACCTGGTAGGCATCGTTGATGCGGCCCATGTATTGCACCTTATTTTCCCGGTCTAAGACAAACGCCTCCGGCACGACGGTCGCGGAGAGCGCCGACGCCAGCTCCCCGCCGGTGTCCACGAGCAGGGGGAAAGTGAGCCCGAATTCCCGCCCGAAATGTTCCGGCTCGGCGGATTCCGTCCCGTCGATGAACACGCCCAGCAGCCGCGCTCCCCGTCCCCGCCCGCCCCGCCAGATCTCCTCCAGGAGCGGGGCGACCCTCTTGCTCATAGGGCAATCATTGTAGAGGAACACGATGACCGTGGCCGCCGGCCCCGCATATTCCGCTAGGGACCGGCGCGCGCCCGCCGGGTCGCTGACGCGGATGGCATCGATGGCCACGGGGGCTTCAGGCAAGGGAGGCAGGCTCCCCTGCCGCGAGTTCGGAGCGCCCACCCCCGCGGTCACCGTGGGAATCTCGGCCGAGACCGGGACCCGCGCAAAAACCAGGACCAGCGCGAGCAGGGTCACCAGCAAGCGCGCCTGCTCGACCAACGAAGGGGCGCGTCCGCGCGTCATAGTGTGAAGAGACCGGAGCGCGCCGCGACGAAATGCAAGGCCGGACGGTGCCAGGCGACCGCGAGGCTTGATCCGGTCCGAACCGGGCCGGTTCGCGGCCGGGGAAAACCCTTGCCGAGCGGGAAGGCCGGACTCAATCCCGCCGGATGCAATGCACCTTTTCCACCGACGGCGATGTGCTCATCGTTTCGCCCGCCGGGCGGATCGACACCACGGCCTGCCACGACTTCAAGGCCGCGCTCAACGCCAAGCTGGATGAGTCCAGGGCTAGGCACCTGGTGATCGATTTGGCAGCGGTGGGCTATGTCAGCAGCGCGGGCTTCCGGGAGTTTTTCCTCGTCGGGCGCCGGATGGGCCGCGAAGGCGGGACATTGTCGGTATGCAGTTTGCAGCCCCAAGTGCGGGAGATTTTCGAGATCGCGCAATTTGCGACCTCCTACCCGATGTACGATAAGCGCGAGGCGGCTGTTGCCGCGGTCAAGGCGGCGTGATCGGTGGGAGGGGATGCCCCGCTGCCTAGTGGAGCGTGGATCCGGGCGAATGAAGGGGAGCTGCCGGCGGGACCCCAACCGGTCCAGTCCCATCAGCCGGGTGAACCGGTGAGGCTCCCGGAGGAGTCTTCGACGGCTCCGGCGAGCAGGTTCCCCACGGCATCGCGGACTTGGGCGGCCAGCGCGAAGCGGTCGCCCGGCTGCAGACCGCGGGTCGAGATCGGCTGGCCGATCCGGACGTAGATTCGGGAAGGGCGCACGCGAAAGCCGCCTTTCGGAAGCATCCGGCCGCTTCCGGTGATGGCGACGGGCAGGATGTCCACCTTCGCCGCGATCGCCGCGGCCAGGGAACCGGCGGCAAACGGCCCTAGCGCCCCGTCCACCGAACGGGTGCCCTCCGGAAAGATAACGGTCCACTCGCCGCGTTGCAGAGCCTGCCCGAGCTCGACCACGGCCCGCGCCGCGCGCCGGGGGGAGGAACGGTCGATGAGCACCATCCCGAGGGACCGCATAAATCTGCCGATGAAGGGCAGCGCTCGGAGTTCCATCCTGGCGGTGAACCTCAGCGGGACCGGCAGTGCGCAATAGAGGGCGGGAATGTCCGCATAGGATTGGTGGTTGGAAACGACCAGGGTCGGCTGGCCAGGCGACACATTTTCCCGCCCGGACACGGCGAGGCGCGACAGCCCGCCGTTGATGATGATCGGCGCCCAGATGTTTCTCGCCATCCAGAGGGCGATCCGCGAGTTCCCGGAGCACTTCTGGGCGACCAGCGCGCCGGGAATCAAAGTTCCGCACACCAAGCCTAGGCTAACTGCTTGCACCAGGTTGACCGGCAACCAGAGGCAGGTCGCCCCCCATCCTTCCTCCGCGGGTGCCACTGTTCGCTGGAGCGGATTGCTTGGCGGGAAATAGTCTGGGCCGGAAGGGTCCATCACCGGGTCAACAGTAGTTGGTCCGCCGCGGGCGAAAACGGGAAAAACGGGTTTCGAGTTCGAAATTGCCGCCTCGAGGTCTCGCCTGTCTTGCCGCGCGCAGGGGCCGTCACGTCAGGCGGTCGGCTGCGGCCGCCGCGGCCCGTTGAGCAAAGTGCCGATCCAGGTGTAGCGCACCAGCCAGCGGTAGGAGGCGAGCAGGAGCGCGGTCGCGGTCGAGAACACGAGCAGGAGCTTCAGCGAGGGGGGCCACGCGAGCGGAAGCACTGCGATTTGCAGCGCCAGCACGAGCGGCAGATGGGCCAGGTAGATCCAATAGGCGGAGTCGGAAAACCAGCGCGCGCGAGATCCGAGATTGCGAAAGCAATGCGCGGAGAGCCCCATCACGCCGAGCGCGAGGCACCAAGTGCAGGCGCTCTGGACAAGGGCATCACCGGCCTTGACGCCCAGCAGGAGGATCGAGGCCGGGAAAAACACCAGCAGCCCGGCAGGAAGCAGGATCCTCCAGCGCGATCCCAACGAGGTGCCAAGCCCGTCCCGGGCATACACTGCGGCGCCGAACCAGAAGAATGAACCGTAGTAGAGCAGCAGGAGAGGGGGAGGAACGAGGGGGCCCAGCCAGACATCCGGACCGAACACGGCTCCCATCATCGCTTGCGGGAAAAAGGTCAGCGGCGGGATGAACCACAGAAACCTGCCAGTCGGCGCGAAGCCCAATCGCACGGCGAGGGCGAGAAACAGGACGAGCAGGAAGAGGATCCAGAGAAACCAAAGGTGATCGAGCACCGTTTCGTCGAAGAAGTGCACGGAGCGTCCGCCGAAATCCAGGAGCAACGTATCGGAATGGAGCAGTAAACGGTAGCGGATGGACAGGTCCTCGAGGCGTCCGGACAGCGTGGGGGGTTCGCGGCCACCGGCGTCCGCCAACAAGGCCGCCGACTCGGCAATCCCGCGCCGCGTGGCTTTTGCCGGCGGGGGTGGCAGACGCAGTTTGCGGGCCTTGGCCTCCTTCGCTTCAAACGGGCCGAGGCAGGAGCTGGCGGCGGTTTGCCCCGCCTTGTCCCGCGCCGCGGGATTCGCCCCGCGGTCGAGCAGGACGCGCACGGCCGGGGTCTGCCCGGAATAGGCTGCGTGGTGTAGTGGCGTGCTGCCCGCACCATCGGCCGCGCCGATGTCCGCACCCCGATCGAGCAGGAGCGTGATCATCCCGGTGTTTCCAGTGATCGCCGCCCAACCCAACGGCGTGAGCCCGAAGCCGGGATCGGCCTGGTTGGCGCTCGCCCCCGCAGCGAGCAGCCGCTCGGCGGCCGGAAGGTCGCCGGCCACGATGGCTTCGGCCAGTTCGCCCCGGTGCCGGGGCTCGGCCACCTGCGAATTCACTTCCCCATGACGCAGGAAGTTGCTCAGCGGGACAATCGTGATGAGCGCGAGCAGCAGGGGCAGCAGGATTCTCTGGGTCCTGTGCTGGAGCATACCCCGCAAGCCTTGCTTTCGCAGGACGAACATCGCGAAAAACCCGCTGAGTAGGAAAAACAGGGGCATCCGGAACAGGTGGATGGCGGCCACCGGGATGAAGAACAGGTCGTTCTGCCTGCTGTCCTGGACCGGCCAGGGGCACGGCATAAAACTCATCAGGGAGTGGAGAACGATGCCTAGGAGCATAGCGATACCCCGCAGTACATCTAGGTCGGTGCGCCTAGGATCCGCTACCTTGCGATCGTCCCGGATTGGCCCCGGGGAATCCGTAGGCTGCGGCGACCGGGTCGTGTTCTGGGGGGCATTCATCGTAAGGATTTCGTGGGGCTCGCCCGGAAAAGTGGGAACGAGCCCGGTTCGCGCGTGGGTCCTAGAGGGTTAGTTTTCGAACGCCACAGTGGAGGGGAAACCGCGCGAGCCGTGGCGCCTGGAACGGTTATGGACGCCCCGAGGAGATCGAGGGAGGTCAAGTCGGCGGCACAACGGTCGAGGGTCACGGCTGAGTCAAGGATGCTCTCCGGGGTGAGGGTGCCCCAGAGGGATCCCCCTCTTCGCGCTCTCGCGGCTGTTTCCGCCGACGCTCGCGCTGGTCGTGCCTGGCCCCTTCTCCCTAGACCGCCATCCACGCCAGACCCATCACCGCGGTCAGGCCTAGCACGAGGGCCACGCGCCGCCGCAGGCCCGGCGAGCCCAGCGCCAAGGCGAGGCCGCCCTTGAGGAGGGTGTTCGCCACCGCCGCCAGCACCACCGCCACGGTCGCCAACTCCGGCCGCGCGCCCGCCACCGTGGGATCTCGCGCCACCGACAACGCGATCGCGTCGAGGTCCGTCAGGCCCGAGACAAAGCTGAGGGGCAGCAGCCCCTCCGTCCAACCTTGCTCGCGTAACGCCCTTACCAAAAGCGAGATCAGCGCGTAGAGGGCGGCGAACTTCACCGCCGTGCGCAGGCTCAACGGGTTGCCCAGCGCCGGGGTATCCCCCGGGACGTGCCCCGGCTGCGCCCGCCGCCAGACCCACGCCATATAGACCACGCCCGGCAGGGCCATCAGGCCAAACGGCACCAGCAGGGTGCGCGCGAAGGCGGGATTGATCACGGTCAGGGCCGCCAGCACGCGCGGCAGCATCATGGTGCACGCCGCCGCCACGGCGAGGGCGTAGTGGGCGTCGAGACCCGGCTCCTCCCGGCTCCGCCGGCTGAAGGCGAGGGTGGAGGCGGTGCTCGAGGCGAGACCGCCGAAGAGGCCCGTCAGCAAGATGCCCGCGCGCGCCCCGAACACGCGGATGGCCGCGTACCCGGCGAAGCCGAGACCCGAGATCAGCACCACCATCAGCCAGGTGGTGTACGGGTTGAAGGCGCCGTACGGGCCCAGCGCCCGGTCGGGCACCAGCGGCAAGATCACCCCGGAGATCGCTGCGAACTGCAGGGTCGCGCGGACGTCCTGGGCGGTCAGCGCCCGCGCCCACGCGTGGATCGGCTGCTTCGAGCCGAGCAGAACCATCGTCAGGGCGGCCACCACGACTGCGACCCGCGTCTCCCCGCCCGCCACGAGCACGCCACAGAGTACGGTGAGGAGGGCGCCGGCGAACGAGGTGCTGCCCGGTGGCTCGGCGGCCCCGGGGCGGAAGGCCCGCGCGATCAGGTGCGCAGGCACCGCGACGAGCACCAGCGCGAGGGCGTAGGGGAAGGTATCGTTCAGGTGCGAGGCGAGGCACCCGAGGACCGCCCACAGGGTGTGCGTGCGCACGCCCGCGAACTCCCCCGGCTCTGCGCCTTGCTGGTCTCCCCATTGGCGGATCAGGCCGACGAGAGCGCCGAGGCACGCGCTGACAAGGATCGCGGTGAGCAGGACGGTCATCGGGCGTTCGGGGACGAAGGGGTCAAGCCGAACTCTGCAACAGAGAGCGTATTAGTCACGCCGCGTTGCACGTTTCGCCCGGACCTCTTCACGGATGTTCCTGGCTCGTTTTGTGGCTAGCTCTGCGCGGCTAGTTCGCTCTGTTCCCGGCGGATGGCCGCAAAAGGCGCAAGGGGTCGAGGGCGTGGCGGGGATTGAGATGGCGCCCATAGGCGCCGCGGACGCGCATCGGGGGAGCGCTCGGAGGGGAGGGCT
>CAIOTK010000400.1 GCA_903861185.1 uncultured Opitutia bacterium | reverse complement strand
GGTTTACGGCCTCCAAGATCTGATCACGCAGTACCACATCGACTGTATGTGTAAGATCACCCTAGCGACCGGCACCATCGTCGGCTACGCCTACGGGATGGAGTTCTTTATCGCGTGGTACGGGGCTAACCCGTACGAGGGCTTCGCCTTCGTCAACCGCGCGTTCGGCCACTACGCTTGGGCCTACTGGATCATGATCTCCTGCAACGTGATCACGCCCCAGTTCTTCTGGTTCAAGGCGGTCCGCGAGAACACCGCGCTGGTCTGGATCCTCTCCATCTTCGTCAACGTCGGGATGTGGTTCGAGCGGTTCGTGATCATCGTCACCTCCCTCGCCCGCGACTTCCTGCCGTCCAGCTGGGGTTACTATTCCCCGAGCATCGTCGAGATCTTCACGTTCTTCGGAACGTTCGGGGTGTTCTCGGTGCTGTTCCTGCTGTTCATCCGGTTCCTCCCCGTGATGCCGATGGCTGAACTTAAGGCTGTGACCCCGCAGGCCGACGTCCACGGCGGCCACGCTAAACACTGATCCCCCGCCGATGTCCGCCCAACCTTACGGCCTGATCGCCACCTTCAAGACCGCCCCCGCGCTCTATCACGCGGCGGAGGCGGTCCGCGACGCCGGCTACCGCCACTGGGACTGCATCACGCCGTTCCCCGTCCACGGCCTCGACAAGGCTATGGGCCTGCGCCGCTCCATCGTCCCGCGGATCTCCCTCGTCGGCGGGATCACCGGCTTCTGCACCGGGATGTCCCTCATCTGGTGGACGGGCGCGGTCGACTATAAGCTGATCGTCGGCGGCAAGCCGCTGTTCAGCCCGATGTTTGCCTTCCCGGTCAGCTATGAGCTGACGATTCTCTTCACCGCCTTCGCCACGATCATCGGGATGTTCGTCCTCAACGGTCTGCCGATGCACTACCATCCGGTGCTGAAGTACGACCAGATCCGCCGCGGGATGGACGATACGTTCTTCATCGTGATCGAGGCCCGCGACCCCCGCTTCAACGCCGCCAATACCCGCGCCCTGCTCGAGCAGGCCGGCGGCGAGGCGATCACCGAACTGGAGCCCTGAGTATGCGGCACGTCTACCTCGTCACCCTCTTCCTCTGCGTGCTCGGAGTCTCGATTCTGGGCTTCCGCGGCCAGACCTTCACCCTCCCGCCGCTGGACCAGTGGCCGGACTGGGCCTTCCCCGGGATGGAAGTGCAGCCAAAGCACCGCCCCCAGTCGGCCAGCGCCTTCTTCGCGGATGGTTCTTCCGACCGCACGCCCCCGCCCCGCACCGTGGCCCGCGGGATGATGCGCGACGACCTCCACCTGCACCAGGGTAAGGTCCCCGGCGGCGCCTTCGCCGCCGGATTGCCCGCCACCCTCACGGTCGACGGTGCTTTTCTGGCCCGCGGCCGCACCCAGTATCAGGTCTATTGCGCCCCCTGCCACGGTGCCGTGGGTGACGGCAATGGCATCACCAAGAAGTACGGGATGGGCGCCACGCCTTCGTACCACGACCCGCGCCTCCGGGCTCAACCCGACGGTGAGCTCTACCAGACCATCACGCTCGGCAAGAACACGATGATGTCCTATGCCGATAAGCTGACCCCCGAAGACCGTTGGGCGGTCGTTGCCTATGTGCGCGCCCTCCAGCGCGCCCAGCAGGGGACGGTTGCCGACGTCACTGACGCGGCGGGTAAGAAAGCCCTCGGCCTCCAATGAGTTCCCACGCTGCCTCCGCCCCCGCGGCCCTTTCCGCCGCCCCCGCCTCGACCGCCCCGGCGGCGAGCAAGGCACTGACCTTCGGCCTCGCCGGGATCGTCCTGACCGCACTGGGACTGTTCGTTTCCGGTGCGAAGGTCGTCGCCCATTCTTGGCTGGTGGGTGTCACCTACTGGACCGCGATCGCGATCGGGATGCTGCTGTTGGTGCTCATCCACCACATCTTCGACGCCTCTTGGTCGACCGTCATCCGCCGGCAATTCGAGCACGGCTTGGCCGCCTTCAAGTGGCTGGGGCTGCTGTTCCTGCCCCTCCTGCTCGCCTCCTTCCTTTACGACCGCGACCTGATCTGGCCGTGGCTCGATCTGAACCACGAAATGCACGGGGGCCACACGGTGGGCCACGATCCGCTGTACCTGAAGAAGGCTGCGTTCCTGAACCCCGGGATGTTGCTGGGAATGACGATCGCGTTCTTCGCGAGCTGGATGTGGCTTTCGTCTCGCCTGCGGCGCGCTTCCTTCACCCAGGACCAGGATGGTTCCCTCGGCTGGACCCGCCATAACCGCGTGACGGCGGCCATTGGCCTCCCGATCGCGGCCCTGACGCTCACCTTTGCCGCGATCTACTGGATCAAGTCCCTCGAGTACCACTGGTTCTCGACGATGTACGGGGTCTGGTTCTTCGCGAATTGCGTGCGCGGGGCGCTCTCCTTTGGCGTGATCATTATGGTTTGGCTGTGGCAGCGCGGGGATTACCGCGGCATCCTCAACACCAACCATTTCCATAGCATCGGCATGCTGATGCTGGCCTTCACGGTCTTCTGGGCCTACGTCACGTTCTCCCAGTACTTCCTGATCTGGAACGCCAACGTGCCCGAGGAGACCTTCTGGTACAACCTGCGCGAGATTAACCACGACGGCGGCTCGAACCAGTGGAAGTGGATCGGTATCTTTGGCATCCTCTTCGGCCACTTCTTCATCCCGTTCTTCTTCCTGCTGTCCTATCGGTTCAAGGTCACTCCCCACATCCTCCGTCGCATCGCGATCTGGATCCTGGCGATCATCCTCCTCGACCTTTGCTACAACATTATGCCGGCGCTGAAGGATTCGCACGGCGACGCGCTCCCCCTGCTCTCGTTGAACCTGCTCTGGATCCTGACTTCGGTGGTCGGGGTCGGCGGGATCTGCGTCTGGGCTTACCTCCGGAGCTTCGGCACCGCCAAACTCATCCCGATCCGCGACCCGCGCATCGGCGAAAGCCTCACCCACCATGAGTGATTCCCGCGTCAGCCCGGCCCGGCCGGTCTCGCTCTTCACGATCATCCTGCTCCTCGGGGTGTTCTCGGCCTTTTTCTTCACCGTGCGGTACTTCTACCGCCCGGCCCCGGCGAGCGCCTACAATGCGGCGCCGGAAGGCTTGCCGAAGGATCTAGAGTGGCGCGCCACCGCCGAGGCCCGCCGCAAGGCCCTCGCAGACCTGCGGGCGGCCGAGGCCACCCAGGCCTCCAGCTACGCCTGGATCGACAAGGATAAGGGCGTGGTCCAGCTGCCGCTGGAGCGCGCGATGGAGCTCACCGTTAAGCAGTACGGAGCGAAGAAATAACCGCCCGCCAACTTTCGACCGAGATGTCCACCCCCCCGACCCAAGCCTCCGCGGCGGATGCCAGTCCCTTCGACGGCGGCGCGCGCTGGCCGCTTACTCTGCTCGCCGGCTCCGCCCTTGTCTGGCTCGTCGTCGGCAGCCTGCTGGCGCTGCTGACCGGGATCCAGCTGCACACGCCCTCGTTCCTCGCGGACTGCTCGGCCCTCACGCACGGACGGGCGCAGGCCTGGCGGGAGACGGCTTTCCTTTATGGCTGGGCGGGCAACGCCGGGGTTGGTCTCGGCCTCTGGATTCTCGGCCGTCTCGGCGGCCACCCGCTCCGCGCCCTCAATTGGGCCGTGGTCGGCACGGTGTTCTGGAACCTTGGCCTGCTCTTCGGACTGATCGGGATCGCCACCGGTTCGATGACGGGCTTCGCCGGGCTGCAGTTGCCCCGCGCGGTGCAACCGGTGCTGGTCGCCGCGTTCTGCGCGATGGCCCTGCCCGGCGTGCTGGCGTGGGCCGGCCGCAAGCGGGAGGGCACCTACGCCGCCCAATGGTACGCGGCCGCCGCCCTCTTCCTCCTGCCTTGGTTCTGGACCGCGACGCAGGCCGTCCTGCTTTGGTCCCCCCTGCGCGGGGTGGTCCAGACGGTCGCCGCCTCGTGGCACGCGCAAAGCGTGGTGGCGCTCTGGCTGATGCCCCTCGCCCTCGCCGCGGCCTACTACGTCATTCCCAAGCAGACGGGCAAGCTGCTGCCCGGCTATGACTCCGCTCCGCTCGCCTTCTGGACCCTGATTGTCGTGGGCAGCTGGACGTTCGGTCGCCACCTGATTGGCGGCCCCGTCCCGGCGTGGATCCCCACGATGGCGGTCGTCGCCCAGTGCCTGTTGCTGTTCCACTTCCTGGTCATCTGGCTCAATTTCCGCGGGGCCTTCGCCGGGGGTAGCGTGACGCTCCAGTATATGCGCTTCGGACTGGTCGCCTATCTCCTGACTGGTCTCGCCGAGACGATCACCTCCTTCCGCGGCATCGCGGTGCACACCCAGTTCACATTGTTCGGTCCCGCGCTGGAGGCGCTCTTGCTGCAGGGTGCGCTCTCGATGTTCCTCTTCGGCGGCTTGGTCCACCAGTTGCCCCGGGTGACTGGCCGGCACTGGGCGCTCCCCTCCTTCGTCTCGGGCCACGCGAGTCTGGTGATGCTTGGCGTCGTGGTCTCGGTCCTTTCCTTGGGCTGGGCCGGCCTCGCTCAGGATGCCCTGCTGAACCACTCCCAGACGCCCTTCGCGGAGATCCTCGTCCAGCTGAAGATGCCGCTCCTGCTGCACTCGGCAGGACAGTTCGCGCTGCTCGCGGGCAACGTTCTCCTGCTCGTCGCCTTCCTTCGTTCCGCGCTCTCCTGCTGCCAGGCTGAAGGCGCCTCCGTCCTCCGTCCGGCTTCCTCCGCCTCATGAAAAACCGGCCGCTCTTCCTTTTCGGCCTCTTCCTCGCCGTCCTGACCTCGTGGGCGGGATTTGTGCTGGGATCCCACGGCCAGCTCGGTTCGCTGACCCCGTTCTTCGACGAGGCGGATGGCCAGTCGCATCCGGCCCGCCTGCCGGGCCTCGCTGCCCGCGGCCAAGCGGTCTATGCTGACCTCGGCTGCGCCGCGTGCCACACGCAGCAGGTCCGCCGCCCCGGTTTTGGCTCCGATCAGGCCCGGGGTTGGGGTGAGCGCCAGAGCGTCGCCCGGGATTACATCTTCCACGCCCAGCCCCAGCTCGGGGCCTCCCGGCTCGGGCCGGACTTGATGAACCTCGCCGGCCGCAAGCCGCAGGCCCCTTCCGCCGAGGAGCTGCACCGGCTGCTGTACACGGGTTCGGCCGCGCATCCGGCCTTCCCCTTCCTTTACGAGACCCGTGAGATTGCCGGCGAAGCGTCCCGCCAGGCGGTCCGTCTTACCGGCGCCGCGGCGCCCAAGGCAGGTTCCGAGGTCGTCGCGACTGAGCGCGCCCAGACGCTCGTCGCCTATCTCCTCAACGTGAACAGTGGCTTTGAGTACCCGGAGGCGCGGCCGCTTCCGGCTCAGTCCCCCGCCAGCCCGGAGGCCAAGAAATGAGCGCGTCCCAACGTCCTGATCCCGGTCCCGACCGGTCTCCCTTGTCCGACGACGCCCTGCAGGCCGGGCACGAGCAGATTATCGGCAAACAGCCCGACGAGAAGGGCAAGTATCGCCTGCTGCCCCTTAACCTGCTGTTTCTCTTCAGCGGTCTGATCTTTATCGGCGGTACCTATCTCGGTCGCTTCTCGGGTCATTTCCACCCGAAGGTGTTCAACGAGTACGGGCAACCTCCGAAGGCTGGCGCGGCCGCCGCGGTGGCGGTCGACCCGTTGGTCCTCGGCAAGAACGTTTACGTCCAGGTGTGCGCCGCGTGCCATCAGCCGACCGGTCTGGGCCTGCCCCCGGCGTTCCCGCCGCTGGCCGGCTCCGAGTGGGTGTCCGGCTCGGAAGAGCGGATTATCCGTATCGTCCTCCACGGCCTCCAAGGCCCGATTAAGGTTAAGGGTGTGGAATACGTGGGCGCGATGCCGGCGGCCGGTCCGGGCTCGGGTTACAACCTGAGTCCCGAGAAGGTTGCGGCGGTGCTGACCTACGTCCGCAAGGAATGGGGTGGCATCGAGACGCCCGTGTCCGTCGCCAAGGTCGCCGAGGTCCGCGGCAAGGAAGGCAATCGCCAGCCTTGGACCGCCGCCGAGCTCGAGAAGATTCCTTAAAGCCTCAGGCTTCCGCCTCCGCTGAGCCTCCGGCAGACGAGACGGCTCATCGGGGGTTGATGTAGCCGGGGCGCGCCGCCCCGGTCAGCGCAGACGGGGACGGATGCGGCTCGCTTGGTGGGGGGCGATGCGCGGGCCGGAGGGCTGGACGGATGGAGGGATCGTCCCGTTGGACCGGGGCGGCACGCCCCGGCTACACCAGACCC
>CAIOTK010000399.1 GCA_903861185.1 uncultured Opitutia bacterium | reverse complement strand
GCAGCTTCGCCGCCTCCGCCTCTTGGAACCACTTTTCGAATTGGCGGAACGGCTCGCGCGCGAGGTCCGCCTCCGCGAGGCCGGCGAGCGAGTATTCCTTCCTGAGGTCAGCGAGGGTCACGCCGCGACCGTGGTCCCGCCGCCGCGCGCTGTCAAAAGACAACCCTCCTGCGCCCCGAGGCTTGAAACGCGCCCGGATCAACCCGAGGTTCCGCGCCGCTGATGCACTTCCCCGCCGCTGCCATCGAAACTGAGGCCGAGCGCCTGTTTCGCGCCCTGCTGTCTGTCGACTGCAACCCCGGCGCGCGGCCGTGGGACCTCGGTCGCTGCCGCGAGATCGCCCCGCTCACGCTCGAGATCAATGCGCGCAAGCGAGAGCGCGGCGCCGTCCTCCTCGCCCACTCCTACGTCGAGCCCGAAATCACTTACGGCGTGGCCGACCATCGCGGCGACTCCTACTTTCTCAGCCTCCGCGCCCGCGAGGCCCGCACGCCGGAGATCGTGTTCGCCGGGGTCGTCTTTATGGCCGAGACGGCCAAGATCCTCTCGCCCGCCGCCCGCGTCCTCGTCCCCGATCCCGCCTCGGGCTGCTCCCTCGCGGACTCCATCACCCCGGAGGACGTGCGCCGCCTGCGCGCCGCGTTCCCCGACGCCGCCGTCGTCTGCTACATCAACAGCTCCGCCGGAGTGAAGGCCGAGTCCGACGTCTGCGTCACTTCGGGTAACGTCCACGCGATCATCGCCGCCCTGCCGGAGCGCCGGGTAATCTTCGTGCCGGACCGCCTGATGGGCGCGAATGTCCGCGACGAGCTGCGCCGCCAAGGGGTCGACAAGGAGATCATCACTTCCGACGGCACCTGCTTGGTGCACGAGCAGTTTACGCCCGCGGACATCGCCGCCGCCCGCGCCCAGTTCCCCGGGCTCCGCGTGGTCGTGCACCCCGAGTGTACCCCCGAGGTGGTCGCCGCGGCTGACTTCACCGGCAGCACCGGCGCGATGATGCGCTACGTGCGCGCCACCCCGGCGCCGTATTACCTGCTGCTCACGGAGTGCGGCCTAGTGGGCCGCCTGCAAGCCGAGGAGCCCGCCCGCCGCTTCATCGGCGGCTGCCGCCTCTGCCCGTATATGAAGCTCAACTCCTTGGAGAAGCTCCGCGACCTGCTCCGCGCCCCGCGGCCCGACCAGATCGTCGAGGTCCCGGAGGACGTGCGCCGCCGTGCCGCCCGGTGCCTCGACCGGATGTTCGAACTTTCTCCCGCCGACTGACCCCTGCCCCGATGCTCACCCCCCGCACGGAACTCCTGATCGACCTCGCCCTAGAGGAGGACCTCGGGCTCGGCGACCTCACCAGCCGCGCCCTGTTTCCCCCCGGGCACCGCAGCCGCGGCTGGATCGAGGCGCGCCAAGACCTCGTGGTTTGCGGGATCGAGATCGCCGCCCGGGTCTTCGCTCGCGTCGATCCCGCCCTGCGCGTTCGCCTGCGCGCCGCCGACGGGGACCGCGTGCGTTCCGGGGCCCGCTTGCTCGAGGTGGCCGGGCCCACCGCCGCCCTGCTGGCCGCCGAACGCACCGCCCTCAATTTCCTCCAGCGCCTGTCCGGCATTGCGACGCACGTCCGGGCCCACGTGGACCTCCTCCGTGGCACCGACGTGCGCTTGGTGGACACCCGGAAGACGACCCCGGGTTGGCGCGCGCTCGAGAAGCACGCGGTCCGTTGCGGCGGTGGCGCCAACCACCGTTCCTCGCTCGGCGAGCACGTGCTGATTAAGGACAATCACCTCGCTGCCGCCGGGTCCCTGCGCCGCGCGGTGGAACGCGCCCGCGCCGCCGCGCCCCACCTCTCCCGGATCGAGGTCGAGGTTACGACCCTCCCGGGCGTCCGCGCCGCCCTCGCCGCCGGCGCCGAGGTGATCCTGCTCGATAATTTCACGCCCGACCGCGTCCGCGCCGCCGTGGCCCTCATCGCCGGCCGCGCCCGGATCGAGGTCTCCGGGGGCGTCCGCCGCGAGACGCTGCGCGCCTACGCCGTCCCGGGAGTCGACGTCATCAGCGTCGGGGCCCTCACGCATTCGGCTCCCGCCGCTGACCTGAGCCTGACGGTTCCGGCGCGCGGATCCGCCCCCTGAGGTTCCGCCGATGGAAATTATCGAGACCGACTGCCTCGTCATTGGCGCCGGCCTAGCGGGTTCGGCCTACGCCCTCCAGGTAGCCCGCGCGGGTCGGCGGGTGGAATTGCTCGCGCTCGACGGCCCCCTCGTGGCGAACAGCGATTGGGCTCAGGGCGGCATCATTTACGAGCCTGGTGACCCAGCGCGACTGGGGGCGGACATTGTGGCCGCCAGCGACGGCACCTCGAATCCGGCGGCGGTCGAGCAACTGGTACGCGAGGGCCCGGCCGCGGTGAAGGAGCTGCTGCTCGACGAGCTCGGCGTCGCCTTCGACCGCGATGCCGCCGGCGCCCTCGAGCTCGCCCGGGAGGGCGGCCACAGTGCGCGCCGCATCCTCCACGCCAAGGACCTCACCGGCCACGCCATCCTCGCGGCGGTCGCCGCGCGCGTGGACGCCACGCCTGGCATCACCCGGCGGGGCGGCTGGGTGGCTGTGGACCTGCTGACCCTGTCCCACAGCACCGACCTAGTGGCCGAACGCTACGCGCCGCTGACCTGCTTCGGCGCCTACGTGTTGGACACCGCCACCGGCGTCGTGCGGGCGATCGTCGCGCGCCGGACCGTCCTCGCCGCGGGCGGGCTCGGGCAGATCTTTCTCCACACCACCAACCAGCCCGGCAGCGTCGGGCACGGGTTGGCGATGGCCTACCGCGTCGGGGCGCGGCTGATCGATCTCGAGTACGTCCAGTTCCACCCGACCGCTTTCCACCGGCCCAACGCGCCGGGATTCCTCGTCACCGAGGCCTTGCGCGGCGAGGGGGCGGTGATTGTGAACGCCCGGGGCGAACGGTTCGTCGACCGCGCGCATCCGGCGGGTTCACTGGCGCCGCGCGATGTGGTGGCCCGCGCCATCCACCTGGAGTTGGCGGCGAGCGGCGAGCCGTGTGCGTACCTCGACCTCGGCGCGCTGCGGCCCGGTTTCCTGCGCGCGCGCTTCCCCACCGTGGCGGCCCGCTGCGCGGCGCACGGGGTCGACGTCGAGCGGGGGCCCATCCCGGTCGTCCCCGCCGCCCATTTCTCCTGCGGTGGCGTGCACACGGACCTAGCCGGGCGCACCAACGTACGGAACCTAGGCGCCATCGGCGAAACGGCCTGCACCGGCCTGCACGGCGCCAACCGGTTGGCCAGCACCTCTCTGCTCGAGTGCCTCGTCGGGGCCCGGGCCGCCGCGGCGGCCGCCGTGGTGGAGCTGGCAGGCGAGACCGGCCCGTTGCCTCGGCCGCGCCCGTGGTGCGGCGCCGACCGGCCAGCCGACCCCACGCTCATTCGCCAAGATCTTGAGCTGCTGCGCAGCACGATGTGGAACTACGCGGGGATCGTGCGCTCCCCGCGTCGCCTTGCCCGCGCGCGCCGGATCCTGCTCGAGCTGCGCGAGGAGATTCAGGGGTTCTACCGCGACTGCCGGCTGAGCCGCGAGTTGCTCGAGCTGCGCAATGCGGTGCAGACCGCGCTGCTCGTGGTGCACGCCGCGGCCCTCAACCCCCGCAGCCGCGGCTGCCACCACGTCGTGGCCGAGGACTAAGCCGCCGCGCCCTCAGGCCCGCGGGTGGGCGCGGGCGGCCGCGATCAGGGCGAGCAGCGCCGCGAAGTCTTCGTCCCGGCTCCGGCTGTGGATCCGGTGGTCGAAGCCCGGCGCCGCGCGCAACTCCGCCTCCGCCGTGGCCAGCCGCCGAGCGATCTCCTCCTCGTGGTCGCCCGCCCGCGCCCGCATCCGCGCGGCCAGCTCCGCCGGGTCCACGATGATGAACACCGTGGTCAGCGCGCGCGCCAGCACCGGTTCGGCCCGCGCCGCCCGTCGCAGGTTTTCCACCCCTTGCACGTCCACGTTGATGACCAAGTCGCGCCCGGCCGCGAGGGGCTCGAGCACGCTGGCGCGCAGGGTCCCGTAGAGGCGGTCCTCGTGGTCGCCGTGGACCTGCGCCCACTCCAGGAAGGCACCCGCGGCGATCCGGCGGCGGAACTCCGCCGCGTCCAGAAAATGGTAATGCACGCCGTCCACTTCGCCCGGGCGCGGGGCGCGGGTGGTGGTCGTCACCACCCGGTCGAACTCCGGCCGCTCGTGGCGGAGGCGGTCGCAGAGGGTGGATTTGCCGGAGCCCGCGGGTCCGGCGAGGACGAGGAGCAGGGGGTGGGCGGACATCGGCCTCAGTAGGTGAACGCGACCCCCG
>CAIOTK010000398.1 GCA_903861185.1 uncultured Opitutia bacterium | reverse complement strand
TGAACCTACCTGCCGCGGGAGGGGTCCGCGCCTACCGGACCGGGGATCTGGTGCGTTATGCTTGAGTACGTCGGTCGCGCCGATCGCCAGCTGAAGCTCCGGGGCCACCGGTTGGAGCCTGAGGAGATTGAGGCGTGCCTGCTGGCGCAGCCCGGGGTGGCGGCGGCCGCGGTCGTGCCGGTGCGCGATGCCTCGGGGGAGGTGCGGCTGGCGGGCCACTGGGTCGCCGGTCCCGCCGGCGGGCCGGACGCCGGGACGCTGCTCGCCGCCCTGCGCCGCAGCCTCCCCGAGTATATGGTACCGTCGACGCTGGAGCGGCGTGATGCCCTACCGCTCACGCCGAACGGCAAGGTCGATCGCCGGGCGCTCGCGGAGTTGCCGGCCGGGTCGTCGGGTGGGGGCGCCGCGGCGGTGCCGGTTGCGCGGGTTGCGCCGGCGGGGACGGAAGACGCGTGGCGGCCCGGGTTGGTGGCGCTCGCGGGTGAGGTACTCCGGACCGTGGTGGCGCCGGCGGACTGGGCTCGGCCGCTGGGCGAACTCGGGTTCGATTCCATTCGCCTCACGGCGTTTAGCGCCGCTCTTGCCCGGGCGACCGGAGTCGCGGTGGACGAGGCCGTGTTCTACGAACTGCGGACGCTGGCCGGTGTGGCCCGGCACCTCGTGGCGCGCGGGGCGCATCCCCCGGGGGCGGCGTCGGGCGCGCCGAGGTGGGCCGCGGATCCGGTTTCCGCGCCGGAGGCCCGCGCGGAACTACCGGTGGAACAGGCGTCCGCCCTGCCGGGCGCGGCGGAACCGATCGCGATCATCGGCCTTGAGTTGCGCCTGCCGGGCGCGGACGGACCGGCCGCATTCTGGGCCAACCTCCGCGCGGGCTTCGATGCCGTCGGTCCTTGGCCTGAGGCGCGGCGCCGGCTGGCCGGGGGGCGGGAGGCGGGGGAGGGTGGTTACTTGGCGGGCGTCGACGCCTTTGATGCGCCTGCGTTCGGCCTGTCGCGGCGGGAGGCGGCGGCAATGGATCCGCGCCAGCGCCTGTTCCTTGAGGCGGCGTGGCGGGCGATTGAGCACGCGGCGGTGCCCGTCAGCCGCCTCGCGGGCAGCCGCACCGGGGTGTTCGTCGGCATCGTCGGTGGGTCCGAATACGATCCCGGCGAGCTGGACCCCGCGGCTGGGGTGGATGCGGGCGCGCAACGGGCGCTCGGTGCGGCCAGTTCGCTGATCGCGGCGCGCGTGTCCTACCTCTTGGACCTTCGCGGGCCGAGCGCCGTGATCGACACGGCCTGCTCGGGTTCGCTGGTGGCCCTGCACCGAGCGGTGACGGCGTTGCGGCTTGGCGAGTGCGACCTGGCGCTGGCGGGCGGGGTGAACCTCATTTTGGATCCGGCGGTGACGGTGGAGGCGGCCAAGACGGGGATGATCAGCCCCCGCGGCCGGTGCCGCGCGTTCGACGCGTCGGCGGACGGTTACGTGCGGGGCGAGGGCGTGGTGGCGCTCCTGTTGAAGCCCTTGGGGCGCGCGCGGGCGGACGGCGACCCGATCCTCGCGCTGGTGCGGGGGACGGCGGAGAACCACGGGGGTCGGGCGGCGGGGCTCACCGCGCCCAACCCGGTCGCGCAGGTGGCGGTGATTCGAGAGGCGCAGGCGCGCGCCGGGGTGGAGCCCGGTTCGATCGCTCTGCTAGAGACGCACGGCACCGGCACGCAGCTGGGCGATCCCATCGAGGTCAACGCGCTCCGCGAGGTCTGGTCCGGGGCCCCCAATCCGCTGCCGTGCGCGCTGGGCGCGGTGAAGACGCAGGTAGGTCATCTTGAGGCGGTGGCCGGGCTCGCGGGCGTGGCGAAGGCGGTGCTCGCGCTGCGGGCGGGCCTGATCCCGGCCAACCTCCACCTCGCCGCGCCCAACCCACGGGTTCGCCTCGAGGGCACGCCCTTTCACCTACCGGCCGTGACTACGGCCTGGCCGGGCGCGCGGCGCCCCGGGGAGGCCGCGCCCGTGCGCCGGGCCGGCGTGAGTTCTTTTGGATTCTCGGGGATCAACGCGCACGCCGTGCTGGAGGAGGCGCCGCCGCCCCTTGCGGTGCCGGTGGCGGTGGGTCCGGCGCTGATCGCCCTGTCCGCGCGCACCGCGGTTTCCCTGACGGCCACCGCCGCGGAACTCGCCGCCCACCTCGCTTCGGAGATGGGCGCGGGGATCACATTGGCCGATCTCGCCACGACGCTCTTGGCTGGGCGAGAGCCGCTGGCCGAACGCCTCGCGTTCACGGCGGTGGATGCGGCCGAGGCGCGCGAGATCCTTGCCGCCTGCGGGCGCGGGGAGACGCCCGTTTCCGTCCGGCGCGGTACGTTGGGGGCCAAGGCGCCCGAGTTGCTCGCGGCGTGGGTGCAGGGGGGCGCGGCGGCGGCGGAGGCCTGGGTGGCGGGTGCGGCGGTCCCGGTCGGACCCTTTCCGTGGGGTGGGCGGCGCGTGTCCCTGCCGGGCCGAGCGTTCGAGCGTCGCGCGTACTGGACCGCGCGCGTGCAGCCGGCCGCGACGGTGGACCTGGCACGTCTGCTCACGGAGCACCGCGTCGCGGGCCAGCCGGTCTTTCCGGCTGTCGGCCACCTTGGCTTGGTCCGCGCCGCGGCTGATGCAGCGGCGGAGTCCTTCCGCCCTTGCCGCTGGGAGCGCATCACTTGGCTACGGCCGCTGACGGCGGATCCCGCGGCAGCCGCGGCCGTGCTGGGTGACGGGGTGGATGGGCGGGCTTTCGTGGTGCGTTCGGCTGTGGGCGAGCACGCGCGGGGCTGGTTTGCGTGGGGGGAGGCGGGCGGCCTGCGGCCCCCGGTTCCGGCTCCCGCGGCGGGCGACGCGGGCGTGGAGCGTTGCGGGGCGGAGGCGATCTACGCCTTTCTCGGCGCGGCGGGGCTGTCGTATGGTCCGCTCTATCGCACCTTGGACGAGGCTGTGCTGGGCCCGGCGGCAGCCAGCGCGACCCTCACTGCGCCCGCGGGGTCTCCGGGGATCTGGCCGGCGGCGGCGGCGGACGGCGTGCTGCAACTCGCGGCGCTGCTCCGACTCCGGCGTGGCGATGAGCGCGGGGTGCCCTTCGCGGCGGATCGTCTGGTGTGGCACGCACCGTGGCCGGAGCAGGTGCGGGTGCAGGTCTGGCGGAATGCCGAGGGCGCGGTGGATGGGGTGGCGACTGACGCAGCGGGGCGACCCGTGCTCACCTTGGAAGGGTACACCGTCCGGTCGTGGCCGGCCGCGGGACCGGCGGAGGCGGGGAGTTCCGCCCGGTTGGCGACGGGGACGGCACTCGATGCGGCGCGGGCGGCGGAGGAGGTGGCCGCTCTCGATGGGCTAACGGCGACCACGGGGGCGGCGCTGCTCGGTCGGTTGCGCGCGCGGGGCTTGTGGGCCCAGGAAGGTGAGGTGGTGGATGGAGCGGGCGTTGCGGCGGCGTTGGGGGCGCAGCCGGAGTACGTGCGCCTGTGCGCCTCGTTGCCGTACCACTTGGCGGCGGCGGGTCTGGTCGAGGCCGTGCCGGGTGGGTGGCGGCTGACTGGAGGTGCAGGGGCGGCGCCGGGCGATCTGGCGGCTTTCGGGGTGGCGCAGCCGCGGTTCGCGCCGCACGCGGGGCTGCTGGGTGCCTGTCTGGATGGCCTGCCGGAGGTGGTCGCCGGGCGGCGGCAGGGTGCGGAGGTACTTTTCCCCGGTGGTTCCGTGCAGGCGGTGGCGGCGTTGTACGAGGGTTCGGTGATGATGGACCACGCGAACGCCGTGGCCGCCGCGGCGGTCTTGGCTGCGCTGCCGCCCGCGGGTGGCACGGTGCCGCGGGTGCTCGAGGTCGGCGCCGGCACCGGGGCGACCACCGAGGCGGTTGCGGCCCGGCTCGCGCGGGAGCGGCTCGACGTGGAGTATGTCTTCACCGATATTGCACCGGCCTTCCGGCGCCACGGGCAGGAGCGGCTTGGGCCTCGTTATCCAGCGATGCGGTTTGGGTTGCTCGACCTCGAGCAGGCGCCGGGTCCGCAGGGTTATCCGGCCGCGAGTTGCGACGTGATCGTCGCGGCCAACGTGCTGCACACCTTGGCGGAACTCGGCCCGGCCCTGCGCCACTTGCGCGGCTTGTTGCGGCCGGGCGGGCGGCTTGTGCTCGTGGAGGCGACGCGGGCGCACGTGCTCAACGGTCTGACCTATGGCTTGCTCGCGCGCTGGTGGGCGTGCCGGGACCCGGAGCGGCGGCGTCCGGAGGCGCCGTTGTCGGACGAGGCCCAGTGGCGGCGGATTTTGGCGGAGGAGGGTTATCGCGACGTCGACGTGCTGGGCCGGGATCCGGCGCCCGCGGACCGGTTCCCGCAGGCGGTGATCGTAGCGCGCCGCGATCCGGCCGAGGTGGCTGCCGCAGAGACTGCTCCGGTCGCGGCGTCTGGGGCCGGGGCGCTGATCCGGGCGGTCGCGGGGCCAAACGTGGTCGCCGCGGAGGATGCAGGGGAGGAGGCGGACGAGGCGTTGGCGCGCTGGCTGCGGGCGCGCACCACGGAGGTCGTGGCGCGGGCGGTGCAGGCGGAGGGGGATCCGGTCGGGGAGGATGCGACGTTCGAGAGCCTGGGCGTCGATTCGATTCTGGCGGTGGAGATCATCGAGCGCCTGAACCGCGACCTGGGCCTCACGCTGCGGACGCCGGACTTGTTTAACCATCCCTCGGTGCGCCGTCTCGTGCGCCGAATCCTGGCGACCGCGGAGCCCGGCGTGGTGCAACGCCTGCGCGCGGCGGCCCTACCGCCGGCGGCGCTGGTTCCCGCGCCGGTGGGGGCGACGCCCGCGGCTCCGGTGGTGGGCGTGAGTTCCGGCGCTGCGGCGCCGGCGGGCGGGCCCGAGCCGATTGCGATCATTGGGATGGCGGGCCAGTTTCCGGACGCGGACGACTTAGAGGAGTTCTGGGCAAACCTCGCGGCGGGCCGCGACAGCGTGCGCGAGGTGCCGGCGGAGCGGTGGGACTGGCGGGCGCGGTTCAGTTCGGACCGCCGTGCACCCCTGCGCAGCTACAGCCGGTGGGGTGGTTTTCTGCGGGATCCGGCGGGCTTTGATCCGTTGTTCTTCCGCTGCACGCCGCGCGAGGCGGACCTGATGGATCCGCACCAGCGGTTATTCCTGATGGCCGCGTGGCGGGCACTGGAGGACGCGGGTTACGCGGACCGCGCGCTCGACGACACGCGGTGCGGGGTATTCGCGGGCTGCTGTGCGGGCGACTACGAGACGCAGCTAGTGGGCCGGCCCGACTGGGGCGAGGCGGGGGCGTTCCTCGGCAACGCGAGCGCGATTTTGGCGGGGCGCGTGCCGTTCTTGCTCAACCTCAAGGGCCCCGCGCTTGCCGTCGACACCGCCTGCTCCTCGTCGCTGGTGGCGATCCACCTAGCGTGCGAGAGCCTGCGGGCCGGTGGCTGCACGCTGGCCCTGGCCGGCGGTGTGGCGGTGATGTCCTCGGACGGGTTCCACATCCGCGCGAGTAAGACCGGCCTGTTGTCGCCGACGGGCCGTTGCCGGAGCTTCGGGGCTGGGGCCGATGGGATCGTGCCGGCGGAGGGCGTGGGCGTGGTGGTGCTGAAGCCCCTCGGGGCGGCGTTGCGCGACGGTGATCCGGTGCACGCGGTCATCCGGGGCAGCGGCGTGAACCAGAATGGCCGCACCAACGGGATCACCGCGCCGAGCGCGCCGGCGCAGGCGGAGCTCGAGACGGCAG
The DNA here is from genome assembly GCA_903861185.1 of uncultured Opitutia bacterium. Lineage (GTDB taxonomy): Bacteria > Verrucomicrobiota > Verrucomicrobiia > Opitutales > Opitutaceae > ER46. The sequence continues at coordinate 2,845 of CAIOTK010000398.1, read as the reverse complement.
TGTACCGCGCGGCGGGGGTGGATCCGGCGACGCTGGACTACGTGGAATGCCACGGGACCGGCACGGGGCTGGGTGATCCGATGGAGGTGGCGGCGCTCACCGAGGCATTCCGGGGCTTCACGGCGCGAGAGGCGTTCTGCGTGCTGGGCTCGGTGAAATCTAACTTCGGCCACGCCCTCGCGGCCGCCGGGGTGGCGGGGCTGCTGAAGGTGGTGCTGGCGCTGCGCCAAGGGGTGATTCCCCCGACGTTGCACGCGCGTCCGCGGAACCCGGAACTCGTGCTGGAAGGCGGTCCGTTCCGGATCGCGGATGCGGCCCAGCCGTGGCCCGCGCGGTCGGGGGCGCCGCGGCGCGCGGCGGTGAGTTCCTTTGGCTTCAGCGGGGCCAATGCGCATCTCGTGGTGGAGGAGGCGCCCGCGGCGCTGCCGCCCGTGACGCCGGCAGCGCCCGGGCCGCACCTGTTCCTACTTTCGGGATTCACGCCGACGGCCCTCGCGCGGCGCGTGGCGGACCTCGCTGCTTGGCTGGCGACTCCGGCGGGGGCCACCGCCGCACTGGCGGAAGTGAGTTTCACCCTTGCAGTGGGCCGCAGCCATTTCGGGCACCGCTTTGCGGTGGTCGCGGCAGACGCGGTGGAACTCCGCGCCGCGCTGCGGGCCTTTGCGGGTGCCACCGTCGAGGTTGCGCGGCACGATTTACCGGCGGCCCGCGAGCGGTGGCTCCGCGAGGGCCTGCGCGCCGCCGGTGCGGTGTCCGACCGGCGCGCCCTGTTGGCCGAGGCGCGCGACGCCTACCTCGCGGGCGCCGACGCGCGCTGGGATGCCTTGTTTCCGGTTGGGGGAGCCCGCCGCGTGCGGTTGCCCGGTTATCCCTTCGACCTCCGCCGCTGTTGGTTCGCGCCGGTCCCCGCTACCGGGGCGCCGATGCCCGCGGAGGGTGGTCAGACCTTTGCCTTCGCCGCCGATGATCCCGTGCTGGCTGATCATCGCGTGCAGGGTGAGCCGCTGTTGCCGGGCGCGGCCGTGGCGGGCCTCGTGCTGGCTGCGGCGGGCCGGCGGCCGGGGCACGTGCCGGTGCTCCGGGCGCTCACGTGGCTGCGGCCGGTCGACGCAGCGGCAGCGGCCGCCCTGGCGGTGCGCTGGCGGTCGGGGGCCGAGGAAGGCGATTGGGAAGTAATCTCGGGTGAGGGGGCCGCCGAGGTTCGTCACGCGCAGGGTGGCCTCGCGTGGGAGCCGGAGGCCGCTCCGGCGACCGTGGACGGGGCGTGGCCGGCGGAGGTGGGGGCGCGGACTTTGGACGGCGAAACCTGGCACGAGCTGATGGCGCGTGGGGGCGTGGACTACGGGGCGGCTTTCCGGGTGGTGCGGCGGGTGGTCGCGGCCGCAGGCCGGGTGGTGGCGCGGCTCCAGTTGGATCCCGCTGCGGCCGGCACCGCCGCGCAGGATCGGGTGCCCGCCCCGTTGCTGGATGGTGCGTTCCAAGTGGCGGCGCTGCTAGGGCCGGAGGGCGATGGGGGCTTCCGTTTCCCGTACAGTTTTGGCCGCCTAGAGGTACTGGCGCCGTGGCCTGACGTCGTGCGGGTGGAAGCGAGCGGGGACCCGGCGACGGGGGCCGAGTTGGTGGTGGCGAGCGAGGAGGGTCGGGTGGTGGCGCGGCTCAGCGGGTACGTGACCCGGCCGCCGCGGCCCGGGCCGGCGCCCGTGTGGTTGGTGCCGGGTTGGGTGGAGGCGGGGATGCCGTCGCTCGCGCCAGTCGCGGCAGACGAGACCGTATGGATCGTGCGGGAGGGTGGCTCGCCGGTGGCGGGTGCGTTGGCGGAGCGCCATCCCGGGGCGGTCGTGCTCGAGCTGGCTGCCGCTGCGGGAGTCGATCCCGCGGATCCCGGTGCGTGGGCGCGCGAGGTGGCCGCGCGGCCGGCCCCGCAGCGGATTTACTTTCTGGCGGGTGAACCCGATTCGGCGGTGGACGAGTTGGCCCGCGTCCGGACCGCGCAGGAGCGGGGTGTGCTGGCGTTGTTCCGACTCGTGAAAGCCCTGCAGGCCCACGATCGCTGGGTGCCCGGGCTCGTCTTACGGGTGGTCACGCGTGGCCTCTGGGCGGTGGACGACGCCCTGGGCCGGCCGCACGCCGCAGCGTTGGCGGGTCTGGCGGCCTCGCTCGGCCGGGAGTACCCGCACGTTGATTGTGCGGCCGTTGATCTGCCGGCTGGGGAGCCGGACGCAGGCGCGGCGGCTGCGCTCGCGGCGGCGGTGGTGGCGGAGCCGGCGCAACGCGCTGGGGAACGGGTGGCGTGGCGCGGCGGGCGGCGCTTCACCTTCACCCTTGGCCGGGAGGAGGCCGCGTGACACCCGGCGGTTTCCGGCGCGGGGGCGTCTACGTCGTGGCCGGCGGCCACGGTGGGCTTGGCCGTGGGCTGAGCCTTGAACTGGCCCGGCGGTATGGGGCCCGCGTGGCCTGGCTCGGGCGCCGCGCCGAGGACGCGGAGATCGCCGCCGGCCTCGCGGAATTGCGGGCGGCGGGCGCCGAGGGGGCGTATTTTCAGGCAGATCTCACGCGCGAGGACGCGGTCGCGGCCGCCTTTACCGCGGTGCGTACCCGCTGGGGCCGGGTCGACGGCGTGGTCCTCTCGGCCCTCGTGCTGCGTGACCGCTCGTTCGACCGGATGCGGGAGGAGGACCTGCTCGCGGCGCTGGGGCCGAAGGTCGAGGGGTTTGCCGTTCTCGCGCGCGAGGCGCACCGGGCCGGCGCCGGCTGGCTGCTCGTGTTCTCCTCGGTCGTCTCGCTGTACCACGGTCCGGGCCAGGCGAACTACAACGCGGGCAGCACCTTTACCGATGAGTACGCG
>CAIOTK010000397.1 GCA_903861185.1 uncultured Opitutia bacterium | reverse complement strand
GAGCAGACGAATATCGAAGCGGAGGGGCCGCTGGAGGACCTGTCGCGCAACTATCAGCGGGATGCCGCCGGCCGCGTGCTCCGCGGAGCCAACGGCCAGCCGCTCCAGCAGCCAGGGACCGCACTGGAGATCTCGCGTCGAACCTACTTGGAACGCGGTTCGCGGACGGAGAAGGAGTACTTGCGTTGGTTCCCGAGCCTGAATGCGGCGTGGAACCTGCGGGCGAACACCCTCCTGCGGGCGGCTTATTACCACAGTGTGGGCCGGCCGAACTATAATCAGTACGCCGGGGGCATCACGCTCCCGGATCTGGAGGCGGCGCCGTCGCCCGCGAACCGGATCGTGGTCAGCAACACCGCCATCAAGGTCTGGAGCGCGCGCACCGGCAAGGTGGCCCTGGAACACTACTTCGAGGGGGTGGGGCTGGTCTCCGTCGGCGCGTTCCGGCGGCAATTCGAGAACTTCTTCGGGAGTACGGTGTTCCCGTCCACCCCTGAGTTCCTCGCGGTCCACGGGCTGGCCGCCGCGGAATACGGGCGCTTCGATATCGCCACGCAGTACAACCTCCCGGCCGTCGTGCATATCGAGGGGCTGGATTTCCAGTACCGTCAGGCGCTGACCTTCCTGCCTGCGTGGGCGCGGGGGGTGCAGGTCATCGCCAGCGGGGCGAGCCAGCGAATCGCGGGCGTGGAAGCCGATAATTTCAACGGGATGATCCCGCGCACGGCTAGCGTGGGCCTAGTGCTGACGCGGCCGCGCTTCAACGTCCGGGCGAACTGGACCTACCAGAGCGAGCGTAAGCTGGCGCCCATCGGGGGCCTAAGCGTCGGCCCGGGGACCTTCACCTACGCGACGCCGCGGCGGCTGGTGGACGTGAACGCCGAGTTCAACCTCACGCGCCGGCTCAGTGTGTTTGGTAACATCCGTAATTGGGGCGATGAACCGGAGGACTTCGAACGCCGGGGACCGCTGACGCCGGAGCGGGCCCGCTTCCGCCAAAGCGACCGCTACGGGGCGCTGTGGATCTTCGGCCTGCGGGGGAATTTCTGATGACTAACCCGCTTTGCCTCCGCCTCGCCGTTCTCGCGGCCATTGCGGTCCCGGAAATCCGTGCCGCCGCCTTGCCCCCTTTGGAGGAAGCGATCACCGCGGTGCGCGATGTTTGGGGCGAGGCGGCGATGGCCCAGCCCAACGGTCCCAGCTACGAGTTTTTGGCGCCCCTGCTGCCGCCGCCGCGCTACGTGAACGCCGACTTCCGGCACTATCCGATCATCCTGTGTCCGCCGGGGGAGATCCCGTCCGGCCCGGTCGAGTTCCGTCGCGGCGGGGACCCGGGGGCTCGGCCGAAGGCGCGGCTGATCTCGGACGGCAGCGGGCTGAACCTGCGCGGCGGCAGTCGCAGCTGGAACGACGTTGGCATTCCCGTGCGGTTCCGCGTCGGGCCGGATGAGTTCGCCTTCGGCAGCCTGCGGGATCGGGTCACGGAGCCGTTGCTCGCGGAGGGTTGGCTGCCCATTCCCGAGATCCGGTACGCCCACCGGACGCCGGTGCAGGCCGAGGGAATGGTGCCCCTGCGGCGTACTGGCGAACGCCCGCCGGCGGAGATCTACCGGCTGGAGGCGTTCGCGGCCACGGAGGCGGGTTTGGCGGAGCATTGCGTGGTGTTCGTACGCTTTGATCTGACGCAAGGCACGAACGGCTTCGTGGCGGTGGAGGTGGACGCGCCCGGATTGCGATTCGAGGCGGGGAACCTGCTGGACGAGGCGGGCCGGGTAGTAGCCGCGTTTGACCCGGTCTGGAAGCGGGAGCGGGGACGCATGGTCGCCCGTGTGCGCGAGGGTGGGGCGGTTACCCTAGCGGTCCCGACCACGCCACTACCGGTGGGAACGCGCCTGCGGGTGGACCCGAGCGAATACGCCGCCCGCCGCGCGGCGTGTGTCGAGACTTGGCGCGGCCTAGTTGGCCGGGCGGCGCAGGTCGAAGTCCCGGAGGCCCGGATCAACCACGCCTGGCGCAACGCGATCGTACAGAACTTCCAACTAATCAATCACGGGCAACTGCGCTACAGCACGGGGAACCAGTACGATCAGATTTATTCCGCCGAAGGCAGCGACGCGACGCTGGCACTGCTCTCGTGGGGTTACGCGGCGGAGGCGCGCCGGCTACTGGAGCCGCTATTTGATTTTACCCGCCGCAACCTCGAGTTGCACCAGGCCGCGTTCAAGCTTGGGAACCTGGTGCGCTATGTTTGGCAAACCCGGGATATCGCCGCGCTCGGGGAACTAAGGCCCCGCTGGGAGACGGAGATCGCGCGTTTCCTCGAGGGACGTACGGGGCCCGGCGGCCTGTTCCCAAAGGAGCAGTACTGCGGCGACATCCACACGCCGGTGCAGAGCCTCAACGTCAACGCACGGGCCTGGCGGGCGCTGCACGACTTCGGTGCTCTGCAGACAGCCTTCGGCGACCCCGCACTGGGCCGACGCTACTCCGCGGCGGCGGCGGAGTTTCGCCCAGTCGTGCTGCAGGCGATCGACCGGGCGAGCTCCCGGACCACGGAGCCACCATTCGTCCCCATCGCGCTCGATGGCGGTGAACCCGTGCACAGTCCCATTTTGCATCAGCGCATCGGGTCTTATTGGAACATCATCATCGGCTACACGATCGGGAGCGGGATCTTCCCGCCGGGCAGCGAGGCGGAGCACTGGATTCCGCATTACCAAGAGCGCCACGGCGGGATCTTCCTCGGGATGGTGCGCTCCGGCGGGGACGCGTTCAACTTCTGGACCGGCCCCGAGCGCGTTAATCCGCTTTACGGGACCCGATACACGTTGGACGCCCTGCGCCGAGACGAACCGGAGCGTGCCTTGTTGAGCCTCTACGGTACCCTCGCACAGGGACTGACCCGCAACACCTTCGTCGGCGGCGAGGGGTGCACGTTGCGGCCAGTCGATGCGGAGGGCCGGTTCTTCTATTGCCCGCCCAACAGCGCGGCCAGCGCCCACGTGCTTTCGATGGTTCGGCAGTTGTTGGTGCAGGAATGGGACTTGGACGACGATGGCCGACCAGACACCCTCCGCCTGCTCTTCGGCACCTCCCGGCGCTGGCTAGAGGAGGGGCAGGCCATCCGCGTCGAGCGAGCTCCCACCGCCTGGGGGGATGTGAGCGTATGGGCCGAATCCCGCTTGAGCGCCGGTGAGGTGGTGGCGCAGGTCGAGCTTCCCGCGCGGCAGGCTCCGTCACGGGTCCTGCTCCGCGCCCGGGTGCCAGAGGGATGGACCGTCCGGTCCGCACTTGCCTCGGGTCGGCGGCTGCCGGTGGACGGACGCGGCACGGTCGAGCTCACCGGGTTGTCCGGGCGCCAAGAGATTCGTTTTGCTGTCGCTCGGGACTGAAGGGCCGCCCCGCGTGGCCGCGGGAGGGCGCCGGCGTGGGCAACGGGGAGCAGGATAGTTTGGGTTGATCCCAGCGGATTAGATTGCGGCCCGAGTCGGCACATGGCCTGCTTGGGCACCCCCACTGACCCATATGCCTAACACATTGCCTCGTCTCCGCCGCTTCCTCTCGGCCTGCCGGCTGGTTCCCTTCCTCCTGCTCCTACCGCTCAGTGCCCGCGCTCAGGCGACGGGCAGTGTTGCTGGTCAGGTCAGTAACGCCGCCACCGCGGTCTTCCTTGATGGGGCCGAAGTTTCCGTGGAGGGAACGAATCGCTCCGTAATCACCGAGCGGCAGGGCCGCTATGAGCTGACGCTGCCAGCGGGGCCGGCCACCTTGGTCGTGCGCTATACGGGCTTGGAGGCCCAGCGCGTCACCGTCGACGTGCGCCCGGGCGCCCGGGTCATCCAGAATATCGATCTGAACGCGGGGGTCTACAAGTTGGAGGCCTTCACCGTGGCCGGCTACCGCGAGGGCAGCGCCGCGGCCATCACCGCCCAGCGCGAGGCTCCGAATGTGAAGAACGTCGTCGCCTCCGACAGCTTCGGCAATATCGCGGATGGCAACATCGGCGACTTCCTCCAGCAGATGCCCGGCATCACGGCGGTCTACGTCGGCGCTGACGTCCGTTCCGTGCAGATCCGCGGCATCGACGGCGCCCTCAACGCGGTGACGATGGACGGTGACCGCGTGGCGAGCTCCCAGTCCGCCGGTGCCGGCCGCACCTTTGAGTTTGAGCAGGCGTCGCTGAACAATATCGAGACAATCGAGGTCACCAAGGCCCCGACCCCGGATATGGATGCCGACTCGATCGGCGGGAATGTGAACATTGTATCGAAGAGCGCCTTCGATCGGAACCAGCCCCGCTCCTTCAACTACTCCATCGGCGGCGTCTGGCGGCCGAAGTACTACACCCGCAGCGACAACTGGCTGCGGGAGCCGATCAATAACATCGGGCCCTCGGTCAACTTCTCCTACGCGGACCTGCTCGGAGCGAACAAGCGGATCGGCATCTCCCTGACCGGCACCTATCACTCCCAACCCGGTGGCGACACGGCGGCCCTTGCGACCTACCAGAACGTGCTGACGGAGCCCTATTACGTGCAGAACATTACGGTCCCGCGCCCCGCCGGCGCGCCCCGCACGCGTCTCGCGACCGGGGCCAAGATCGAGTACAAGTGGAGTGATTCCACCACGCTCTCGCTGAACACCGCCTACAATTGGTTTCACGAGACCAATGACACCCGCGCGATGGTGCTCGGGACCTCCGCCAGCGTGGCGAACTTCCGTCCCGGCTACACCAGCTTCCTGCAGGAGGTGCTGCCCAACGTGAATTCCTCCAGCTCCATCACGTTGAGCACCGACGACAAGTCCGGCCGCACCTACCAGTTTGTGCCGACCGTACGCCACCGGTTCCCGGGCCTCGAGATCGATTACGGCGCCAGCTTCTCCAATTCCCAGACTTACTACGATTACCGCCCGGATGGCCGTAGCTTCCAATCCCGCCCCAAGGCCACGATCACCTACCGCCTCGGCGGCATCGGCTTCCTCATCGACCGCCGCCAGAATCCCAAGTGGCCGCAGTATTCTCAGACCGCGGGTCCGAACCTGTTCGACCTGAACAATTATAACACCCTGCTGGTCACCCAGCCGGACCGGAACGGCGAGGACGAGATCCTGACGGCCAAGTTCAACGTCAAGAAGACCTTCAACCTGCCCGCGCCGACCTTCGTCAAGGCGGGGGCGGTCATCCGCCAGCAGGATCGTGCGCTGGAGAACTTCTCCCGCCGCTACAATTTCGCGGGTCCGGACGGCATCCTCAATTCCGGCGACGAGAGCCTGGGACAGTTCCTCGACACCACGCCGAAGTGGAGCGACTCCAACGCCGGCTACCGCCAGCCGCCCTGGGCCAACCCCTTCGCGGTCGCCCGCCATCAGGCGCTCTACCCGCGCTTCTGGGTGGATGACGTGCCCTTTGCCGAGACGTCGCGGCTCAACGGCGACCGCAGCATCACCGAGACGGTGACCGCCGCCTATGTGATGGGCCATACCCGCCTGAACAGTCTCTCGATCCTCGCTGGCTTGCGGATGGAGAAGACCGAGACGGACGCAGAGGGCCCCGTAACCGTTGGTAACGTGCGCAGCCGGCTGCGGCGCGAGGGTGAGTACACCGACATCTTCCCCGGGGTGCACCTCCGGTATGCGCCCAACCGCAACCTCATCTCGCGCCTGAGCTACTCCTCCGGCATCGGGCG
>CAIOTK010000396.1 GCA_903861185.1 uncultured Opitutia bacterium | reverse complement strand
GGGCCTGAGCGACGGCGAACTGCGCGACCTCTTCGCCTACCTCCGGACCACCCAGCCGCTCGTCGGGAGCGAGACGGCCGCGACGGCGGCACCCTGAGCTGGAACCACTGCCGGACCGGGCCGGCTTCAGAGCCCGAACCAACGCGCGCGAAGACCGGAGCCGAACGACTCATTATCCCGGCTCAGAGCGAGGGAAGGTTCGTTGCACACCCCGATCGGCCCCGCGGGGTTCGAGAAGAAATCGATGTCCACCCGGCCGATCCGGCCCGCCCCGAACTCGATGCAGCAGGACTCGGTGCCACGGTGCACAGCGTCCGGGGCCCCGCCGCGGAGGCGGGAGATCAGACCAGCGGCGACCTGACCGGGGGTGGAATAACTTGTGATCCCGCCATTGCCCACCTGGGCCTCGGGCCCGCCGTGCACGGCCACGATCCGGGGGTGGCGCTGGCCCGGGCGCTCGTGGAGCGGGCGCCCCAGAATGCCCTCCAACTCCAATCCATCCCGCGCGCGACGGCGCACGACTTCCTGCCGCGCCAAGGGCAGCGCGGCGAGTCCGGGTGGGACTATCGGGCGCGCCCCCGGGTCAGCCCGCGCGGACCAGTCGAACGAGATCGCCGATTGACGGACGCGTTTCACCGCCATAACGACCAGTTCAGCCGTGCTCCGGTCTGAGTCCGGCGTGCCCACCAACCAGAACTCCCGATGAAGAGACTGCTTCTTGCCGCCCTACCCTGCGTCCTCATTGCCGGCTCGCCCGCCGTTCCCGAAAAAACGGGCGCCCCGGCGCGCTCCGGCTTTCCCTCCCTGACGCACACCGTGGTGCTGACCAAGCTCGACGGCCCTTGGGATATGGCCTTTCTGCCCGACGGGACGATGTTCTTCACCGAGAAGTGCCTCGGCCTTTCCGTCCGGTTGCGCAGCGGGGCGGTGGTGAAGCTGCTGGGAATGAAAGATTCCAAGGGCTACGGCGCGACCGCCAATGACCTGTTCTGCGAGGGCCAGGCCGGCATGCAAGGGGTCGCCGTCGATCCCAATTTCGCGAGCAACCGCTTCATTTACGTGTATGCGACGTCGAGCCTCACGGCTCCGGGCACGAACCGGGTGCTGCGGCTGAAGGTCAACGACGCCGTGACCGCGGTATCCGGCCGCGTGGACATCGTCACCGACATCCCTTACAAGCCCAAAGCGAACGACCTGCCCTTCGGTGGGCCCGGTGCGCACAACGGGGGGCGCATCCGCTTCAGCCCCGGTGACGGCTACCTTTATGTAACGACGGGGGACACGCACAACGGGGTTGTGCCCCAGAGCCCGACCCTCATCGGCGGCAAGGTCCTGCGCATCGATCGGGACGGCAAGGCCGCACCGAAGAACGGGGCGCCGGCTGGCTTCGATCCTCGCATCTATACCTACGGTCATCGCAACCCGCAGGGCATCACGTTCCGGCCGGTCACCCACCAACCGTTCACCGCCGAAAACGGCCCGTGGCACAGCGACGAGGTCACGGCGCTGCGACCAGGTGGTAACGGGGGCTGGGATCCCCGTCCAAACATTGCAGGCCGCGGAGCCTGCCCGGCCGACTACTGCGGCTACAGCCCGAATCAGATGGGCCCGATGGATCCCAAGGAGCGTTCGGCGTATATGCCGATGACCGATCTCAAAACGTATCCCGACGCGATGCGGCCGGCTTGGAACAACGACGGCCTCTCGCAGGGGATGTTCACCGCCACGTTCCTCAGCGGTCCGCAGTGGAAGGAATGGGACGGCCGAATGATGGTGGGCTTTGCCGGGATCGGGATGCACGGCACGCCGGTCGGTAACCGACTCGATGTGCTCGATATCTCGGCCGACGGCCTGTCCGCCACGCGCACCACGGTCAAACTGCCGATGCCCGCCGCGCGTTTCCGCTCGGTGGTGCAGGGCCCGGACGGCAGCCTCTACGTGGCGATCGACGAAGGCACGATCTCGCGCCTGACGCCGCAATGATGGTCCGCGACGTCCGGTCGGCACGCGGCGGCGACCGGACGGAAGCCACTCCTGCAAACCTCACCCAATGAGACGCTTCTGGGCTCTGGCGGCGGCAGCTCTGTGGTTCTCCGGCGCCCGAGCATTCGCGGACGAAGAGCTGTACAAGACGAAAAACTGCTTCGCCTGCCACCGGATCGACCGGAACCACCTCGCCCCGCAGTTTAAGGCCATTGCGGCCAAGTACGCCGGGGAGAAGGGCGTCGAGGAAATGCTGGTGAGGAAGATCCGCGAGGGCGGGGTTGGGGTTTGGGGCGTCACCCCGATGCCACCGCAGCCCCAGGTAACGGACGCCGAGGCTGTAACCTTGGCGCGTTGGATTCTGGGGCTCAAATAAGGTTCCCGCCACGCGGTTACGTGGGAGAAAATGCCCGCTCAAAGCGGAGTCGGGAATCGTGGGGCGCCCGATACCGAGGGACGAATACCCCCCCTCTCAAGGGCGCTTTCGTAACCTTCCGGTGGTGGACCCTAGCGGGTTCGAACCGCTGACCTCCTCAATGCCATTGAGGCGCTCTACCAACTGAGCTAAGAGCCCGAGCCACTGACGAAGGGCCAAGAAATCCGACAAGGCGCTCCGAACGCAAGGACTTTTTCAACCTTGGTCGCGCTCGCGCATCGTGAAGACGAACTCGAAGGTCTCCGCGGAGCGGTGCTCAGCAGGGCGCGCGGGCATCCGCACGCGCCGGACCGCCGCCAACACCGCCTGGTCGAACTCGCGGCTCCCGGACGACACCGCGATCCGCGCGTTGCTCAGCGAACCGTCCGGGTTACTCCGCACCTCCAGAGTCGCCTTGAGCGAGTCGCTGAGGCCCGGCGGCGGCTCGAACGCCGTCCGCAGCTCGCGTTTGAAGTACGCATAGTAGCTGTCGAGTACCCCTTCGCCCGTGCTCGTGAGCGCCTTGCCCCCGGCCCCGCCCTTGCGGTTCGCCGTAGAGCCGCCGACGACGCCCTTGGCGATCCCCTCGCCATCGATGCGCGCGACCTTGGAAGGGGCGCCCTTTGCGGTACCGCCCTTCGCCCGCTGGGCGCGGTCGAATTCCTCTTTGGTCATCCGCTTCGCGTCCTCGGCCGCCCGCTTGCGGTCCTCGGCCAGCCGCTTCTGCTCCGCCTCGCGCTCGCGGCGGAGCTGGAGCTTCGCCTTCGCGTCGCCGCGCACGATCTCGTACTGAATCTTCTTCTTAAAGTTGGGAACGGCCTCGTTGCCGGGCGCGGAGGGTGTCTTTTCCGCGGGAGGAGCGGGGGTGGGCGGCGCGGGCGTGGGCGGCGCCTTGGGCGCGGGGACGGGCGGCGAAACGGCAACGGGAGCCGGGGCCAACGGCGCGATCTCGGGCGTGGGCTCCGGCTCCGGGGGACGCAGGAGCGCGGGCGGCTCCGGCCGGGGCGTAGCGGCGGCGGGGACGCTCAACTTCACCCCACCCTCCACGCCGAGAGCGGGCGCCTCGGTGGCGGCGTAATTATCCCCCTCGCCCGCCACCAGCTCGATAATCCGGGCGGCCTCGGGTTCGCGGCTCGTAGCGACGAACCCGAGCCCCAGCGCCAGCGCCGCGGCCGCGGCGTGCAAGGCGAGCGCCTGCAGGAATCCGCGGGAGGAGCTGTCGGTCATCGCTGGAGGAGCGGGCAGCCGCTCAGGAATCGGTCTTCGAGTCGATGGTGATCCGCGTGAGGCCCGCGCGCTGGAGCTCGGTCATCACCTCGGCAACCTTCTGGAACGGCACCGTGGCGTCGCCCCGCACGCGGATGACGGGGGGCTTGGGCTCGGCGGCCAACGCGGTGAGGCGGGTGCGGAGTTGGGCGAGCGTCAGCGGCGAGGGCTGGTTGTCCACGTAGAACCCGCGGGCGTCGATCGCGACGGCGACGTGCCGCTCATCGGACTTCACCTTCGGCTGCGGGGCCTTGGCCACGGACGGCAGATTAACGCCGACCGTCTGCTCCTGCTGGATCAGCGGCGTCGCGATCATAAAGATCACCAGCAGAATGAACCCGAGATCGATCAGGTTCGTCACGTTGAGGTCGGCGATCGCGTGAGAGGCGCGCGGACGGCGGAAGTTGCGGGCCATAACCGGGCGGGTCAGCTGGATTCGAGCTCGAGGCGGTCGGCGAGGCTGGAGGCGTAGTTCTCGAGCTCGGTGGTCATCCGCCGGGTGTGGCTGAGGAGGAGGTTGTAGCCGAAGACAGAGGGGATCGCGACGACGAGGCCGGCGATGGTGGCGAGCATCGCGCCGGAGACGCCGGGCGCGAGCTGCTGAATGCCGGCGGTCTGCTGAGTGGCGATGGCGCTAAAGGCCTCCATCACGCCCCAGACGGTGCCGAGCAACCCGATGAAGGGCGCGCCGGAGACGATCGAGGCGAGGAAGATCATATTCGACTCGTAGCGGAGCGTCTGGCGAGCGATCGCGCGCTGGATGGCGTTCTCGGACTGCTCGAGCCGGGCGCGGGGGTCGTCGCGGCCGCGCTCGCGGTCGTGGGCGGCGGCGCGGCGGTAGCACTCGATGGCGTCGGCAAACAGGTCCGCGTAGGGGATCGAGCGGGGGGCGCGAAACGTGTCGGGGACGTCGAGCAGGGAGCGCTGGTCGCGCAAGTGCTGTTCGAACGAGAGGTTGAGCCCGCGGAGGCGCTTCAGCTCGTGGTGTTTCCCGAACATCACCGTCCAGGCAACAAGGCTGAAGAGCGCGAGGCCGAGGACGATCGTCTTGTCGATCGTCCCGCAGCGTTCGAAGATCTCGATGATGTTGGCCGCCAGCACGGGCGAGGCAAAAGGCTGCACAGGCATAACAGGGCGAAACCGTTGCCCGCTTTAGCTGGGCGCAGCAATGGAAAACCCGGCGGCCGGCGAATGAGGTTGCCGCGCACGCGCCCGGCGGCTTCCTCCGGCGCTCCGCTATGTTTCGCGCCCGCACCCTCCGCCAGCTCGCCGCCCGGTCCGCCCGCCCCCGCCGCGCCTTGGTGGGCTTCGATGGTTTCGTCGACTCAATCGTGACGCCGGTCGGGCTGCGCCGCGGCCCGGGCGAAGATTTTACGCCCATCCCGACCCTTGCCGATCTGGGCGCGCGGATCTCTGCGGCCGCGGGGATGAGCACCAATCTCGAGCTGCATCCGCGCGGCGACAAGCTCGGTGGCAACGGCCCGATTATGGCGAACGCGCTCCTCGCGCTGGGCAGCGGGCTAACCTATCTGGGCGCGCTAGGTCGGCCGGCCGTGCATCCGGTGTTCGCGGACCTCGCAGCGCGGGCGCGAATCTTCTCCCTCGCCGATCCCGCGCACACCCTCGCGGTTGAGTGCCGCGATGGGAAACTAATGATCGGCCGGATGCGCAGCCTCGACGAGATCACCTACTCGCGCCTCGCGGAGGTCGTGGGCGAGGAGACGCTTCGCGCGGAGCTGGCGGGGGCGGACCTCGCGGCGTTCGTCAACTGGACGATGATTCCGCACCTCACGGCCGTCCTGCGCGAGCTACGCGGGCGGATCGTGGCGGGGCTCCCCTCGGCGGCGGAGGCGCGGCGGTACTTTTTCGACCTCGCGGACCCGGAAAAGCGGGCGGTCGCCGACCTGCGGGAGGCGTTGGCGGAGATCGCGGCCTTCGGGGCGCACGGCCGGGTGACGCTAGGTCTGAACTTGAAGGAGGCGCGCCAAGTGGCGACGGCGGTCGGGGAAGCGGAGCCAGACGAGGACGAGGCCTCGCTGCGGGGCGCGGCGGCGGCGCTGCGGACGCGGCTCGGGGTCGACACGGTGGTGATCCACCCGCGGGCGTCGGCGGCGTGCGCCGGACCGGAGGGTACCGCGTGGGTGCCGGGACCGTTCACCGCGGAGCCACGCCTCACCACCGGCGCGGGAGACCATTTCAACGCGGGATTCGCCACCGGCCAGTTGCTCGGGCTGGACGCGGAAGGGTGCCTGACGCTGGGTGTCGCGACCAGTGGGCACTACGTGCGCACCGGAGAGAGCCCGGACCTCGCACAGCTCGAAACCTTCCTCGCCAACTGGCGCTGAGCCCGCCATCACCCTGCCCATGCCGCTGCCGTATAAGCCCGCCGGGCGCCTCATCTCCTTCGAGGGATCGGAGGGGGCCGGCAAGTCTACCCAGATCGCCCGCCTTGCGGCGCACTTCCAGCAGGCGGGCCGCGAAGTGCTCACCACGCGGGAGCCGGGCGGCACTGAGATCGGCGAACAGATCCGCAACCTGCTCGTCCACAATTCGAAGGGCGACGAGATGTGCGCCGAGACCGAGCTGCTGCTCTTTGCGGCGGCCCGCGCGCAAGTCGTGCGTGAGGTGATCGCCCCCGCGCTCCTCCGCGGCGCGATCGTGCTGAGTGACCGGTTCCTCGACTCCTCGACGGTGTACCAAGGCATCGGCCGAAACTTGGCGGCGGATCCGGTGAGCCAGATCAATCGCTTCGCGGTGGGCAACGTGATGCCGGACCTAACTGTAGTGCTCGACGTGCCCGAGGAGGTGAGTCTCGCGCGTCTGAAGCGCCGCGCCTCCGGTCTGCCGGATCGGATGGAGCGCCAAAACGTCGAATTCTACCGCAAGGTCCGCGAGGGGTACCTCGTGCTCGCCCGTGGCCTGCCGGAGCGGTTCGTGCTCCTCGACGGGACCCTGCCCGAGGACGTGATCGAGCGCCGGATCCGCGCGGAGCTCGCCGCCCGCCTCGGCTGCTGACACCCGCGATGCCCCCGGCGCCCGCGACCCCCTGGCCCGCCGCCCTCGAAGGCACGCCCTCCGTGGCGGTGATCGAGCAGGCGATCCGGCGCGGCCGCTTGGCTCACAGCCTGCTGCTGCACGGCGACGATCCCGGCACCCTCGCGGGCGTGGCCGCCGCCATCGCGGACCGGCTCCTCCGCGGCCCGGCGCCGACCGCCGCGTTTGCCCCGGAACAGCACCCGGACTGCTTCACCCTGCGCCCCGCCGGCAAGTCGCGCCAGATCTCGGCCGACGCCACGCGCACCCTGATCGGCAAGCTGCAGGTCTCCCCGGTGCTCGCGCCGGCCAAGGTGGCGATCCTGCACGAGGTGGATCGGATGAACACCGCGGCGGCAAATGTCTTCCTCAAGACGCTCGAGGAGCCGCCGCGCGACACCACGTTGCTGCTGCTCACCACGCGACCTTACGCGCTGTTGCCGACCATCCGGAGCCGCGTGCTGATCTTCCGCTTCCCGACCGCGGGCACCGCCGTGGCGGCGGACGGCTGGGCGGCGTGGCTGGAAGACTACCAGGTTTGGCTTGGGCGTCTGGTCGAGGGCGTCAGCGGCGACCGCAAGGCGGTGGCGGATCAGATCCTCGGCCTTTACGGTCTTGTCGCGCGCTTCAGCGCGGTGCTGGAAAACGCGACCGCGGAGGCCTGGAAGCAGGAGAAGGCAAAGCTCCCGGCGGAGCTGGATGACGACGAGCAGGTGGCGATCGAGACCGGTCTCGCCGTTGGCCTGCGCACCCGGCTCTTGGTGGAGATCGAGCACGCGACCCGCGCCTTCGCCCTACCCCGTCTCCGGGAGGGCGACGCCGCGACCCGCCGCGCCCTCGTGGCGGCGGTGCGCCAACTGGAGCAGGATACCGCCCTGCTGCGGCTGAACCTGAACGAGGCGGCGGCGCTCGAGGGGTTTCTCCTCGCGAGCCTCCGCGCCTGGAGTCGGCGCTAATCAGACCACTGTGCCCGGGGCTAGATGGGTGTTCTTCGGCACCACTAGGACACCGTCGCGGATGATGACCGAGCCGCTAACGTAGCTGCCGTCAGGCTTGCCCTGCGGCGAGAGCACGCAGCCGTCGCCGATTCGCGTGTTTTTGTCGATGATCGCGCCGGAGATGCGGCAGTTACGGCCAATCCCGAGGTGCGGCCGGCCGGCGAGCTGGTTGGCTTCGTGCTGGCCATCGTCCTCGTACTCGTCGTTGCCCATCAGGATCGAATCCTCGACGTGGCTGCCCTCCCCAATCACGCAGCGGACCCCGAGCACCGCGCGCTTGAGGCTCGAATCGGTGATGATGCAGCCATCGCCAATGACCGCGTGGTCGATCTGGCAGCGGTTCACCTTGGAGGCGGGCAGGAAGCGCGCGTGAGTGTAGATCGGCGCCGAGGGATCGTAGAAATTGAACGGCGGCAGGGGCTGCGCGAGGGCGAGGTTGGCCTCGAAGAAGGCGCGCACGGTGCCGATATCCTCCCAGTAACCCTCGAAGAGGTGGGCAAAGAGTTTTCGCTTCCCGAGCAGGCCGGGAATGACCTCCTTGCCGAAGTCCGTCATCCCGTTGTCGAGCGCCATCTCGAGCACGTAGCGGTTGAAAACGTAGATGCCCATCGAGGCGAGACAGCGGCGCTCAGGGTTGGGCGACAGCTCAGCCTCGAGGGCGGGGCTAACCGCTAGGCTCTCGATCACGGCGGGATCCTTCGGTTTCTCGACGAAGCGGACAATGCCGTGGTCGTCGCGCACCTCCATCAGGCCGAGGCCCGCGACCTTGGAGACCGGGACCGGGATCGCGGCAATCGTGACGTCGGCCGCGTTGGCGAGGTGCTCGGCGATGATCCGGCGGAAGTCCATCCGGTAGAGCTGGTCGCCAGAGAGGATCAGCACGAGGTCGTGCGGAAAATTGCGGAAGTGGAGCAGGTTGCGTCGGACGGCGTCGGCGGTGCCTTGGTACCAGTCGGAACCCCGCTCGGTCTGCTCCGCGGCCAAGATGTCGACGAAGCCCCCGCCGAAGGGGTCAAAGTGGTACGTGCTCTGGACGTGGCGGTGGAGGGACTGCGTCTGGAACTGCGTGAGCAGGAACATCCGGTTGATGTCGCTGTTCAGGCAGTTGCTGATCGGAATATCGACCAGCCGGTACTTGCCGGCGAGGGGGACGGCCGGCTTACAGCGCTCGAGCGTGAGGGGCTGCAGGCGGGTGCCGCGGCCTCCGCCCATGATGACGGCGAGGACTCGTTTCTGGGTGTTCATCGGTGGTGGAGGGAGGAGCGGTCGGGCTTGCCCCACGTTTAACCGCGCCCCAGCTTTCGCCAGCACTTTCTGCCTATGACCCACGTCCTCGTCACCGGCGCCGCCGGCTTCATCGGCAGTCACACCGTCGACCAGCTGCTGGCGGCGGGGCACCGGGTGACGGCGGTGGACAATTTCCGGACGGGCCGGCGGGAGAACCTAGCCGGGGCGCTGCGCTCGACGGCTTGCCGGCTGGTCGAGGCGGATGTGTCGGCGGAGGACGTGCTAGGGCAGCTGGTGGCGGCGGAGCGGCCGGGGGCGATCGTGCACTTAGCGGCGCTGGTGAGCGTGCCGGAGAGCATCCGGGATCCGGGCTTGAATTTCCGATTGAACGTGGTCGCCACGCAGCGGGTCGCCGAGGCCGCTCGTCAAGGCGGCGTGGAGCGGGTGGTGTTCGCGTCGTCGGCGGCGGTGTACGGGGATGCGCCTCCGCTGCCAGCGGGGGAGGAGGCCCCGAAGGCGCCGATCAGCCCCTACGGCGCGGCGAAGCTGGCGAGTGAGGCGCTGCTGCTGGGGCACGCGACCGCGTTCGGCTTCACCGTGCGCTGCCAGCGGTACTTCAACGTCTTCGGGCCACGCCAGGATCCGGGTTCGCCGTATTCGGGCGTGATCTCGCTCTTCGCCCGGCGGCACCGCGAAGGGACGGCGGTCACCCTCTTTGGGGACGGTGGGCAGACGCGCGACTTCATCTCGGTGCACGACGTGGCGCGGGCCAACGTGCTGGCGGCGACGGCGCCCGGATTGGCGAGCGGGACGGCGAACATCTGCACGGGCCGGGGCACCTCGCTGCGGGAGGTGCTGGCGGTGTTCCAACGGCACTACCCTGCGGCGCCGGCGCCGGCTTTCGCCCCGCCCCGCGCAGGGGACATTCGGCACTCGCGGGGGGATCCTGCCGCGGCGGCTGCCGCGCTCGGGTTCCGCGCCGTCGTACCCGTCGAGGACGGCCTCGCCGAGCTGGCGGCCGAAGGGTAGACGCCGACCGCCGCCGCGCTTGCCTCTCCCGGCGTTTCCCCGCGGGATCGGTATGCCCCATGCGACCCCGCCTGATCGTCCTGCTGCTGGCGTG